>NZ_CATKPU010000020.1:0-72167 GCF_949767825.1 Pseudomonas sp. IT-P258 | reverse complement strand
ACCACGGGCAATGTTGGTGATCTTGGTGCCACCGGTTTTGGACACGCTGTTATAGGTATCCCCACCCAGGGTGATGTTGTTGTAGTTGACGCTGCCGTCGATATTGGTGTCGTACTTCACCGAGATATCGGCCACCTTGTTCAGCTGGCTGACGTTTACCGCATCAGTGTCGGCGGTACCTGCGGTCAGACCGGTGATCTTACCCGAGCCGCTATCGTTGATGGTCACATTGCCAAACTTCGGCGCATCAGCCATCTGCAGCTTAATCTCGCCTGTCACTGGATCGGCCTCGGTCTTCAGGTTGTTACCTGAATAAGCACCAGCGGTGGAAGCCTTACCAACAATGCCGAGGGTCTCACCCAGTTTCTTGGCGACGCTACCAGCGTTGCCCGCGAAGGTCAGGGAAGTATCCGCTAAAGCCTTCAGCTGGGCGACGTTTACGGCGTCGGTATCATCCAAGCCGGCAGCCAAGTGGGTGATTTGACGTGTATCAGTGGTATTACCGATGCTGACTGCCGCTTGGGTGGACTTCCACACATTGCTAGCGCTAGTAGAGGCCATTCCAGTTTTCGGGTCCAGTCCAGCACGCGCGGCAATATCCGATATTGCATTCACACCGAGCGCAACACCACCCACCTGGTTGGCCGTTGCACCCACACCGATGGCGATACCGGAATTAGCGGTAGCCGAGGCATTGACCCCTATGGCCATTGCTTTCTGAGCGCTAGCCAAAGAATTAGAACCAATAGCAGCAGCTTGCGCAGCACTTGCGTTCGCCCCTTGGGCACCCACAGCGCCCGAGCCCCCAATAGAAATAGCCTGATCAGCCGTTGCTCTAGTATCCAGACCAATCGCAGTACTACCGAAACCAGAAGCCAAGCTACCCGTGCCGAAGGCGATGGCCCCACGGTTGCTTGCCGTAGCAGCCACACCAGCCGATAACGCATCTTGGCCGGTGGTAATCGCACCAGTCCCAATCGCAATACCACCCATGCTAGTGCTCTTCGCATAGGACCCAATTGCGATGCTCATTGGAGAAGTATTAGCTGCCGCGCGGTCGCCTAGGGCAACGCTACCAAAGCTTGCTGAGGCTCCATTACCAACAGCAGTTGAATAGATGGTTTGGCCGTAGATAGCGGTATTGCCAAGTCCCGTCGGCCAGATATTGTTTGTAACTCCATAACCTCCCCCTGTGCTGGCGTTCTGACCTACAACTGTGTTCGTTGACAAATTCGAATCTGCCACACTGGTCGCCGTACCAGTGGCTGTCCAAGCATGCGCCTGCCCAGTTGCACCCAACACTGCGATGCTCGCAAGCACTTGAGCGCTAAGACTCTTGGAGAGACGCGAGCCGCTCTTGCCCTTTCCTTTGGACGTAGCGAACTCACATGCGACTACCCAAGCCCCCATGGTTGCATTCCAAACCAATTGATAAATATGGTTCACAAATAACTCCTCGGCCGGTATATGGCCGGCATAAATCAAATAGGAAAATTCAGAAGCGCTGATCGCGACGCGCTGCCGTTTCAGGCGCGCTCGCTCCGGAAAACTCAGCGGGACAAATCAGCGATAGAGCGCTCTAGCAGCGGGCGCTCGATGGAGACGCTGGAGTTGATGTATTCGCGCTGGTACAGCTGCAAGGCCGTGGCCTTATCGGCAGCGACGTACTGGGCAAAGCCACCAGCGAAGAAGGCCGACTCAGCGCGCAAGTCGCGGCGCGCCACATCAGCGATGGACATAGCTTCGATGGCAGCAAATACCATCTCGGTGCTGCCCTTGCCGGCGTACAGGTCAATCAGTGCCTGGTGCACTGCATCTTTGCCTTGCATGCCACGCGCCTGTTGCTTCAGATGCTTGCGCAGCTCGTTCGGCTGTCCCTGCCAAGTACGTGCGGAAAGCCACAACTGCCAAACCTGGGCGTAGGCAGCATCACGCGGAGTAGCAGTGCTAGCGATGGCGTCAAAAGCCTTGCGAGCATCTGCATAACGCTCCAGCAGAACCAGATTCACTGCCGACGGCACTGCAGAGTCAGTCTTCAGTTCGGTGCTGGAGAGCGCATCGAACAATTTGCGTGCCTGATCGTGACGGCCGCCAGCATCGTCAGCGAGGGCCTGGGTGTAAGAAATTTGCGGGGTAGTCTGAACCGAAGACTGCGCCTGGCTGAATGCATTAGTAGCGCCAACGCACAGCGGACCGATCAGCATGAGCGAAAGAAATAGACGGGAACGCATATGCCCAATACCGGAGGCTTGAGCAGCTTGCTTGAAACGGGATTTGAGAGTGTTTTTCATGGTCAAGGCTGTTTGATTGGGACTGCAGCCATGTTAGGGAGGCACCCTCTGAACGAACCGAAGCTGTTTCCGAGCGATATGTAGGAAACGTCTGATTCGCGGAAGGTTGAATCGCCTCGGGTTTCGTAGACACCTCCATGCCTTAAACTGAGACCAATTAGGAGGTACCATGAGCAACCCGCGTTACCCCGAAGAATTTAAGTCCAAGTGGTCAATCAAGTGACCGAAAAGAAGTAGCCTGTCGCTGAAGTAGCGGCACGTCTTGGTGTGTCGACGCATAGCCTCTATGCCTGGATAAAGCGCTACAGCAAACCTCAAGAGGAGCGGCAGCAGGATGATGATCAGCACGTTGAACTGCGTCGTCTGCGAGCAGAACTCAAGCGGGTCACTGAAGAGCGAGATACCTTAAAAAGGTCGCCGCGTACTTTGCCAAGGAGTGCGGCTGAAGTACGCCCTTATCAAGCAGCGCGCGGGCGACTATTCCATTCGACGGCTTTGCCTGACGCTGAAAGTCCATCCCAGTGGTTATTACGCCTGGTTGTCTGAGCCGCAATCTGCACGCGCTAAAGACGATCAGCGATTGCTGGGTTTGATTAAGCATTCGTGGCTGAAGAGCGGCGAAGTGTATGGCTATCGCAAAATCCATGATGATCTTCGCGAGGTCGGTGAAGATTGTGGTCGACATCGTGTGGCGAGACTGATGCGTCTTGAAGGTCTGCGCTCTCAGACAGGGTATCGACGACGCCATGGAAAGTATGGCGGTAAGCCAGCAGTCGCCTCACCCATTTTACTGAAGCGCCAGTTCGATGTCGTAGAACCTAACAAAGCGTGGGTCACCGACATCACCTACATTCGTACGTATGAGGGCTGGCTGTATTTGGTTGTAGTCTTGGATCTGTTTTCTCGTCTGGTAGTCGGCTGGTCAATGAAGTCGCAGAAGACCAGTGAGTTGGCTATTGATGCGATATTGATGGCGGTTTGGAGGCGTAAACCGAAACAGGAGGTGATGGCTCACTCCGACCAAGGCAGCCAATACAGCAGCACCGATTGGCGCAGCTTTTGAAGGCGAACAATTTAGTTGCCACCATGAGTCGCCGAGGCAACTGTCATGACCACGCCGCAGCCGAGAGCTTTTTCCGGCTTCTAAAGCGGGAACGGATCAAGCGAAAAATCTACACCACACGGCAAGATGCTCGTAAGCGGATGGCGAACACACCTACCGAACTCGAGCATTAATGGCGATGGTATCCGCGTATTTTTAAGCGGACGCGATCCCCTTATCGCCAGGATTTCATGCACCAACGAAGCTCTTACCCTAAATCGTTCAAAGCTCAGGTCGTCCAAGAGCGCCTGCAGCCAGGAGCGACGATTTCCAGCGTAGGCATCCATCACGGCATCAACGCCAACGTGATCCGCAAGTGGCTACCGAACTACCGGGATCATACGAACAGATATTCCTCATGCTACCCATGTCATGCAGCTAGACGACAGCTGATGCAGACAGCCATTATATTGCTGACAAGGTGTCTGCGAGACGCTTACAGATGCTCGTAGCGATGTGTTCGATTACATCGAGATGTTCTACAACGCAAAACGCCGCCATGGTTTCAACAATCAGCATTCACCGGTAGAGTTTGAAAAACGTTACGCAATGAGCTTGCAAGGCGTCTAGAGAGCCGGGGCGATTCATGCGCAATTGGGGGGGGTATTGAAGAAGGCGTAACAGTCGAGAAAAATGGCCTCCATGAAGATAGGAGGCCGTAGGTATCATTCATCAAGTTCTGTAAAAATGGTCTTATCGATAGCACTCAAAGCACCACGGACCAATCGTAGATTTTTCTCACTGTAGCTCTTAACAATAATGCCTAAGCGGTTCTTGGCATCGACAAGGCGAGCAGATTTTGCGGCAAGATTGTCACTCAGGCGCTGAAGAGCAATCTCCCGCTCATCCAGTTCGATAGCACGCAAAAGAAGATGCGCCTGCTGCTCCACTCGTTGCTCTTCCCTGGAGAGCCGTTCGACCCGGCTTGCAAATTCATGCTCGCGCCTGCCGATTGCCTCCTCCAGAACCTGAAGAGCCGTACGGCGCTCGGACAGACTCGCCGCTTGCGCTTGGACATCGCGCTCAAGAGAGAGCCTGCCAATATGGAGGCTCTGTTCCAACTGTTGCAAACGCTCAGCCTGCTCAGCAAGCCTCAGCTCCCTTTCTTTAACCTGCAGGGAGCGATGATCTAGAGCTTCCTGTGTCTTCAGTGCACTGAGCTTCTGTTGTGATAGCTCATGGGCCATACCGGCAAGGAAGTCGAGCGAGGGCTGGACACCTAAATTCACATTGTCGGGGTCGCCAATATTTAAAGGTTTCGAGGTCTCAGGCTGAGGAGCGACTTCTGACAACTCAGACGGACCGGACTGGGTAGGTCGCATGATCTGCGGTTTGATCTCCGCAGGCTCCTGAAGTGGCATCGACAACAAATCCTGAATAGCAGCCAAGTCGGCGACTTCCGAGGCATAGTCCAATTCCAAGACTACCTCAACACAATTATTTTCCGCTGAGGAGTCAGAGATAGGAGTGCGCTGAGTGGTGAACCGCCCTTGCCCGGCTCGCGTCATCTCCGGAAGCTGGCCGAAGTAGCTCTGCGATGGCTGATCCAACCTGAGATTGAAGGAGGGGACCTTAATGTCTTTCGGCAACGGTTCTGGATGGTTTGGAATGCTGAGGGAGCCGTTCATAATCATCGATTCGCATGTGTGATGGATGGGGAGCCCGCCATGGAGGCGAGCTACTACCGAAGAACCAATACCTGCCTGAAGTTGCTCGCCTGACGCCTGCTGCCTCTGTCTTCAGCGCAACTCCAGATCGAACTTGCGTGCTGAACTTAAACCAGGCATCAGACGTCATGTCAGCTCAAATTTTATCCGGAGTGGCCAACAACGAATTCACCGACAGGGGGAAGTAAGCTACTGGTACGCTGTACTCATGGCCAAGCAACTTGCCTTCGCCATACCAGAGAACTCCGTTTTGCCGCATTGTCAGGCCCACGCCCGGGGAGATATTGAGTTGAGCTCCATTAGAGGCACTGAAAGTAAGAGCGGTGGCCTCAAGGCGGTCCACGCTGTAGTTAACATCAGGCGGTGGCAATTGCTGTTTTACCCGTTCAAGGAAGACCGGTGCCAAACGAACAAAGAGCTGATTAGCTTGCTCCTGATACTGCACGACGCCCTTACCAGGATTCCTGCGCAACTCTGCCCCGATCAGCGCGAAGATATCCGCAGTGGCGTGAGCCGAAGCCAACTTAACTCGTAGTGCTTGGGTCAAACGAGCGTTGTCGATTTGAGTGCTTGGTAAGTTGTCGCTTTTGTCTGGTGGGGAAGTAATAGCTGCTACGTCTTTTAAGTCGACAGGAGATTGTGCGTCGAATGCAATGTAAGCCGCACAGGCTGCGGCCTGCCCCGCACGGTCTCCGGTGAGCAGCAGCGATGTAGAGCGACTGATTGGTAGCTTAGACGGGTCAATGCCCATGCTGAGCAAGCTGCCGCTGACCTGTTCCAGCGTTGCATCACCACGAGCCAACGCACAAATGTATCCAACCATTTGCTTGGCATTAGAATCATCAAACTGAGGGCGCAGCTGAGAAATCGATTCTTGGATGATCGGAAGAACGGGCATTTCTACCACGTCCCGGCTTAGGGTCCATTTCTGAGGAAGGCATCCATAAAGCGCGCTGATACTACCAATAAGCGCGATGCCGAAGAGAGCCTTGTATTTCATTAGTTCATGCCTCCGAGAGTTTGTTAGGTGGGCGGATCCTTACACCGAACTGGAGAGTCCATCAGTGCGTTCACCGTAGATCGCTTGGTAAGAAGACTATTGAGTTCAAACAAAGAGCGGAGTAGGTCGCGTCTTGCCATTTCGTAGGAAATGTCTGACGGAAGCGATTGAGAAAGATCAACCACATCGCCCTTTGCTCAACAGTCGGTAAGCGTCCGCGCAACTCACCGTAAGCTCCTGACATCATGCGGTTCTAGCGTTCCGCAGCAGATCCCTACCGCCCTGACCACCATCTGTCAGGCATGCTTCCATCATTCCATCCGTAATTTTTATTGACACCCCAAAAGCATCTCAGTATCGTCCGTCCCCCTCCTTTCCGGCTACCTCTGCCGTGAACCGCCCAGGCGTTAACTCGCGAAGCGGTCATACAAGTTGCCGACACTTATACGGTCGCTATCTACTAGCGCGCCTCATTTCCGATATCAAGTGTTAAGGATGATTCTATGATCATTCGTCAGGCTACTAACGCCGACCATCCGCAACTGCTCAACATTTGGCTGCGCTCCGTTCGCGCCACACATCACTTCCTCCAAGAATCCGATATTGAGGCATTGCTTCCTCAGCTCCGCGATATTTACCTACCCGCTGTTGAATTATGGGTTGCGGTAGATGCCGAGGACTGCCCCCTAGGGTTCATCGGGCTCAATAAAAACCACGTAGAGATGCTCTTCATCGAACCAGATCTGCGAGGGAAAGGGATTGGCCGTGCGCTGCTGGATCATGCCCGCAGTTCGCGCAGTCAGATGAGTGTTGATGTGAATGAACAGAACCCCGAAGCGGTAGGGTTCTATTTACATTACGGGTTTGTTCAAACAGGTCGTTCTCCGCTGGATGGCGAGGGCCACCCCTTCCCCTTGCTGCACCTGAGCCTGCCCGGCTAGGGCTGTACTCGTGAATCGCTCCTTAGCTTCTGCTTCGGGGCGATTCATTATCCATCAGGCCGGCATCCATTGATTCGTTAGCAATTGCCGATCTCACTGGCTCGCTGTGTCGGCAGCCGTGTCAGCACATCTTTGAGATAATGGCGACACTGGACACGGTTGCGCCAGGTTGCAGACACTCTTGAACGTAAGCGTCTGGGGAAGTCACCTTCCGAACTCCAGCATTAAGGGCGATGGTGTCCGCGTATTTTTAAGCGGACGCTATCGGCCTTAACGTCAGGAGTTCCATGCGCCATCGAAGCTCTTATCCGAAACCCTTCAAGGCCCAGGTTGTTCAGGAATGCCTGCAACCGGGCGCAACCCTATCCAGCGTCGCCATCAGCCACGGCATCAACGCCAACATGATCCGCAAGTGGCTGCCGCTTTACCGAGACCAGCCGCCAGCAGCGTTGCCGGCTTTCGTTCCGTTGAGAGCTGCACCCAAGCGGCAGACGGAAGCTTTGGCGATTATTGAGCTGCCGCTTGGCGAGCAATCGATCACGGTGAAATGGCCGATGTCTGATCCTGAAGGCTGCGCTCGCTTTGTCCGTGGACTCACGCAATGATTCGCATCGACGCCATCTGGCTTGCCACCGAGCCCATGGACATGCGTGCCGGCACCGAGACCGCGTTAGCCAGAGTGATCGCGGTGTTCGGTGCGGCGAAGCCGCACTGTGCTTATCTGTTTGCCAACCGCCGCGCCACTCGTATGAAAGTGCTGGTGCATGACGGGATTGGCGTCTGGCTGGCTGCTCGTCGATTGAACCAAGGAAAGTTTCACTGGCCAGGCATTCGACTAGGCTGCGAGATGGAGCTGGATGCCGAGCAACTTCAGGCTTTGGTGCTCGGTCTGCCTTGGCAACGCGTTGGGGCTGGCGGTGCAATCACATTGCTCTAGAAGCTGTAATTAGCGCCTCGGCCTGCTGCCGCAGGCGATCCGCTTTGGTAAAATCCAGGGCATGACTTCCTCGCCCAATCTCGATCAGATGACCCCCGACCAACTGCGCGCTTTCGCTGCGCAGTTGCTGTCCCAGGTTGATTCGCTCGGACAGCAAGTCGACAGGATGGGCAAGAAGAACGACCGCGACCAAACCATCATCGAGCAACTCACCCACGAAATCGCCTGGTTCAAACGTAACAAGTTTGCCAAGCGCAGTGAGCAATTGAGTCCCGACCAAGGCAGCTTGCTCGACGACTTGCTCGACACCGACATCGCGGCCATTGAAGCCGAGCTGAAGGCGTTGAATCCGCCGGCTGCGCAAGCTGAACCACGCAAGCAGCCCAAGCGTGTTTCCTTGCCTGCGCAGTTTCCGCGTACCGTGATTTATCACGAACCCGACAACATCCAATGCGCCTGCGGCTGCCAGCTCCAGCGGGTTGGCGAGGACGTCAGCGAGAAGCTGGATTACACGCCGGGCGTGTTTACGGTGGAGCAGCATGTGCGCGGGAAATGGGTCTGCCGCGAGTGTGAAACACTGACTCAGGCACCGGTTCCCGCCCAGGTCATCGATAAGGGCATCCCGACGGCAGGGCTGCTGGCTCACGTGATGGTGGCCAAATTTGCCGACCATTTACCGCTGTATCGGCAAGAGAAAATCTTTGGCCGCGCCGGCTTCGCCATCGCCCGATCGACACTGGCGCAATGGGTCGGTCAAACCGGTGTGCAGCTCCAGCCCTTGGTCGATGCGCTACGCGAAACAGTGCTTGCTCAAGGCGTGATCCACGCTGACGAAACGCCGGTGCAGATGCTCGCCCCGGGTGAGAGGAAAACGCATCGTGCTTATGTCTGGGCCTACTGCACTACGCCATATTCGGCGCTCAAGGCGGTCGTTTATGACTTCAGTCCAAGCCGTGCGGGAGAGCATGCACGCAACTTCCTTGGCGCGTGGAATGGCAAGCTGGTTTGCGATGATTTTGGTGGTTACAAAGCAAGCTTCCAGCAAGGCATCACTGAAATCGGCTGCATGGCCCACGCCCGCCGCAAGTTTTTTGATCTGCACGCGACGAACAAAAGCCAACTGGCCGAGCAGGCGCTGCACTCAATTGGTGGGTTGTACGAAATTGAACGGCTGGCGCGGGAGATGACCGACGAAGAACGCTGGCGAGTACGTCAGGAAAAAGCGGGGCCCCTTATCGACGCACTCCATACCTGGATGATGGCCCAGCGCGACCTTGTACCCGAAGGGTCGGCTATCGCCAAAGCTCTGGATTACAGCCTCAAGCGCTGGATGGCACTGACGCGCTATCTCGATGACGGTGCTGTGCCCATAGACAATAACGCGGTCGAAAATCAGATAAGACCGTGGGCACTTGGGCGCTCCAACTGGTTGTTCGCCGGGTCACTGCGCAGCGGCAAACGGGCGGCAGCAATCATGAGTTTGATCCAGTCTGCGCGCATGAACGGGCATGATCCGTATGCTTACTTGAAGGATGTTCTGACTCGCCTGCCGACGCAGCGGGCGAGTGAGATTACGGAGTTGCTGCCGCATCGATGGGCGCCCATTCAATCACGCAAGGCGTGTTGGCCGGACATCTAGAAACAAAGGAATTGCCAAACGCCAACGGACTTCCTCTTCATTCCTTTTAGTCGAGATTGCGCGAAATATTGATGCTGTAACCGGTGCTATCCGTAGGCAGCTTCTTCTTGGCGAATCCGTTGATAACGAGGTAAAGCAATGGGCCAATCGATACGAAGACTGCCGTTATCAGAAAGTAAGGCACAAGAGAGACCGCAGATCGGCCTTTGGAACGAGCGTCCCGATACATCCAGATGCAAGCGAGGACGCCGAGCAGGTAAAGGTCAATAACTACTTGGGCAGTGTCCGGGCTGGATATTAACTCCAGGCCGAAGTCGATGAGCGATTGATCGGCAACGAACATGGTACCCGCCGTATACAAGGAAAAAATCACCAATGTGGCAAGTGAGAGGTAGGGTCTTTTCATTTGTCCTCCTTGAGCAAGAAGCGATGATCAACGCTGACAAGGTAGTGATATTGTCACGACGAGATCAATGACCTCACAGGTCATGGACTCAGCCAATTCGCGCCGTCAGAGTCGAACAATGAGCCCCCGACCTTTTCCTCGAACGACACCCTCCATCACTGCAAGTGAGCAGTTGCGTCAACTGCGACGTCAGGCAAAATTGAGCCAACTCGACCTCGCCTTGATGTCAGGTATTTCTCAGCGCCACCTCAGCTGCATCGAGACAGGGCGCGCCAAGCCAAGCCCAGGCACTCTGCATAACCTACTCATGGCACTCGATGCGCCTCTAGAGCACTGCAACAGTGTCTTTCTCGCCAGTGGTTATGCACCGCGCTACGAAGCAACACCTCTTACCTCGCCAAGCATGGAGGCTGTTCGTGACGCTATAACTCACCTCCTTCATGCCAACAACCCCGCACCAGCGATTGTCTTGGGGAGTCAGTGGGAGATATTGGCAGCCAACGCCAGCACTGGAGTGCTGTTCGATCTGGTCGGCCTGAGTGCCGATGCGGCAGAAGGCCTAAATCTGTTGGTAACGCTGCTGGAGCCTGGAGGGTTGGGCGATCATCTGAACAACGTCGAGGAAATCAGATTGATTGCTTGGCAAAGGGCAGCTAGAGAGGCCCTGAGCAACCCGGGGCTCGCTACGCTTCTGAAAAGCCTCCCCATGCCTCAAGAGGCTTCCACGTTGACAAACGAACTGCCTCCGTTGGTACTGACGCGGCTCGACTCAAGGCACGGGGAACTGAAATTCATGT
Source organism: Pseudomonas sp. IT-P258 (assembly GCF_949767825.1). Lineage (NCBI taxonomy): Bacteria > Pseudomonadati > Pseudomonadota > Gammaproteobacteria > Pseudomonadales > Pseudomonadaceae > Pseudomonas > Pseudomonas sp. IT-P258. The sequence continues at coordinate 61,387 of NZ_CATKPU010000020.1, read as the reverse complement.
CAACTTTTACAACATTTGGCATGCCTCTCGACATTACGATGGAGTCGCTGCGTATTGAGCATCTGATTCCTGCCGACGCGAGAACCTGGGAAGTCATGGCCCGAGCCTATGGACAATTGAAATGCTGATGCCCTTATCTTCGGTTCAACACATTCATAGGTGTGTTCGCCAGACGCTTACTCTTGAACGATCTGGGCTTTGAATGTTTTCGGATAAGAGCTTCGTTGGCGCATGGAAATCCTGGCGATAAGGGTGATCGCGTCCGCTTAAAAACACGTGGACACCATCGCCCTTAACGCTGGAGTTCGGAAGGTGAGTTCGTCGGACGCTTACAACAGTCGAGCTGTTAGGCTTTGAGCAAAAAGTTAGAGCGGCCAAAGGTCAAAGTTTGGTATCGGCCTCATCTAAGGTTCGCCGAGCCCGCAGCCGAATATAAGCCGCCCATAAGAGTAAGCAGGGACACAGGTCTGCGGTGAGAGAGGCTATTGCCGCGCCCGATAAAAGACAGGGGACCTGAACGGCTAGCCGACCTGGACGCTACTTGCGGCAGGTTCTTATCGGAAGCACCACGTCGTTGCGTTCTAGTACGGGGGAGCGCAGCAAATGCTCCAATGCGTCCCCCATCACCGCTTTGCTGAAGTAGTAGCCTTGCACATAATCACAGCCCAGATCTTCCAACTGGCGAAGTTGACTTTCCGTTTCAACTCCTTCCGCGACAACAGATAACTCCAGGGCGCGCCCGAGCGAAACAGCGTTACTCAACACTGCTCTGCGACGAGGGTCACAGTGCAACTCTTGGACGAAGCAAGCATCCAACTTCAATTCGGTAAACGGCAGCTCTACCAATCGCTGCAACGTAGACTGACCGCTACCGAAGTCGTCTATGGCTAAACCGCAACCGAGCATGCGCAGGCGTAACAGATTTTCCAAGCTAACCTCCGGAGCTTCTAGAAGGCCTAGTTCTGTAAGCTCGAATGTGATGCGTCGAGGATCAACACCCAGCCGCCGCAGCCATTGCTCAACCCTAACGGCGAAACCCGGCCGGGAAATCTGCGATGGTTCTAGATTGAATGCTAACTTGATGGTTGTATGCCCCTGAGCAGACAGCTTGCTGAATGCTTGACCCAATAGGGTAAAAAGCAAGGCATCAAGTAGTCCGGCATCACGCAATGCTGGAAGAAATTGGTCAGGAGCAAGAAGATCGCCGTCCGGTCGCTGCCAGCGCGCCAACACTTCAAATTCGCAAATTCGCCCAGTTTTCACTGAGACCTTCGGCTGAAATGCGGGACGAATTTCTCCATGCCAAAGCGCCGTTACGACGGCCTCGTCTGCGGGAGTTTCCCGGAGTATTGGCGACTTCGGCGTGATTGCGCCTCGAAGTTTTATAGCTGCGAGAACTTCTGCAAAGCCATCGGGAATAGCTCCCGCCCCTTCAGCTTGCAGCACATGGAGGCCGTGGAGGCTCAGCAATCGCTTCAGTGCTGGCCAAGCTCCCTTCGCGGGCTCTCCGATAATGACAAGAGTTCGTGCGAGATGCTCCCTTGCCACCGATAGAAGGAAGTCCAGGCAAACAGCCGGGCAAGTCCGCAAATCCCAGAGAAGTAGCGTAACGCCACCAGACTTGCGCAACGCCTCGAGCGCCACTGTATTGCTAGTCATTTCCACGACTCGACCAAAGTCGAGGTGATGTAGCAACGCTGAGATAGAAGATCGGTGGACACCCGGATTTTGCAGAATCAGCGCTGTTAGCGGCAGCATGCTCAGTTCCTCAGACGATAGAGATAGCGAGATTCTCCCCCGAGGGACTCTGAGACGCTATGAGGCACGCTCTCAGCGTGCTGTAGGAAAACTCTGAAAAACCCACTTATGCATCGCATGGTAAGATCGGCAATTGATGCGCAGGACGGCTGGAGTAAATTGCCTACCGCGCCACGTATGGGTTGTTTGATCCGGCGTTCAAGAGTTGTGATTACCCATCACTCGGTAACCCCCTTCACGTTGATCGCAGACAGCAACTGGGTTTCGCGGGCGCGACGCTGAAATCTTTATATACGGAGATAGCCATATGGAAAGCAATTTCGACACATTGAAATCCGAGTTCTTTTACCTGAAAGATTTCAACAATCTCGATGAGTTTGAAGCTGGGCAGGGGGAATACGTTGGTAAAACCGGAGACATTTGGCTTCCTAGGCTTCATGCAGTGTTGTAGCACCAATAGAATCAGTAGGTAAAGTACTGCGACTACCACTTCGTACGCCCTTAAAATTAACGTCTAGACGCTTTCGAACAGTATATGAATTGTATGCTGATATGGCCTAAAATACCTACATACGCGTGGCAAAGAGTGATCATCAATTAATATCGTTGAGCTAAATCAATACACAATGAAAAGGCTTTATCTCAAGGTGGGAGAGATGCCGTCCATGCCTTAGTATAATTGCATTTCCAATTCTTGAGCCAAGTTATCCAGCGCTTTGCGCAGGGCAGTGATGGCAGATTGCCTCTGATCATGAGTAGCTTCCATCTGACATACACTTTCTAAGTGTTCGCATGTCTCCAACAGCGAGCCTGCTCGAGCCAACCGCGCGCCCCCTTTAATGCGGTGGGCAAGGTCAGCAAGTTGATGGCTGTTTGTTTCAGAGGAATATTCAGCAAGCCGATTGCGGTCCTCAACAATAGAACGCATCAAGTCTTTCAGCAAAGAGTTGAGAGCCTCTCTATTACCTAGCGTAAGTTGTTGTAAATAGGCCAGATCAAATGTCGATGTGACGCTTTTGCTCTTGATACGGGGGGCTATACCAGTGAGTTGGCAGCGTACATCACCAAGTGTAATGGGTTTGAACAGGCAGTCATCCATTCCTGCATCAAGACAACGTTGTCGCTCCTCAGGTACCGCGTTGGCAGTAAAGCCGAAGATAACGCAAGGAAGGCGCCTCTCCTCACGTTCTTGCTGGCGGATCGCCTTGGCCAGGTCGTAGCCGTTAAGGTTTGGCATATTGCAATCTGTGATTACCACATCGAATTCGCCATGACGCCAGGCGTGTAGACCTTGTTCCCCGTCGTCAGCATCTTGCACCTGGTGCCCGAGATAGCCTAACTGCTGAGCCAGCAGCAGGCGATTGGCAGGATAGTCATCCACCACCAATACGTTGAGCGACGGACTATTCTCGGCCACTTCCTCCTGCACAAGCGGCGCGATAGGTTTTAAGTCGTCTAGTAGCGGCAAGCGCAATTGGATGACTACGCGCGTACCGCGCCCCAACTCGCTGGATAAGTCCAAACTTCCGCCCATCATTTCACAGAGCGTTCGGCTAATCACCAGCCCTAGGCCGGCACTATTACGCGGAAACGCCTGTCTGTTACCAACCTGCGAGAACGGTGCGAATAAGCGCTGCAAGTCTTCAGCAGAAATGCCTTGGCCACTATCAATCACTTCTACCCGGACTGCCAAAAAATCTCCGTCTGCCTCGGACCGATAGGCCACCCGAACTTCGCCCTGATCGGTAAATTTGATGGCGTTGCCAATAAGGTTCGATAGCACTTGCCGGAAGCGCATTGGATCGATCTGGACGTCTACTGTGGCGTCGCCAATGCAATCGAAAAATAGACCAAGACGCTTCTGACGGGCCAGCCCTTCGAATACCCCCAATGTGGATTCGATAAGCGTGCGAAGGTTTGCGCGCTGCGGATCGAGAGTTAGCTTGCCTGACTCGATCCTAGCAATATCAAGAATGTCACCAATGAGATCAAGCAGACTATGTGCCGAGTTCGACGCCACCTCCAGCGCTTTGCGATCAATTATGCCTTGATCTGACTTCTTTTGTGCCAATTCAAGCATTCCGAGGATAGCGTTCATCGGTGTGCGGATTTCATGGCTCATCGTCGCGAGGAACGTCGTCTTGGCCCGATTGGCACTCTCTGCCGCGTCGCGCGCTTCCTGCTCAGCCTCGAGCAGATTTTTGCGTTCACTAATATCAATCCAGCCACAAATGATGCCCTCCATCACGCCGTCTGAACTACGGTAGGGCAATACCCATTGGTAGATGGTCAAGACTTCACCTTTGGACAGAGTCAATTGACGATCCCCTACATCTGGCTCACCGCTAGACATCACCCTTTGATAGATAGACTCGTAGTTTCTCGCCTCGTCAAGAGACGCCAATACGCCGTCACCTACATTATGACCAATCACATCTTCCCTACGTACATTGAGTCGCTCTAGATAGCTGGTATTGCATGACACTAGCCGTCCTTGGCGATCACGTACGTAAATGGGATGGGGCGTGCCATCAACCAAAACACGCATAAATTCCATCTGGTCACTCAAGGCCTGCTCGGCCTGGATACGGCTACGAATTTGACGACGTAGCCAATATACCCACACAAGTACTGTTCCTAGTGCTATGCCACCACCGACTAATCCTTTGAAAATCAGGGCGCCATGGCGCGCCCAGTAGCTCTCAGAAATCACGACCTCGCCATTCCAGCGTCGGGTCAGATCGGCCATCTCAGAAGGAGAAATACTCAATAACGCCTTATCTAGAATTGTAATCAACTCCAAAGAGCCTCGCGCAGTAGCAAATGCAGCTTGGCCAGGAACAGTTCCTATGGTAGCAGTGATACGTAATTTCCCTGAATAACGCTGAGAGATTAAATAGCGAGCACCAATTAACGTGTTAATCGTCGCATCGGCACGATCTTCTGCAACCATCTCCATGGCTTCAGCAGCACCGGCAACCTCAACAATCTTTATATGTGGAAAGTTTTTGCGAAGATATTCATATAGGTAGCTGCCACGAACTAGCGCCAAAGTCTTCCCCGCCAGATCATTAAGGGTTACCTGACCAGACGAAGTACGGCAGACCAACACGAATGCGGAGGTAAAGTAAGGGCGAGTGAGGCTTAGTTTCCCCTCATTTTCTATACTGGAGGTGAAGGCTGGTAGCAAATCTGACTCTCCCCGAGCAACATGGGAGGCTATCTCCTGCAGCGTGCCAACTCGGTTGACTTCAAAATGAATCCCTGTGCGCTGGCTAATCCGTTCTAATACATCCGCGCTGATTCCACGTAAGTTACCGTCTTCATCAAAAAATGTGAAAGGCAGAGCAGTTTCGTTGATTGCCATCGTCACTACCGGATGCTGGTCAATCCAATTTTGCTCAATACGGGTCAATTGTATCCGGTTGCCCGGGATGCTGGATCGGTCAGCATCCCAACGTCGCAAGATAAGCATCCGCTCACGCTCAGGAATAGCCTCTAACGCCTGGTTCACTACTCGCAACAATTGCGTATTGTCTCTATTCAGCGCGAAAGCGAAGGGCGCAGTATTGATGCTCGCAAAATTCACCAAACGAATATTGTTTAGGTAGCTGCGGTTTATCAGGTAATCGGTGGCAATGGCATCTCCCAAGTAAACATCTGCCTGACCGAACGCTACCGCTCCCATCGCAGCTAGCGTTGATGGGTAGAGTTGCAGTCGAGCCTTAGGGTAGTGAGTCCGCACAGACGCTTCGGATAGATAGTGGTAAGCCATTGCCAAACGTACACCGCTTAATTCTGGAACCTGTGCGGATTCATCGCCCGACCTCGCGGCCAGTACTGGCTGATCTGTAGCATAGGGCAGCGAAAGTACAACACCTTCAGAGGTATCGTATTCATTGGCAGTGGACAGGAGATCTATGCTCTGCTCTTTCAGGGCTTGAAGGGCCTCCTTACGCCCTTCAAAAAGCCTCAACTCTATACGTACATGTAGCAATTCGCCAAGCAACTGAGCGTAGTCGGCTGTTATACCTTCATAATCACTCTGGTTGCTCAGTACATCCAATGGTGGATAGTCTGGTGTCGTGATACCAAGGCGCAATACTCGACGTTCGCGCAACCAACTCCAATCTTCGCTACTGAGCTCTGCGCGATAGCCATCGACTGAGGAACGACCAAATAAGCGCAGCTCTTCACCACGTGCTGTGGCAAGTGTAAGAATCAATATGCAACCGAGCAATAACAGGTTGCAGAAGCGCTGAATCAGAGAGAGCACCAAGAGCGACCCCATTTGGCTATTCAAATCAAACCGTTGCGTCTTGCTAAGTCCACCAGATCTACCAGGGTTTTGACATTGAGCTTCTCAATTACTCGAGCCTTATAGGTGCTTATGGTTTTATTACTCAACAAGATAGCATCGCCAATTTCCTTATTACTAAGGCCTCGAGTCAGATACTGCAGGATCATCAGTTCTCGATCAGATAGCAAGGCGATGCGGTCTGCCTCGCTAGAGTTCATATCGGTACGGCGTACAGAATTGACGGCAACCGCTGGAAAATAGGTATATCCCGCCATAACCGCCTTGGCTGCTCGAACTAGCTCACTAAGATCACCGGATTTCGAGACGAAACCCGACGCACCGGCTTTCAAGCAGCGAGGCGCGAAGCACTCGGCTGACTGAGAGGTCAGCGCCAGCACTTTGATGCAAGAAGTAACACCGTTAAGCCGACCAATTACCTCCAAACCATCCAGGCGCGGAATAGAAATGTCCAAAATGATAAGATCCGGCAACAACTCTCGAGCCATCCGCACGGCAGAAGTACCATCGTCCGCCTCACCCACCACCTCAAAGCCTTCCTGGTTCAGAACCAACCTCACCCCAGCACGTATGAAAGGGTGGTCATCAACGATCAGAACTCTTGACATTATACTTCTGCTCCGTATGCAGATATCGACGACGTACTTACAAGGTGTCATCACAACAAATTTATCAGTCAAAGTCCTCCCGGGTGACCGCCATACAGACCTGCCGACACAAAATGCGCTGCATTCTCAGTGAATGACGCCGAAGATCCCATAGCCTTTTTCTCTATAACCCGTAGGAAAATTCCTAGAGATTTTAGTCGCTAACGCCGCAAGGACGCTGCGAAGACATCGCCATACGTCCGATATTAAAGCATCCCTACCCGAGCTTTAAGACTGGCTATCGTAGCCACGAATGATTGATATCCTATTTGACGCTGGCTAGTAATTACAGGGGCTTTTCGTTTCGCCCAGCGGTCTGGGTAATGATCATTGCCAAGTGTTGTAGGTTCGCATGATGCACACTGTCCAGAGTAGTTTAAGTTATTGTCCGCCGAGATTTGCACAAAGGTACGGCAAGCGAGCTCATCCTGTACCCAAGCGTGCTTCAGCCGCAAGGTCCGATTCGGCGCAGAGCGACCTGGTAATGAGTCGAAGCGCGGTGCCTTGCAGACGAGCGCCTCAATTGACTTGGCTTGATGGTGAGCCAAATGGGATCAATGCGGATCATCGCGGCAGGTTTCGAACAAAGGTTCGCCCATTTTTGGTTGGACAGCTCACTTGACGAGGTCAAGCAGGGCTGGATATCAACGTAGACTTTTTATGTAGCTGCGGGTGAAATTGCTTAGACCAATGGATGGGTAATAGGTGAATACTGATTGCAGCGTCGTGCTTCTCTGCGATTCCCCTAGGGAAACTCTGAAGAAGACTTCCTGATTTTGGCAAAATACCCAGACGTCACCCGACGAGTTTTCGATGAAGCAAATGACTTTTGCCGACGCCGAGTACGCCGGCAAATGCGAGCAGATCTGTAAAGAGTTGCTCCTGATCGAGATGGATCGGGTGGTGCCGTGGTAGGTTTTGATTACTCTGATCGAGCGGCACTACCCGAAGGATGATGGTGGCCGTCCGCCCTATCCGCTAATAGCGATACTAAGTGTCCATCTGATGCAAAACTAGTTCGACTACAGCGATCCAACGATGGAAGAGGCACTGTATGAGACGACTATTCTGCGCTAGTTTGCTGGGCTGAGCCTGGAGCGCATTCCCGACGAAACCACCATCCTCAACTTCCGTCGTATGTTGAAAAAGCACGAGTGCCGGCAGGGTTCTGGGCGTGATCAATGGGCTACCTGGGTGATCGCGCCCTGTCGTTGCGCCAGGGCACCATCGTCGATGCCACACTGATTCATGCGCTGAGTTTCGACCAAGAACGAGGACCGCAAGCGCGCCCCATAAATGCACCAGGCCAAGAAGGGCAATCAATGGTACTTCGGCATGAAAGCCCATATCGGTGTGGATGTCGAGCCGGGCCTGGTGGATAGCTTGGTGGACGCGGCGCCCAATATGGCAGATGTTACGCAGATCGATAGGATACTGCACAGCGACGAAACGTGGTCTGTGCCGATGCCGGCTATACAGGAGTGGAGAAACACTCCGAGCATGAAGCTCGCGAGTTCATCTGGCAGATTGCCGCCCGGCGCAGCACCTACCAAATACTAGGCAAACACCGCATCCTGTACAAAGCCAAACGCAAGATCGAAAAGCTAAGGCGCAGGTAAGGGTGAAGGTCGAGCAGCCGTTTCGGGTTGTCAAGCGCCAGTTCGGTTGTGTGAAGACGCGCTTCCTTGGTCTAGCCAAGAACACGGCACAGTTGGTGACGCTATTTGCGCTGTCGCCCCTGCTGGGTTGAGTAAATGGCTTGGTCCGACGTATACGGCAGACGTTTCACCTATGGCGTGAGGAACAACCCTACAACTTTTAGAGACGTTTCCTCCTGACTGTTTGAGTTGGTACTCGCACAATTCAAGTGATTTTTGAGGCAGTCCCTTTGCAGTTTCTTTCTTTTCTAAAAGGGGGGCTTAACCGCTGAATGCACCTTCATAGGCGGTCTGTGCTAGGAGCGTTCGACGTAAATGCTGTAGATAGGACGGAGATGAACGTGCCAAAAGTTCTGGTTGTGGATGACCATCCCTTCATGCGGGCCGGTATTAGGATTATGCTGAATCAGGAAGGATTTGACGTTGTAGGAGAGGCGGAAAATGGATTGGCTGTGGTGGAGATGGCACATGAATTGTTACCTGATCTGATTATATTGGACCTCTTGATCCCTGGTCTAGGTGGCTTGGAAGTGCTTGAACAGCTGAATATCCCAGCCTCAGGTCGCAAGGTACTAGTAGTGACTGAATTGTCGGCCGAAGGTTTTGCAAATCGGTGTATGTGTGCTGGCGCTTTGGGTTTTGTCGCCAAAAGTGGTGGCCTAAGTGATCTGACTGATGCTGTTTTAGCTGTAATGAATGGATATACCTATTTTCCATTTATTGCCTTCAATCCTACCCTGGATGCTGCCGCGGAAGTCAGTGAGGCTCGACGTATTGCATCGCTCTCTGTTCAGGAGCAGATGGTTTTTCAGCAATTGCTTAAAGGTCTTTCTTATAAGGAGATCAGCGAGACTGCAAAGCTGAACTGCAAGACTATCGGCACCTACAAATCTCGAATTTTCTCGAAATTGGGAGTAGGGTCGTTAGCTGCCATGATGAGTATGGCGCATCGTAATGGTATGTTCTAATCGTTACCATTTCGATTTTTTCGATTAATGACATTTAATGGTTTGCAGGTGAGTCGGAGATTCACTCGATGAATTACAGATGTGTTCGAAGCTGCTGGGCTACGGAGACCGTTATTACGGCGGCGTACCCTGATATGACTGGAGTCCCCCTCTCTCCTACCTCGCCCATATCCTGATGGAGGACATTTAATTAGTGATCCTTGTATGACTTGCATTGAACGAGGGGTGGGTTAAGCAAATAGAGTGCACCGTACGGCCTCGCTAGTGGGATCTAGTGTGTTTTGAGCTAAGAATGATAGACCCTCTTGAACCCGACGCCGCGCACCACGATGATATCGATCCCGTCCTGCTCTGGCAGACGCCCATTGTGGATGTCTTTATAGATCCTTTTGAGAATCAACTCATCAGAGGGGCCTTCTACCAATACCACCTTCCTGGAGAGCGCAACACGCAGCGTGTCGTAGCTTGGCAGCCGCTTCAGCGTCTTTACCACCCCCTTGTCCAGGAGATGCAGTCGCTTGTATGTGTCATGCAGCAAGCAGATTTTATCTGTGCTCAGTTTGTTAAGCACATAAGAACTGTGGGTGGTCAGAATAGCTGCTTGCCGTCTCGCTGGTCCCCAATGTCCTGCACCAACTTGCTCAGTTCGACATGCGACAGGTGATTTTCCGGCTCCTCCATCATTACCAGGTCGATGTCTTTTGACTTGTTGTACAGGGCCAGCTTGATTTGCACCTTGCTCTGCTCATCCTTACCGTTCATGTGGAACGGCACGGCATTTACTTCAAGTTGCAGACCATTCTGGCGCCGGCGGGCATGGTGTTGGCGGCGATGGTCAGCTTCTTTTCCGTGATCCTGTTATCGGAATCCAAATCCTTATTGACGGTGGTGACTTCATCGGTATTGTTGAAGGATTGGAGGGTCTCACGGTAGTGCAGGCTCAGACGGTACTCTTCGTCCTTTCTGAGTGCGGTGCTCAGCACATTCGAGATTTACTGATTTTTTCCGAAAGTTGGATGAATACGAGTGGGGTCAATGTAGAGCGCTCTAAATTGCTTGGTCATCGGCTTAATAACATCTCAGGCAAAATCCATCCATTCGACTTAGTAGAATTCCACTGGGATGCTGGCTATCGCGGCACCGGATACTAGGTAATCGTTGCAGGCATCAGTAAAATCTGGATCAAAGCTGGCTTTGATCTGCCCCCCCCTGAGCATCTTTCTTCAGGCTGTTGTTCGCACCGCGGTAGTCGGGCACGTTCTTCATATACGCCTTGATCACGAGGATCGGTAAATCTGCAGGCACTTTTGGCGAGGCGCGGAACGCAGCGACTGCCTCTGCGTTGAATAGATCAGGGGAAAATTCGCTATTGAATGGCCGACCGCGATGCTGAAAATTGAGCACGATCTCCAAAGCTTCCAGGATCATGCTTTTGCCTGCGTTGTTATCACCCACGAAAATATTCACATCTTCGTTGAAGTCAAAAGTCTGATCCTTGAACTTTTTGAAGTTGATCAGGCGTAGCGAATCTATGAGCACGTTTCAAATCCTTATGAAGTTGCGGCGACCAGTGTGGCGTAAGGCCATTGCGGTTCACGCTATAGGGACGTGGGCACCCTGTCCAGTGAGAAGACGAAGCAGCGACGGCGGCCTTGCGAGGCAGAGTAAGAGGGTCCCCCTTCAGTAGCGCCAGCGATCGGCAGCGCAGCATCAATGAGATGCTCTTCGGAATCTCGTTCGGCCACGTCGATCAAGCTGCAGCGGCCAGTGACCTGGTGGTCGGTCGTATTCCGGTTTCGGGTACCGATACTCGCCTGTAAGCTCCTGAATACCAATACCACTTTGTAAATAGGAAAACCTTATGACGATGCCTCACGAGCGTACTAGGGCGGTGATTGCCGCCGGATTGTTTTTGCGAGAAATTTCGCAAGACATTACTCTGAATTCTGAGTTGCGTGATATGGCAGATCAAATACTTCGCCACTACCCCAGCAGGAGCGAGGTTTTGATGCAAGGACAATTCGAAGCAGGCTATCCAGAGACATTTAGGGTATCGCCATTCTTCAGCCCAGCGTAAGGCTGAAATAGCTACCTAGACGTCTTTCACGAGCCTTCGAAAATGAACATTCGGGGCGTGAGTGTCGGTTGATGACTATAGACAATAAGGGCATTCCGGCCATTAACAGGCATTGGCGAACGGCAGCAATGGGCCGATTCTGTTGAAAAAGTCGGATCTTCCAGACTGCAAGCCTGCTGACGGCTGAAAACGCCTTTTTTGCGTGCCGCTACGCGAAATCTGAGCTCGGAGTCTTCTGCTCAAAGCGAAGATTTCAAACTCAAGCGCGTACTTTTCTGCCGTGGAAGCTATGGTCGACTTTTTCAACAGAATCGGCCGTTTTCTGCCGGACACATCAGAAAGAAAAGTGGCGGCATCTGCCCGTCGTTGCCTGATGGAGATCCAGATCTCCTCCACCGCCGTAGTGCATTCGGCTTCTGACGTTCTGTGCAGTCGTCTTCTGAAAATGACATCAGAAGAGCGTGAGGATGGTTACACGAGCTTCAGACGGGAAGTATTTCAGCCCACAAAGCACGCGTGACCGACCGACTTCTTCAACGACGACATTGAACTTCAACGTGCCATCCTCTTTGGAGCGCCCCATGCTGTAAATATAGCCAGCACGAAGCTTTTTATTGACCTTTATGGCCAGTTCATCGGCTGTAATTTCGGCTAATCCAGCATGTATTAGGGCGGGTGCGTGTTGATCGCGAAGGTAAGTCAACTTTTTCTCGTCTATATCCAGTATGCAGTTTTTGATGTGTGCGGGATAAGGCGTTATCGAGTTTAGAGACATTGCCACGTCATGTTCATGCTGTAAAACGGGTCGCTCGATTTTGTAGGACAGAAACATACGGTATAGCGAGCTTTCTATGCTCTTCACTGTGAATCCGAACGCTTTGAAGTCCCAAGGTAAATAGCCTTCGTTGTGGTGTGTGCCGAGGCCATCGTCATGGGTATCGATGATGATGTTCTTATGCTGAACGAAAGCTCTTATCAACATCGTGGAAATCATTGCTTTCATGAGCGTTGTATAGGTTAGATCCAAGGCCCCCATGTACGCGGGATGATTTGAAAAGGACTGCACGAGTGCCTGCTTGCTCGTAGGCGTCAAATTGTTTACATAGTAGAGAGCCACAGTATCCCTGAGCCAAGCGTTCGGAAACCGAGCCTCCAAGTCCGTTTCGCCATAGCACTTCTCGTATACGCGAGCAAACGAACCTGTTGCTCCTATCCAGTCTCCATACAGGAGGCTCCGAGCACCGCCTCGATCAAGTTTGGGCAAAAGCATGTCCATGACCTCGTGGCCATAGAAGTCACTGCTGAATTTTGTCCAGTCGAAAAGAAAAGCCGTTTCTATCTTTTTTCTAGTCAACGGAATGAGTGCATTCTTCAGGTCTTTGTAGTCGATTCCCTTTGCATCGAGTTCAGCACGTAACGCCAAATAGGAGCCCCAAATAGTTCGATGCATCTGTTCGGTATCCAGCTGCAAAACGCTCTCAAGGATCTCCAGCGTGGAATCGCTGCGAGCCTCCAAGGTATGAATGTAATCAAATTCGTGTGCCATGCCTGCTAGCCAATAGGGACTGTCCTTATGATCATAGCCGCATAGAACGTCATGGCCGGCAGCTATGGGTCCAGGCTGTGTGAAAACGCACTAAATACGTCGAAAGCTGAGAGCTACGGGCGTTGCCTGCGAAACCAGCAGATGGGAGCGCGAATTGCCCTAGTCAGCTACATAGGCGTTCGTAAATGCTGTTTGGGCCGCGCGAGCGGCCCAAACAGTTGCACACGGACGATCCAGCGACCGGATTCACGCCCTGATCGCTTCAAGCAACCCTGCGATGCCGAAGATGCTCATCATTCGTTTGAGGTTGTAGGCGAGCACGTGAAGGCTCATTTCGGTGCTTACCCTTGGTAGGGTTTTGGTCAGGAAGTGGGTACTTCCCATCCATTATTTGAGCGTTCCAAAAGGATGTTCAACGGTCTGTCGGCGACGCCTCATCATCGTTGGATCATGTTCCAGCCGAGCCTGCATCGCATCGACGGCGATTTCATGTTCCCAGCGCTTTACCCGGCGCTCCTTACCGGTCGTACATTGCTTGTGCATTGAGCAGGATTGGCACCCCGAGAAGTAGTAACAATGCAATAACATGCCGTCTTCCACTGAAGAATGCCGCCGGGTCAGCAACTGTCCCGCTGGGCATCGATACGCGTCCGATGCAGCAACGTAGATGAAGTCCTGCTTACCAAATCGGCCTTCGGCTTTGCTGCCTGATGTCAGGGGTTTCGGTACGAAGGTGGTGATGCCTGCCTGCTCGCAGGCAAGGATTTCCAACCCCTTGTAATAGCCTCGGTCGGCCACCACCGTCAGCGACTCAGCGCCAACCTCTTCACGCGCCTGGTTCGCCATATTGCTGAGCTGCGTCCGGTCATTGCCAACGTAGGTCACCTCATGGGCAATGATCAGATGGTGCTTGTCGTCAACGGCTGTTTGTACGTTATAGCCAACCGTTCCGGTGCCTCGGCCACTCGTGGCCATTGAGCGTGCATCTGGATCGGTAAGAGAGATTTGTTGGTCTGGACTATCGTGAAGCTGCGCCTCGATTTCCTTGAGTTTCTGCATCTGTTTTTTCAATGTTTCGATTTTGTCTTTCAGGCGCTCAGCCTTGGCTTCGACTACTTCGGGCGTTGCCCGATCCGCCGAATCCATCGCCGCTAGATAACGGTCAATGCTCTGCTCGATCTGTTGCTGCGCGCCTTCACTTTGCCCTGGGTGAAGTTACGGTCGCGGTTGTTGACGGCTTTGAATTTGCTGCCGTCGATGGCGATGATCGATTGAGAGAAGAGATTAAGGTTGCGACAAAGCACTACGAATTGCCGGCAGACGCTGCGAATGGCTTTGCCGTTGTCCTTGCGAAAGTCGGAGATGGTTTTGAAGTCAGGAGCCAAACGGCCCGTCAGCCACATCAACTCGACGTTGCGCTCGGCCTCACGTTCAAGCCGGCGACTGGACTGAATCCGATAAAGATAGACGTAGATATAGATCTTCAGCAAGACCGCTGGATGGTAGGTCGGACGGCCCTTTGCAGCAGGATCAACACCTTCAAACTCAAGTGCACCCAGGTCGAGTTCATCGACGAAAACGTCGACCACTCGCACTGGATTTTCCTCAGTAACATAATCGTCCAGGCACTCCGGCAGCAACGTGACTTGCGTCCGAGCTTCACCTTCAATGAATCGCTTCATGATCGTCCCCGCCACGATCTAGACGATCAGAAGATTAGACAATCGCAGGCGTTTTCACACAGCCTGGGTCGAAAGTGGACGGTTTCCGGGGATCATCTGAAGCGCTTCAAAGCAAGCCTGGCAGTGAGCCGCGCATAATATATGCTTTAACCGCGCAGCACTCCAGACTCTATCGAATATGCAATACTATATCTACGATGCGTAGATTCTCGCCCCCTCGAAAAAATACTCTCGTTATCGCTTACAGAAATCTGACGCCTGAAAAACAAACGCCATAAACCCTTCACGTTGCCGCAGGTTATTACTACCATAACTTCGGAAACAAATATTCAATTATATTTGGTGAAATGAAGGCCTTGTAGTGACCCTTATCATTAAGCTTTATCAGTCTTTCAACCTCCAACTGCTTCAAAGTCGCCCGTAGGGACTGCTCCGACTTTCCGAGGTAGGCACAGATGCTTGATTTACTCTGCGGCCCTCGATCCAGAAGATGCTTATAAATATCTCTCGCTGCTAATTTAAGAAGAGGAAGTTCTTCTCCTGGAGCCCCGGGAAGCGCACCTTTTTCGCGCATCTGAAAATAGATATCTATACGCAAGTTAAGCTTTTTGGGCTCCAAAAGCTCAGAAAAATATGAAATTTGATCCAATGCAGTATCAATAAAAAATTTTGTAAAGTGGGCTAGCCCAGCATCTGAAAGAACCCCGCGCCCATCAGTCAATCCTTGACGTGGTTTATCAGCCTGAGCAAGTGCTTCGTAATAAGCACTAGTATCTCTTCCGAAGCCACGAGTAATGGACCAAAGTCCATAACCTCCGAATCCTGAATGGCGCATATAGCAGTCGGTCAGCAGCCTAATCACGCGTCCGTTACCATCAAGGAATGGGTGAATCCATGCAAGCCGGTGATGCAAGGCTGCAGCGGCAATGACTCGATTAGTTCCATATATCTTATCTAAAGCAAAGCTTTTCTGTAACCAATTCATGTAAGAGTTAAGCTCAGACGCCGGCGGCGGTTCATGGCTACCCACAATCACAGGGTGAATTCTGTACTCACCAGGTACGATAAGAAGCGGTTTGCCATCAACGTCAAGCACATCGTGATCAGCTTGATTTTTCACATGCAACTGGTCTACAGGCAGGCCTTGATAGAAAGACCTGTGCAACCCTTTGATAAAGTCTTGACTCGAAATATCAGCCGCCGCAGTTTTTCGATGTTCCAGTCTCAATTGCACTTCTAGGTGGGCAAGCATTTCTTGCACTGCACGAGACCTAGTAGCTGTAATATTGCTACTAATTCCAGTTTGAGGATTTTGCGCTCTAAGCAACTCTTTTGGATGAGTTGGATTCCCCTCAATACGGTTGCTGTAATAGCAATTAACCTGCCTCAAAAGCCACTCGACAGAATTTCGTATGGAGTCTGGAACACTTTGATTAAGATGCGAATCGATTTGGTAAAGATGAACTAGCTTGTCTTGATATTCACCAAGCTTTATTCCGTCAAGATAAGGAGTGATCTGAATCATGCGAATTCTCTACCGAATATTATAGGGTAGTATAGCGTGGACAAATGACCGCTTACCATGGGTATAAAAAAACTGGATCAGTTGTGCTGCACTAAAACGCGTACACCTGTTTGTGGCATGGAGCATCGGGATGTAGCCCGACTCAGGATTTCTCGGTGCGACTTTTTTGGGTATAGGGCACCCTTTTATGGCTCGTTTACCAAATAGATCCGGAAGGTGTTTGGCATACTCCCCAGTAAGGACTCACCATTTAATCGCGGATGAGGCGAACATTCGTAGAAATCGGCACACGTAAGAGCGACTTCGAACGGACAGCGGACAGCGGACAGCGGACAGCGGACAGCGCATTCAGGCACAATGTGCTATGGACATGCCTAGCTCAAATCCAATCTAAAACCCATTCAAACCATAGACATCGCGCCCTTCCATATTAACATTGAAAATCAGGTAGTTAGGTGGATGTCCATGGCTAATTATTGGTAGGTACGGCTTCAACGTGTAAGCCATACGCACAAGAAAAAGCCGCGTTTGATACGCGGCTTTTTTGTGAGAATTTCAAAAGATCGCAGCCTTCGGCAGCTCCTACAGATGATCGGCGTAGGAGCTGCCGAAGGCTGCGTTCTTTTAGCTCTATGCCTTTTTGGTACGGGGCAGGAAGATCGCCAACACCCCGAACAACGGCAGGAAGGAACACAGGTAATACACGTACTCGATGCCGTGAATGTCCGCCAGATGCCCGAGCAACGCCGCGCCAATCCCGCCAAAACCGAACATCAAACCGAAGAACACCCCGGCGATCATCCCGACATTGCCCGGCACCAATTCCTGGGCATACACCACGATGGCCGAGAACGCCGAGGCGAGGATGAAGCCGATGACAACGCTGAGGATGCTGGTCCAGAACAGGTCGACATGGGGCAGCAGCAATGTGAAGGGTGCAACACCGAGGATCGAGAACCAGATCACCGCCTTGCGCCCGATCTTGTCGCCGATCGGCCCGCCGAAGAATGTCCCCGCCGCGACCGCGCCGAGAAACAGGAACAGGTGCAACTGCGAACTGGCCACCGACAGGTCGAACTTCTCGATCAGGTAAAAGGTGAAGTAGCTGGTGAGGCTCGACATGTAGAAATACTTGGAGAACACCAGCAACCCGAGTACCACCAGCGCACTGGTGACTCGGCCCTTGGACAGGCCGTGAGTCGCAGCCTGGCCCTGCTTGAGCTTGAACAGGTTCAAGTGGTTGGCGTACCAGCGGCTGATCCGGTAGAGCACGAACAGCGCAAACACCGCGAACAGGCCGAACCAGGCTACGTGCCCTTGACCGTAGGGAATGATGATCGCCGCCGCCAGCAACGGGCCGAACGCAGAGCCTGCATTACCGCCGACCTGGAAGGTCGATTGCGCCAGCCCGAAGCGTCCGCCCGAAGCCAGGCGCGCCACGCGGGACGCTTCCGGGTGGAAGGTGGAAGAACCGATGCCGATCAGCCCCGCCGCCAACAGGATTAACGGGAAACTGGCAACCACCGACATCATCAGAATGCCTACCAGGGTGCAGACCGTCCCCGCCGGCAACAACCACGGCTTGGGATGGCGGTCGGTGTAGTAACCGACCCATGGCTGCAGCAGCGAGGCCGTCAACTGGAATGTCAGGGTGATCAGGCCGACCTGGGTGAAGGTCAGGCCATAGTTGGCCTTGAGCATCGGATAGATCGACGGCAGCACCGACTGGATCAGGTCGTTGATCAAGTGCGCCAGCGCTACGGCGCCGATGATGCGCATCACCAGGGGACTGCTTTGGGGCGTTGCGGACGCCGGCACTGAGCCGGACTGGGCGTTGCTGATAGCCATGGGAATTTCCAGACAACAGGAGGTACAAACGTGCAGGTGCGTCAATGTGCCATTTTTCAGTGCAGCAACGCCATCCCCTTAGCCTGCTAACGACTTCGATTTTTCATTTCCACCTCCTTGATGGCGCAAAGCCATGGTCTGAATCTTGCCTTCCTTGTCTGCTTGAACGCGGCCTCCTTACAAAGGAGACCGACAATGGGAAGTTTCGCTACAGAGTCGGCCTACAGAGCGGACAAGGGTGAACTTTCGAGGCCTTTTTAGAGGGCACGAGTCGGAGTCCACAACCTCCGACGCACGCCAATAGTGCGTGGTGTCCAGAGGAGTCTTGGGGCATGCAGGCTTTTTTATCACCGGGGATCGGGCTGCTGGGGCGTTTTGGCTTCGCACGTAAATTCCAGCTGTTGTTTCTGCTATTTATCCTGCCGCTGGCCGGTAGCCTGTGGATGATCGGCCAGGACTATCGCGACAAACTCAACCTGATCTCAGGCGAACGCGCCGGGGTGCGGCAACTGCTTGCGCTCGATGCGCTGGATGACCTGCTCGCCGCCCAGCGTGATCGCGCCGCCCGGTGGCGCGCCACGGAAACCAATCGCCAGCCAACGCCGGCCACCCTCGCCGCGATGGCCGCCTTCGATGCCGTTCAGCCCGCCGTCAGCCAAGCCACTGCCGAGCTGGGCAATGCCCTGCAAAAAGAAAACGCCGAGGGCGAAACCCTGTCGCGTTACCAGGCCCTGCAAACCGCCCTCGATGGCCTCGACTCAAAAAGCCTGAGCAATGTCGGCTGGTGGCCGGATGGTTATGATCGCTTCACCAACGCCTTGAGCGCCCTGCAAGCCTTGCGCGAGCAGATCGCCATGGACAATCGCCTGACGCTGGCACCGTGGCTGGAAACCTACTTGCTGACGCAGATCTCCACCCAGCATGCGCCAGACCTGATCGAACGGGTCGGTCGTCTGGCGGCGGTAGGCCAGGCCTCGGTGGTGTCCGGGCAGTTCACCCTGCAAAGCCGCTTGCAACTGCGCGATTTGCGCAGTCGCATCGGCGATGCGCGCGAGCAGCTGGTGAAGACCGCAGGCCTGCTCGAAGCGCGCTTGCCCAGCGCCCTGCAAACCTGGGCCGGGCAGTACCACGACAGCCTCAAGCGCCTCGATGCGGGCCTGAAGGTGCTGGATGACGGCGTGTTCGGCGGCAGCATCAACCTCAAGCCGGAGGATTTCGAACGCAGTCTCGATGCCCTGCTCTCCGACCTCGCTTCGTTGCGCCAGCAGTCGCTGGTGTCGCTGGATCAGCGCCTGGATTACTACCACGACTCGGCGATCCGCCAGTTCGTTATGGTGGCCGCCGTGTTGGGCTGCCTGCTGTTGGCGGCACTGTATCTGTTCATCTGTTTGCAGGCCTCGATCCGCCGCAGCGCCAGCGGCATCACGGTGCTGGCCGAGGCCTTGCGCGATGGCAATCTGAGTCTGCAAGTGCCGGTTCAGGGCCGGGACGAACTGGCGGTCATCAGCACCGCGCTGAACGTCGCCGTGGTGCAACTGCGCAGCAGCCTGCAAGGGGTGGATCACGAAACCCTGCAACTGAGCAACGCGGTGCAAACCCTCAACCATCACTCCAGCGATGCCCTGGGCGAAGTCGAAGCCCAGCAGTTGCAGATCAGCCAGATTGCCGCTGCGGCGACACAACTGGCCGCCACCTCACAAGGGGTGGCCCACAGTTGCGAACAGGCGTCCGGCAGTGCCCAGCACACCCGACGCATTGCCGCCGACAGCAGCCGTGACAGCCTGCGCACCACCGCGAGCATCCAGCAACTCAATCAACGCCTGAACGAGACCGCTGCGGCGCTGGGCCGGGTCAGCGAGCAGGGGCAGCAGATTCAACTGGTGGTCGACACCATTCGCGGCGTCGCCGAGCAGACCAACCTGCTGGCGCTCAATGCCGCCATCGAGGCGGCTCGGGCGGGCGAGCAAGGGCGTGGCTTCGCGGTGGTAGCCGATGAAGTGCGCAGCCTGTCGCAACGCACGCAATCGTCGACCGCGCAGATTGCCGGCACGGTCGACAGCCTGCGCAGCACCGTGAATGAGGCCGTCAGCCTGATGCAAGCCGCCTGCAGTCAGGCAGAGAGCGATGCACAAGCGGTCACCGGCCTCGGTGAACGGCTCGGTGAAATCGCCAGTGCGGTGCAGAGCGTCACCGATACCCTGGCGCAAATCGCCACGGCGGTTGAAGAACAGGCCAGTACCGCCGACGAGGTCAGCGGCAATATCCAGCAGGTCGATCAAGCGGCGGTGCGCCTTCTTGAAGGTGCCCGCGCGGTGAACCAGGCAGCGGACACCCTGAGCCACGGCAGCAAGGCCCTCAGCGCCAACACCGGGCGTTTCCGCTTGAGTTGAATCCGCCAGGACTTCTCAGGCGCGGATCACCGCCTCCGGGAAGTCCTGCTCCAGTTCGCTCTTTAGCCAGTCGATAAACCACGCCACGTCCGCCGAGAGTTCGGCGGACGGCGTCAGCACCCGATAGCTTTCCAGCTTCACTTGCGCGTCCACCACCCGCACCAGCTTGCCGCTATGGAGCTCTTCGCGCACCAGCACTTCGTTGGCCAGCGCAATGCCCTGCCCGCTCTCGGCCACCGACAAGGCGTGGTCGTTGTTGACGTAGAGCATGTCCGAATTGAGGTGGATGTCGAGGTCATTGGCGGCGAACCACAGGTTCCACCACTCGCCGTCATCGACGTGGATCAGGTTGTGCTTCACCAGGTCCGCGGGACTGTCGATGGGCTCGACGCTGGCCAGATAATCGGGGGAACAGATCGGAAACACCCGAGGACAAATCAGGCTGGTGCGCGAGTGGGCATATTGGCCGTCCAACCCGTAGACGATGCCCAGGTCAGCGCTTTTGCCATCCACCTCGGTGAAGGTCGAATTGGGTTCGATGGCGAATTTCAAGCCCGGACGCAGGTGCCGCATAGCCTCGATGCGCGGCATCAGCCAGCGCTTGGCAAACCCCGGCACCACCATGATGCGCAGCCAGCGTTCGGCGTGCTTGGGTTGCGCCTCTTTTCCGGCCTCGATGATCAACTGCAAGGCGGCGGTGATCTTGCGGTGGTACTTCTCCCCCGCCGTCGTCAGGTTGACCCCGCGAGAGGTGCGCTCGAACAGTTGGATGCCTAGCCAGTCTTCCAGCAGTTTCACGTGGCGGCCGATGGCCGGCTGGGTCACGTGCAGGGCCTTGGAGGCTTCGACATAGCTGCCCAACCGGGCCGCGGCATCAAAGGCACGCACTGCGTTGAGCGGCGGCAAACGGTGGTCAGGCATGGTATTAGGGCGCCTTCTGCTGTTAAATTTTTTAACAGCCCCTATGTTAAAATTGAAGTTTCGCCCCCGCAACCCCTCGCTGATAATCGATCCACAGCAAAACAAAAAACAGCTGGTTACAACACCCGAACGCAATCTCGATCCTGCCCAGAAAAATAATATCCATGGCCCGACGACACAGCTGTTTTCAGCACGTGCGCAGGCGATGGGGGAATCGGAGGTAACGCATGAATGCCCTGCATTCGCTGCAAACGCTGGCGGTGTCCATCCGCTCAGTGCGCAAAGTCTACGGTGATCCAAAGACTGGCCCGGTGGCGCTCAAAAGCATCGACCTGGACATTCGCGACAACGAGTTCTTCACCCTTCTCGGCCCATCGGGCTGCGGCAAAACCACGCTCCTGCGGATGATCGCCGGGTTCGAATTCCCTACCGAAGGCGAGATTCTGCTCTACGGCGAAAACATCGCCGACCGCCCGCCCTTCCAGCGCCCGGTCAACACGGTGTTCCAGCATTACGCGTTGTTCCCGCATATGACCATCGCCGAGAACCTGGCCTTCGGCCTTGAGTCCCACCCGATGGGCAAAGTCCTGAACAAAACGCAATTGGCCGAACGGGTGCGCGAGATGCTCGCCCTGGTGCAGATGGAACGCTTTGCCAACCGCAAGCCGGCGCAACTTTCCGGCGGTCAGCAACAGCGTGTCGCCCTGGCTCGTGCATTGGCGCCGCACCCCAAAGTCTTGCTGCTCGACGAACCGCTCTCGGCGCTGGACCTCAAGTTGCGCCAGGCCATGCGCGAAGAGCTGAAAACCATTCAGGCCCGCACCGGCATCACCTTCATCTTTGTCACCCATGACCAGGAAGAAGCCTTGACCATGTCCGACCGCATCGCCGTGTTGTCCGAAGGCGAGGTGCAGCAGGTCGGCCGTCCGGAAGACATCTACGAACGCCCGCGCAATCGCTTCGTGGCGGATTTCATCGGTGAAACCAACTTCATCGAAGGCACGGTCACCCGCATCGAAGACGGCCTGGCCTGGTTCGCCGGCCCCGCCGGTCATCCATTGCCTGCACAGCCGTGCAGCGATGTTCGAGTCGGGGCCAACGTCGCACTGTCCGTACGCCCCGAGCGTTTGCATCTGGTGCCGGGCAATACCGAATGTGCCTTGCCATGCCGAATCGAAGCGCAGATCTACCTCGGCACCGACCTGCAATACCAGGTCAGCCTGAGCGACGGTTCGCGCCTCACCGTGCGCACCCCCAACTGCGTCGACCAGAGCAAACGCTTCGCCGTCGGCACCCAGGCCGGTCTGTTGTTCGACCAGGGCAGCGCCAGCGTCCTGCACGATTGAGCACGAGGAATCGCCATGCACGCTTTACCGATTGCCAATACCCTGGAACGTCGGCGGGCCTTCCAGAGCTTTCTCGGGGTCAGCCCGGCGCTGATCGCCATCGGCCTGTTCCTGATCGTGCCGATCCTGATCGTCATCGGTTACTCGTTGATGGAGGCCAACCCCTACGGTGGGGTGAACAAGGTATTGAGCAGTGACGCCTACACCTCGTTGCTGTTCGAACGACAACTGGATGACAGCCTGGCCTTCGCCGACTCCTACCTGATCATTGCCCTGCGCTCCATCGGCATCGCCGGGCTGACCACCCTCATCACTTTGCTGATCGGTTTTCCGGTGGCGGTGTGGCTGGCCATGCAGCCGCCCCATCGTCGTGGTCTGCTGATCTTTCTGATCACCGTGCCGTTCTGGGCCAACCTGTTGATCCGCACCTATGCGTGGATTCTGCTGCTGCGCAATACCGGGGTGATCAACAACAGCCTGATGGGCCTCGGAGTGATCGACCAGCCGCTGCAACTTCTCTACACCGACGGCGCGGTGCTGCTGGGGCTGGTTTACACCTACGCGCCCTTCGTCGTACTGCCGATCTACGCCACCCTGGAAAAAATGGACATCCGCCTGCTCGAAGCGGCTCAGGACCTCTACGCCGGACGCATTCGAACCTTGCGCAAGGTGGTGTTTCCGATCGCCAGGCCGGGGATTCTCGCCGGCGCCATTCTCACTTTCGTGCCTTGCCTGGGCGCGATGATCGCCCCGGAACTGCTCGGTGGCGGCACGCGGATGATGCTCGGCAACCTGATCTTCCGGCAGTTCAGCGATGCGCGTAACTGGCCATTCGGCGCGGCCCTGTCGCTGGTGCTGATGGCGGCGGTGATGTTGGTACTGACGGTTTATGCCCTGCGTGCCGAGCGCCAGCGCATCGCCAAAGGAGGTGCGTGATGATCAGCCTGTTCAAACGCAACACGCTGGGTGTGCAGGATTTCCCGGGCTTCGGCGGTTTCAGTTTTCTGTTCTACCTGTACCTCTACGCGCCGATCGTGGTGCTGGTGGTGTTCTCGTTCAACGCCAACCAGTCGGCCACGGTGTGGACCGGTTTCAGCCTCGACTGGTATCGCGCGGCCTTCGCCAACCAGGCCCTGCGCCAGGCGGCCGGCAACAGCCTGTTGATCGCGGTCTGCGCCAGCATGGTCGCCACGGCCATCGCCACCCTCGCCGCCCTCGGCACTTCACGGGGTGCGAAGTTCAAGGGCCTGCAACTGTCCATGGGCGCGATCATGTTGCCCCTGGTGCTGCCGGAAATCGTGGTCGGCGTCGCCACCCTCGCGCTGTTCTCCACCATCGGCCTGTCCCTGGGCTACGGCAACCTGATCATCGCGCACACCGTGTTCTGCATTCCGTTTGCCTTTCTGCCGATACGGGCACGCCTGAACGACATGGACCTGTCCCTGGAACAGGCCTCGGCCGACCTGTATGCCGGCCCGTGGCGGACCTTCCGCAAGGTCACCCTGCCGCTGCTGATGCCGGGGATTTTCTCCGGGCTGATGCTGGCCTTCATCGTGTCGCTGGATAACTTCGTGATCTCGATGATGGTCTCCCAGGCCGGCACCACGACCTTGCCGATCTTCATCTTCGGCCTGTTGCGCATGGGCGTGACACCGGACGTCAACGCCGTCTCGACCCTGATCCTGGGCGTCTCGGTGCTGTTCGTCACGCTCTCTTATCTGCTGGGCAAAAAGAAAACCTGAACCTTCTACGTACTGTGGGGAAATAGCATGAGCAAGTTGATTGCAAGCATCGGCACTTCGTTGTTCCTGACTTTACCGCTGACCATGGCCGGCAGCGTTCAGGCCTCGGAAAAACTCAACGTGGTGAGTTGGAGCGGTTACTTTTCGCCGGAGATTCTCGCCAAATTCCAGAAGCAGACCGGCATCGAAGTCACCGTTGACTCCTACGATTCCAACGAAACCCTGCTGGCCAAATTGAAGCAGGGGGGTGCCGGTTATGACGTGGCGATCCCGTCGCACCAGTTCGTGCCGATCCTGATCAAGGAAAAACTGCTGGAGCGTTTCGACCCGGTCAACCAGCCCTACTACGCCAGCGTCGTCGACAACCTGAAAAAACCCACCTGGGACCCGGAAGGCGCCTACTCCGTGCCGTTCATCTGGGGTACCACCAGCGTGGTGCTCAACACCGAGCGCTACAAGGGCCCCACCGACAGCCTCAAGGTGCTTTACGAGCCACCGGCCGAACTGCAAGGGCGGATCAACATGTTCGACTCGGTCAGCGACGTGGTGGACATGGCCAGCCTGTACCTGAACATTCCGCTGTGCAGCGAAGACCCGAAGCAGATGCAGCAGGTTCTGACCCTGCTCAAGGCGCAGAAACCCTTCGTCAAGACCTATAGCTCAAAGGCCGGCTCGATCCGCGAAAACCTCGCCTCGGGTGAAATCGACATGTCGACCTTCTGGGGCGGCTCGTCGATGCGCGCCCGGGAGATGAAACCGAGCCTGAAATACCTGTACCCGAAAGAAGGTGTGCTGGCCTGGGTCGACAACATGGTCATCCCGACCGGCAGCAAGAACCCGGCGAACGCCAAGGCCTTCATCGCGTTCCTCAGCCAGCCTGAAAACGCGGCGATGACCCAGAACTTCCTCAAGCACCAGAGCCCGATCAAGGGTGTGGAGCCGTTCCTTGATGCGAGCCTCAAGGACGCGCCGGAACTGCACATTCCCGAAGGCACCAACGTGGTGTTCAGCAAGACTTGCGGCGAAGGCGCGATCCGCCTGGCCGACCGTCTCTGGACCAACCTGATGCGTTGATCTCTACCGCCCCGACGCGATGGCGGGGCGTTTTTCCAGCCGTCTGAAAGGCCGCTTGCAATGAACTCTAATAACATCAGCGAACTGGTCCTGTTGCAGGCCCACGAGCTCGCCGAACGCATCCGCCTGCGCCAGGTTTCCTGCCGGGAAGTGATGCAGACTTATCTTGCCCACATCGAACGCTTCAACCCGCAGGTCAATGCGCTGGTGAGCCTGCAAGCGCCAGAAGACCTGCTGGCCCGGGCCGATATCCGCGATGCCGAACTGGCGAAAGGCCAATACCGTGGCTGGATGCACGGCCTGCCCCACGCCATCAAGGACTTGTCCCTGACCCGTGGCATCCGCACCACCCTGGGTTCGCCGCTGTACAAGGACTTCATCCCCGAGCGCGACGGCATCATGGTCGAGCGGATCAAGGCCGCCGGCGCGATCATCATCGGCAAGAGCAACACCCCGGAATTCGGCCTCGGCTCGCAAAGCTATAACCCGCTGTTCGGCGCGACCGGTTGTGCCTACGACCCGAGCAAGACCGCAGGCGGAAGCAGCGGTGGCGCGGCGGCGGCGCTGGCCATGCACCTGGTGCCGGTGGCCGACGGCAGCGACATGATGGGCTCACTGCGCAACCCGGCGGCCTTCAACAACATCTTCGGGTTCCGTCCGTCCCAGGGCCGCGTGCCCTTCGATGACAGTGCCGACCTGTTTATCGACCAACTCGGCTACGAAGGCCCCATGGCTCGCAGCGTGCGCGATGCGGCGTTGCTGTTGTCGGTGCAGGCCGGGGCCGATGCGCGGGCGCCACTGTCCATTGCCCAGCCCGGCAGCGTCTTTGCGGCACCGCTGGATCGAGACTTCAAAGGCACGCGTCTGGGCTGGCTCGGCGACTTCAACGGCTACCTGCCGATGGAGCAAGGCATCCTCTCGCTGTGCGAGAAGGCCTTTGTCGACTTCGAAAGCCTGGGTTGCCACATTGAACCGGTTCAGTCCGAATTCGCGCCAGAGAAGCTGTGGAGCAGTTGGCGGACGTTGCGTCACTGGATGGTCGCCGGTTCGTTGGGTGCGACTTATGCCGACCCGCAAAAACGTGCGCTGTTGAAACCGGAGGCCTGCTGGGAAGTGGAAAACGGCCTGAAACTCTCGGCCACCGACGTGTTTGCCGCCTCGGTGACGCGCAGCGACTGGTATCGGGCGATCTCCAGGCTGTTCGAAAAATACGACTACCTGCTGCTGCCCAGCGCCCAGGTGTTCCCGTTCGATAAAACCCAACCGTGGCCCGCCGCCATCGAAGGCGTGACCATGGACACTTATCACCGCTGGATGGAGGTGGTGATTCCCGGCACCTTGTCCGGCTGCCCGGTGGCCAACGTCCAGGTCGGCTTCAACGCCAGCGGCCTGCCCATGGGCCTGCAAATCATCGGCCGGCACCAGGCCGACTTCGCCGTCCTGCAACTGGCGCACGCGTACGAACAGGCCAGTCGCTGGTTCCAGCGCTGCCCTTCACCCCTGCTCAAAGGATAGATTTTGATAAACGGTTGAAAGCGCAGAGAAATATTTTAGATTTATGCTTGACGCATCCCCGTTACCGGTGAATAATGCGCGCCACTTGGCTACATAGCTCAGTTGGTTAGAGCATAGCATTCATAATGCTGGGGTCCGGGGTTCAAGTCCCTGTGTAGCCACCAAGTACTAAAAACGGCTTACCGCAAGGTAAGCCGTTTTTTTATGCCTCGAGAAAAGTACGCTACGGCGACAGGAAATCCTGTGCCGCCGTATTGAAGTTGTCGCATCGGATTTCGAATGGCTGCCAAGGCAGACAGGGGCAGGCCCCTACGCCCGTTGGCCGCAGAAACGTCATTGTCCGCGAAGGCGCTCGATGAAACCTGCGATTCGGCCGCACGCATCACTGAGCGCTGCGTCGGAGACCGTGAACGAGATGCGTACGAAGCCCGTGGTACTGGCGCCAAAAGCGCTGGCATCGAGTACGGCAACACCGGTTTCACGGAACAGTTGCCAGGCAAAGTCCGTGCTCGACAAGCCCGTCTCCCGCACATCCACCAGCATGAACATGCCCGCCTCAGGCACCTTGCACTTGAGCAGCGGCACGTGGCGCAATCCTTCGACCACCAGGTCTCGGCGCCGACGGTAAAGAGCCCGCCCTTCCCCGACCACTTGCTCATCCAGCTCCAGTGCCTTGAGCGCGGCGGCCTGAATGAACCCCGGCAAGCCGTAGAGCATGCACAGCAACAGGTTATCGAGGTGGCCGATCAGCTCTTGCGGTCCCACCACCCAGCCTACCCGCCAGCCGGTCATGGCATGGGATTTGGACAGACTGTTAAGCACCACGGTGCGCTCGGCCATGCCCTCAAGGGTGGCCACACTCTGGTGCGGACGGTCATAGGTCAGCTGACCGTAAACCTCGTCGCTGATGACCCACAGGTTATGGCGTTGAGCAATCAGCGCAACGGCCTCCAGCTCCTCGCGGGTGTAGACGTTGCCGGTGGGATTGTTCGGCGTGGCCAAGGCGATGCCACGGGTCTTGTCGGTCACCACCGCTTCCAGCGCGGCCAGGGTCAGGCGGAAGTCTTCTTCGGCCGGCTGGGCAATCGGCACCAGGCATGCACCTGAAGCCTGGATGCTCGCCGCGTACGTCAGGTACATGGGTTCCGGCACCAGCACTTCATCGCCTTGTTCGAACAGGCACATGGCCGTGGCATACAAACCGTTCTGTGCGCCGGCCACCAGCGCCACGTTGTCGGCGGACACCGGCTGGCCGAGCAACGCCGACTGCTTGGCGGCAATCGCTTCGCGCAGGGCCGGGCGACCGATCACGTGGGTGTAATGGGTGTCGCCCTCATTGATTGCCTGAACCGCTGCCGCGCATATTTCATCGGCAGTGGCGAAATCCGGATCGCCGATGCTCAACACGATCGCATCTTCACCGCGAGCCTGTGCATCACAGGCTGCGTAGTGAATGTCCCAGGCGGTGACGGTTTCGCCACTGATGCGTTTGACCATGGACGAATATTTCATATGACACTCCTTATGAGCCCTTGGGCCGATGTGTCCATCGACCTTGAAGTCAGGCCTGACGTTGCGGCGTTTTGCCTATCCGGGCAAAACCTTGCTCAATGACAATCGCCAGGATGATGTAGATCACCGCCACCACCAGCAGCGGCTCATAGACACGTAATGTTTGCGAACGTACCAGGTTTGCCGCGCCCAGCAAGTCGGTAACCGCCACGGTCGAGGCCAGCGCCGTGGCCTTGAGCAGCATCACGCTTTCCCCGGCCAATGTCGGGCGCAGCATCTGCAAGGCGCGCGGCATCCACACCCGGCGCAACACCAGCCAGGGGCGCATGCCATAGGCCCGCGCGGCTTCCAGTTCGCCACGCGGTACAGCGCGCAAGCCACCGCGCAACACTTCACCGACGTACGCGGAAACGCTCAAGGTCAGCGCGAACGCCACGTACCAGAAGCCTTCTCGCAAGTACGGCCAGAACATGCTGCCGCGAATCAGCGGGAAGGTCGCAAAAACACTGCCCACGCCGTAGTACAACACGTAAATCTGCACCAGCAGTGGCGTCCCCCGCAGCACGCTGGTGTAAAAGCGCAGGCCGTTGGACAGCAAGCGGTTCTTCGACAAGCGCCCCAGCGCCACGAGCACCGCCATGAAAAAGCCGATAACCCCCGAGATCAGCAACAGCTGCAGGGTCAGTCCGGCGCCCTTGACCAGCTCCTGGTAAAAATTGCCCAACCAATGAAAGTCCATGCTCGCCCTCCCCTTATGCGTGCCGTGGCATCCAGCGTTCGAAGCGCACTTCGACCCGCCGGAAGACCGAGCTGGAAACCAGCGTGATCAAGTAATAGAACGCTGCCACGGCGAGGTAAAACAGCAAATAGTGCTTGGTCGATGCCGCCGCCTGGCGACCCGCTGTCAGCAATTCGCTGTAACCCACGACGCTGATCAAGGCGCTTTCCTTGACCAGCACCAGCCACAAGTTGGATAACCCGGCGATCGCGAAGGGTAGCATGCACGGCAGGATCACCCTCCTCACCAGCAAACTGCGGGAGATTCCGTAGGCGCGCGCCGCTTCAATCTGACCGTGGGGGATGGACTCGATCGAACCGCGAATGATTTCCCCCGAATAGGCACCCTGCACAATGCCCAGCACCACCACGGCAGCCATGAACCCGTTGATCTCGACGCTCGGCTGGCCGAATGCGGCCAGCGTCAGGTTGATCAGATCGGCACCGGCGTAGTAGAGCAGCAGGATCAGCAGCAATTCCGGCACCGCGCGGTAGAGCGTGGTGTAGCAATTGGCGCAAACGACCATCCAGCGCGGCCCCTTGAGCTTGACCATGGCCACGACCAGGCCGATGGCCAGCCCCAGGACAAAGGCCCCCAGGGAAATCCCCAGGGTCTTGACCATCCCCTGGGCCAAGGCCTGGAGCCAGCCATCGCTGAAGAACAGCCGGGAAATATCAGAAAGTGTCATGAGCACACCTGCGTTGGGTTTGCCGGAAGAAGCTGATTACTCAAGGGCCGAGATATCAGACTTGAAGTAGCGCTCACGGATCTTTTCGTAGCTGCCGTCGGCACGCAGCGATTGCAGCGCCACGTTCAAACGCTCGCGCAGGGCATCGTTGCCTTTGCGCACACCCGCGCCCACACCATCGCCAAACAGCGGGTCAAGCGGAGCCACGCCCTTGCTGGCGAGCATTGAGTTGTCGGGGTTGTCCAGCAGCGGCTCAACCACCAATTGGTCGGCCAACATGATGTCGACGCGACCACTGCGCAGGTCCGCGAGGATGTCGTCCTGGTCGTTGTAATAACGGATGGTGGAGGTTTCGCCGTAGTACTTTTTGACGAACGCGGCGTGGGTGGTCGAACCCTGCACACCAATGATCTTGCCCTTGAGGCCGGCCGGGGTCGGCTCGAGCTCCATGCTGCGATCACCGATCCACAGTGCGCGGGTGAAGAAGTACGGCTGGGTGAAATCGATCACTTGCTGACGCTCGGGAGTGATCGACAACGAGTTGAGCACCACGTCAACCTGTTGCGACTTCAGGGCCGGAATCAGGCCGTCCCAGGACATTTCGTTAAGGCTGCAATCGGCCTTCATGCGCTCGCAGACTGCGGTGATCATCTCCGGTTCAAAGCCACTCCACTCGCCCTTGCCGCTCTTGAAGGAGAACGGCGGGTAAGGTTCCAGGGCGATACCAAACACCAGTTTGTCAGCAGCGAACGAGGTGCTGGCGATGCCGGCCAGCAGGCAGGCTTGCAGGGTGATCAACAGAGTTCTCTTCATGTCTTGATGCCTCTTTTCAGGTTGTAGTTATCGAGGTGAAAACATCAGTGCGGGTTATCCGCGATTGTCCTGGGCCATCACGAATTGACGGCAACGCTCACTGCGTGGATCGAGCAATACCTGCTGCGGCGTACCTTCTTCTTCGATCCGGCCTTGATGCAGGTAGATGACCTTGCTCGACACATCGCGGGCGAAGGCCATTTCGTGGGTGACCAGAATCATCGTCCGCCCCTCTTCGGCGATGCCCTGAATCACCCGCAACACTTCGCCCACCAGCTCAGGGTCCAGGGCCGAGGTCGGCTCATCGAACAGCATCACTTGCGGGCGCATGGCCAGGGCCCGGGCAATCGCTACGCGCTGTTGCTGGCCACCGGACAGAAACGAGGGATACACGTTTCGCTTGTCGATCAGGCCGACTTTTTCCAGCAAGTGCTCGGCATGCGCCGTGGCTTCCTTGCGGTCCTCGCCAAGTACGTACACCGGCGCTTCGATAACGTTTTCCAGCACGGTGCGGTGGGGCCACAGGTTGAAACTCTGGAACACCATGCTCAAGCGCGTGCGCAGACGCTCGACCTGACGCGGATCGGCGATCTGCGCGACGCCACCACGCCCTGACTTCAAACGCACTTCCTCGCCGTTGATTCTCAGGCTGCCGCTGCAGGGGATTTCCAGCAGGTTGATGCAACGCAGCAAGGTACTTTTGCCCGAACCACTGGAACCGATCAACGAGACCACCTCGCCCTCTTTGGCGCGCATCGAAATGCCCTTGAGCACGTGGTGATCGGCATAGCTCTTGTGCAGGTCATCGATGGCAACGACTGCGGTGTCCGTGTGTGACTGGGGGATATTCACGTGGGTGAGTGCTTGCACGTCTGGATCCTCGAATTCTGATTGTTCAGGCAGGCCGGGCAACGCCACGACTATTCGTCGTCGCGCGCCGGGATCCACCACTCTTCACCACGTACGGTGCGTATGTACTCCGGCCAGCGGAAGCGATGAGGGGCTTGAAAGTCGGCCGGCAATAGCGGCGCCTGCCAGTGCTCGCCACCGATGCCGCCGCCGGTGCGCTGGTTGAACTCGTCCGTGGCAGCCTTCAGCAGGTCTTCGTTGCAGAACAGGTCGAGCAAGGTGTTGGCAATGGTTTTCGCCGCCACCTCGATCATCGGGTCGATGGTCTGCGGTATGCCGCCCAGGGCATTGGAGACCCAATCCGGGTACACGTGGCCGGCGGGAGCGCTGAGCATCGGGCGGGCCACCAGCAGACGCACGGTCGGGCAATGCCAGGTGTATTCGGGGTAGTCGTCGGAGGTCAGGTACTTCTGCCATGCCGGCATTTGCAGGCGCATCTGCCGTTCGCATTCCTGCGGGTCGATCAGTTGTTCAGTGGCTGGCAGGAAGGGCTCCGCCATCGGTTCCAGGCCGAGATTGCTCTGGATCTGGCGGGCAATGTCACAGGCCTCGGCGCCCCAATGCGGTGCGCCGACGGCGGCCAGGTTGCTGTACGTCGCACGCGCCAGCACGTGGTTGGGCAGCCCCCCACGGGACTTGCAGACCCAGGTCTTTTTCCACTGGCAACCGGTGGCCATCGCTGCAGCGGCGGCGTTGTTATCCATCACCTGGGAAATGGTTTCGGCCTGCTCGATCGAGTCGCAACGCAGCAGGTACTGGATCTGTGACAGGTGCGGTGGCAGGTTGTCTGCGGTGGCCTGCCCGGCCGTCAGGATGGCCTCGTTGTAACTCCACAAACCGGTGAACGGCAGGGTCGAACGGCGCAGGCTTTCGTTGAGGTTGTAGAAGTGCATCAGCGCATCGTTGGCGCCCGGTGCCCGCGCAGCCAGGTGATTCTGCGGGATCGGACTATAGCGGTCGGCGGCAATCCAGTGTTCCGGGTCTTCGCAGGTGAAGCTGTAGATGTAGGCGTAAGCAATGCCGCAATGGGTATCCCAGGTGGTGGTGTTGTTCAGCGGCAACATGTAGGTGGGGTGAAAGCTGATCGCCGCATCCAAGTTGTCGTAGTAACCCTTGGCCGCGTGTACGGGTTTGGACGCACGGAGCTTTTCCGCCGGCTCACCAAAGAAACGAATGGTGCCCTCGATGCCGAACTCAAGCATCGCCGCCTTCGCCGCGAGCACCCCGCCCAACGCACTGATGCCGAGCGCAGAATGCGGGTCGGTGTGGCCAGGAGCGAATCGCGACAAACCTTCGCGGGGCATCTTGCGGGTGGTGGCAGCCTGGCAGTTACCGGGGACCGCATCGTATTCGGCGTAGGTTGCCAGCACCGGTCCCTGGCCATTACTGAAGGTTGCGCAAAACGCGGTGGGCATGCCGCCGCTGTTTTCTTCGACGGTGAAACCTTCCTTGCGCAACAGATCCACATACCAGGCACAGGACTTGTACTCGCGAAACGCTGGCTCCGCGTAGTGCCAGATGATCTGGTGCCAATCCGATAACTGCTGGCGATGCTGGTCGATCCACTTCAGGGCAAATCTCTTCTGCAATTCCATGCGGTTCACTCCTAACGGTTCAGCAAATGGCGGCTCAGGCAGACAGAAAAGCGGCGGCGTCCAGCTCCAGCAGAATCGGCTGACGGATGTGGGCCTGGCTGGCAAGTACCTCGCGCAACTGCTCAAGGCTGCTTATGGCGATGTGGGCGACGTGGCAGGACTTGGCCAACGCGGCAAAGTCCGGTGGCAGGATGTCCACGCCCAATGGGGGAATATCGCGGTTGGTCATGTAGTCGCGGATTTCGGCATAGCAGTGGTTGTTCCACAGCACCACGATCACCCCCAACTCTGCTTCACGGGCAGCGATCAGTTCGGCACTGGAGAACTGCACGCCGCCATCGCCGACCACCGCCACCACGGGACGATCGGGCGCGGCGAGCTTGGCGCCGATGGCCGCCGGCAAGCCGTAACCCAAAGTGCCAAAGCCGGTGCCGGCGTTGAACCAGCTGTTGGCTTGCGGGGCGCGATAACCCAGCGCGCCCTGATACACCGGCTGGGTCGAATCGCCGACCACGATCGGCGCGGGCAGACTGTCGCGCAGGGTGTCGAGCATCTGCTGCATGACGTTCTGCTTGCTGCTCCAGCCGGACCGTTCGGCAGCGTTGACCTGTGCCACACGCTGATAGGCCCAGTCGCTGGCGGCGGCTTCAGGCACTGCCGCCAGGAGCGCTTGCAGCCCTTGCCCGGCATCGCCCAGCAAGCCCACGTCGGCGCGAGCCGCCCCCAATATCTGCAAGGGATCGATGTCCAGGCGAATCAGCGGCGCATTGAGTGACAGCGGGCCCAGACCAAAGAAGTCGTAATCGGTTTCCCCCAATTCGGTACCGACTGCCAATACCACGTCGGCTTCGGCAAACAGTGCACGGCCATGAGCCGACGACTGCACCCCGTCGAGCAACAGCGGGTGCTCCGGCGCAAGCAGGCCACGGGCATTGGTGGTGAGGGCGACCGGCGCCTGCAACTTTTCCGCCAGTGCCTGCACCAGCGGGCCTGCGTCTCGGGCGCCGCCACCGGCGAGGATCAACGGCTTGCGCGCCGTCGCCAGCAGCTTCACCGCCGCCGCAATATTCGCGGCAGCCGGCGCCGGGGCTTGCGGCAAGGTACGTGGGCGCAGGTCGAGGTTGTCGGCCGGCATTTCCAGCACGTCCAACGGAATTTCGATGTGCACTGGACGCGGGCGGGCACAACCGAACAGCGCGAAGGCACGGGCAAGCACTTCCGGCAATTCCTCGGGCCGCTGCAAGGTATGGCTGAAGGCGCAGACCCCGGCAACCACTGCACGCTGGTCGGGCATTTCATGCAGGTAGCCATGGCCCAGGCGTTGATGTTCGCGGCGGCTGGTGGTGGAAATCACCAACATCGGCACCGAGTCGGCGTAGGCCTGGCCCATGGCGGTGAGGATGTTTGTCATCCCGGGGCCGGTAATGATGAAGCATACGCCAGGCTTGCCGCTGGCCCGGGCGTAGCCGTCCGCCATGAAGCCTGCACCCTGTTCGTGACGCGGACTGATGTGGCGCAGAGAACTGCCGTGCAGCCCGCGATAAAGCTCGACCGTGTGCACACCGGGAATGCCGAACACCGACTCCACGCCGTAGCCTTCAAGTAACCGGACGAGCGCCTGGGCACAACTGGTCATGCGAGCACCTCTTTATTCTTATTGGGAATGCCAGGCTCACAGAGACCTGAACCGAGGGCCCTAGTATTGGTGACGAAACGATTACATCAATCGAAATAAATTTGCGTCACTGTCAAATTTTATTGAACGGTCTTATGGCGCATTTCGGCGTGTCGCTGCCGGTCAATGGATCATTTTGCTCACCTGTGACGGGTAAATTATTCGATTGATGGGGCCACTCATTTTCATAAAGATGGAACCCTCGGCACTTGCCCCTCTGTCTCAAGGAACGCTTTATGCGCGTCGAGCATCAGCCCCTGTTGACCCGCAACCCCTGTACCCAGCGGCACCTGATCAGCTTCCATTACGGCCAGCCGGGACGCGCCGGCAAGGTTTATCTGCAAGCCAGCCTGCACGCCGACGAATTGCCCGGCATGCTGGCACTGCATCACCTGCGTGGAATGCTCGACAGTGCCGAGGCTCGCGGACAGATTCTCGGGGAGATCGTGCTGGTCCCCATCGCCAATCCGATTGGCCTCGAACAGACCTTGATGCACGACGCGATGGGGCGTTTCGATTTCAACAGCGGTGAGAATTTCAATCGCCGGTATCCTGATTTGGCCGAGACAATCAGAGATCGGCTGGCCCATGAGCTGACCGGGGATGCCGATGAAAACCGGCAGATCATTCGGCGCGCCATGGCCAGTGCCCTGAAACAGATCCGCCCGAGCAGCGAGATCGACTCGATGCGCCAGGCACAATTGCTGCTGGCCCACGACGCCGACTTCGTCCTCGACCTGCATTGCGATGCCCAGGCCGTGGTTCACCTGTACGGAGAAACGCCCTGTTGGTCGCAGATCGAACCGCTGGCACGCTACATCGGCGCACAGGCCAGCCTGCTGGCCAGCGGTACGGGCGCCGGTTCGTTTGACGAGGCTTGCGGTCAACCCTGGTGGCGCCTGGCCGAAGCGTTTGCCGGGCGCTTTCCGATCCCTTCCGGCTGCGTCGCCGCTACCGTCGAGTTACGCGGTGAAGCGGATGTCGATCATGCATTGGCCCGCGTCGATGCCGCCGCCCTCTACGCCTTCCTGCAACACCGGGGCATCCTCGCCGGCACACCGCCGCCGATGCCCGCCCTGCTCCAGCCCGCAACGCCCTTCGACGGCTCGCTGACCTTGCGCGCCCCCTGCGCCGGGCTCGTGGTATTCCTGCACAAACCCGGCGCGTGGATCGAGCGTGATGAACCGGTGGTGCACGTCATAGACCCCATCACTGGCGCTACGCAGGTTGTATGCAGCTCCATCCGTGGCGTGATGTACATGCGCAGTGCGATTCGCTTTGCGGCGGCGGGGGTTGAATTGTGCAAAGTGGCCGGGGCTACGGCACTCGAAGGCGGCGTAATGGTTTCGGCGTGATGGTGCCGCGGTCACAGGCCAGCCTGGACCGCGGCCATCGGCCACTGAGGAGGGTCAGTTGCGAACCGTCGGTAATGCCGACAACGCCCGCTCCCAGATCTGCCAGGTGCGCAGCCAGACCATCGCCTGCCAATCGGCGTCGGCGGGATAGAACTGCTCAAGCAGATTCAGCTTGATCTCGCGCCCCGTTGCGTCATTCGGGTTGCCGTGCAGATGCAGCCAGTGATCATCGCGCAGATGACGGTGAACGTCCGGTCCCGGATAAGTCCCGCACTCAATGACAAACGGCATCAGGCGCACCTGCGGCAGTGCATTGATCAGCGCCTGCGAGGTGTAGCCGGTGGCCGTTGCCGCCACACCGGTTTCGCTGACGGTGTCGGCGCCGGTTTGCAGGCTGAAGAGCCACGGGCCATAAATCGCCTGCGCATCCGACAACGCCGGATAGGCGGTCTCGGTGATGGTCAACAACATCGGATGACCGTACTCGCCAGCGCCGGTGTGCAAGTCGAAACACATGGCGACCTCGGCATGGGCCACGTGCGTTTGCACGATCTTGTGCAATGTGCGGTTCGACCAGCTCGGCGCCAGCCCGCCGAAAAACAGGCCGTCGGGATGAGCATGCTGACCGCCCTCGACAATCGACATGACTGCCGGCCAGCCGTGCAGGTGAATCTGCTCGTCGAGCAAGGCATCGGCACGATCACGATCCGGGCCGTGCAGCTGCGGGCAGGCATAGATTTCATGCAGGGCGTTGTAGGCCTGGTTGTCTGGCAGCGGTCGCTGGAAATCCAGGTGATTGCGGTTCAGATCGATGTTGTCTTCGTTGACCCGGCGCAACCACGCCATGCCCCAGGGGTTGATGGCATGGATCATGACCACGGCGACATCCGTTGGCAGGGAGCGCTTGCCCAACTCCTGCAGCCATTTGATCTGGCAGCCCGAACCATAGAAGCCTTCGACCCCGTGAGTGCCGCTCAACGCGATCAGCAGCCGCTTGGCGCCCGGATCACCCAGTACCGCCACATCGGTGCTCAGGGGTTCGCCGAACGGCCCTTTGAGTGGGTGTGGATACTCCGTCAGCGTTGCGCCTGCCGTGGTCGCCGCGGCCAGGAATTGTTCACGCTGGGTGCGATAGCTGGAATGGGTGGGGAACTCGGTTTGCATGTCTGCCTCTTGTTGATTTACCGGCCTGCCTGTTGGCAACGACCCTACAGAAAATTCCGCCATTGATGAAGGACAAAAACATCGGTGCCGCCGGACCCGGTTTGCGTCCCTCCCGGTCGGCCGATAAAGTCCACTGATCGTAGATCCAACGGACGGAGTACCCCACGTGTTCTCAACCTACCCTTTGCGCCGCTATCGCCTGCCAGCCCTGGTTCTGCTCGCCAGTACCCTGACCCTGACCGCGTGCAACAACGCTTCGGTGCCGACGCTGCCGCTTGCACCGGAAAGCGCTTCGGGCTTTCGCACCGACCTGAAAACCCAACACGCCGAGAAATACATGGCAGCGGCGGCCAACCCGCTGGCGGCCGAAGCCGGGCGGGAGATGCTGCGCCGGGGCGGCTCGGCCATCGACGCGGCGATTGCGATGCAAGCGGTGTTGACGCTGGTTGAGCCACAGTCTTCGGGCATCGGTGGCGGCGCATTGATCGTACTCTGGGATGGTAAGGCCGTGCGCACCTACGACGGGCGTGAAACCGCCCCGGCCGGCGCCACCGAGAAGCTTTTCCTGCAACCCAACGGACAACCGATGGGGTTCACCCAGGCGCAGATCGGAGGCCGCTCGGTGGGCACGCCCGGCGTATTGCGCGCCCTGGAACTGGCCCATCAAAAACACGGACGCCTGCCTTGGGCGCAGCTGTTTGAACCGGCCATCCGGCTCGCCGAGCAAGGTTTTGCCATTTCACCTCGATTGCACCAGTTGATCGCTGCGGATTCGTCCATGCCGCGCTCACCGGAAATGATGGCTTACTTTCGCAATGCCGATGGCAGCCCAAAAGCCGTCGGCACAAACCTGAAGAACCCGGCCCTGGCCGCCGTGTTCAAACGCATCGCCCATGAAGGCCCGGATGCCCTGTACAAAGGCCCGGTCGCCGAGGAAATTGCGACCAAGGTTCAGGGTCACACCAACCCCGGCAGCCTGTCCCTGACCGACCTCGCCAACTACCAGGCCAAGGAGCGCGCGCCGCTGTGCACCGACTACAAGCGCTGGCAAGTCTGCGGCATGCCGCCGCCGTCATCGGGCGGGATCGCCGTGGCGCAGATCCTCGGTACGCTGCAAGCCCTGGAGACTCGCGACAAGCGCATGGCGCTGGCACCGCTGAAACCGGTCAAGACCACCGCCTCGGCCGGTATCGAACCCGACCCGCAAGCCGTGCACCTGATCTCTGAAGCCGAACGCCTGGCTTACGCCGACCGCGCTCAGTACGTCGCCGATTCCGACTTTGTACCCGTGCCGGTCAAGGGCCTGGTCGACCCGGTCTACCTCGCCAGCCGCGCCGCCCTGATTGGCGAACGCAGCATGGGCACGGCCAAACCCGGCACTCCGCCGGGCATCCGGGTGGCCTATGCGCCAGACCGTTCGCCGCTGCGGATTTCCACCTCGCAGGTGGTGGCCGTCGATGACGCCGGCGGTGCCGTGTCGATGACCACTACCATCGAATCGGCGTTTGGCTCGCACATCATGGTTCAGGGTTTCATGCTCAACAACGAGATGACCGACTTCTCGTTCATCCCCGAGGAAAACGGGCAAAAAGTCGCCAACCGCGTCGAGCCCGGCAAACGCCCGCGCTCCTCCATGGCCCCGACCCTGATCTTCGACCGCCAGAGCGGCGAATTCCTCGCCACCGTCGGCTCCCCCGGCGGCTCGCAAATCATCGAATACGTGGCCAAATCCACCATCGGCCTGCTCGACTGGAACCTCGATGCGCAAGCCGCCATCAACCTGCCCAACTTCGGCAGCCGCAACGGCCCCACCGAACTGGAACTGGGCCAGTTCAGCCCGATGCTGATTCAGGCGCTGAAAGACAAAGGGCACAGCGTGAGCGAGATCGACATGACCAGCGGCACCCAGGCGATTGTTCGGGTCAAGGACGCCCAAGGCAAAGCGTCGCTGACAGGCGGGGCCGATCCGCGGCGTGAAGGGCAAGCGCTGGGAGATTGAGTCGTACGCGGCGTTTTTTTATGCCTTTGAATCAAAAGATCGCAGCCTGCGGCAGCTCCTACAGGGAAACGCATTCCAATGTAGGAGCTGCCGCAGGCTGCGATCTTTTGATCTTTGCTATTAGGCCGTCAACGAATAGATCAACGCCGTAATCGCCACCAGGCCCACCGCCGTCGCTCCCGGTCGTTCAAGCCTAACGTTGCAATGCAATGAGAAAGGGCTTACCGGTGGGTAGGCCCTTTGTTTATGAGCAAGTCGCTATCGACTGATCTTCAACCCCTGCCGAACCTGGTGCTTCTCCAGCGCCAGCTCGATCAGTCGCGTCACCAGTTCGCTGTAGGTCATGCCGGTGGCCTGCCACAGTTTCGGGTACATGCTGATGCGGGTGAAGCCGGGCAGCGAGTTGATTTCGTTGATCAGCACTTCACCGGAGTCGGTCAGGAACACGTCGACTCGGGCCAGGCCGGAACAGCCCAGGACCTGGAACGCTTCGACGGCCAGGGCGCGAATGCGCTCGCTGGCCTCGACGCTGATGTTGGCCGGCACCACCACTTCAGCCGCCGTGTCGTCGATGTACTTGCTGTCGTAGGAATAGAACCCGCTGCGCACCACGATCTCGCCGCAGCCACTGGCGATGGCGTCTTCATTGCCGAGCACCGCGCATTCAATCTCGCGGCCGCTGACGGCAGATTCGATCAACACCTTGGTATCGAAACTCAAGGCCAGTTCCACCGCTGCACTGTACTCGGCCTCGTTGGTGACCTTGCTCACACCCACGGAAGAGCCCTGGTTGGCCGGTTTGACGAACAGCGGCAAACCCAACTTGCCCCGCACCTCGGCAAACCCGGTGCGCGCCGCCATGGCGCGGGTCAATGTCACGAACGGCGTCACGGCCAGGCCGGCATCGCGCAGCAGGCGCTTGCTGATGTCCTTGTCCATGCACACGGCCGAGCCGAGCACATCGGAGCCGACAAACGGCAGATCGGCCATGCGCAGCAAGCCTTGCAGGCAACCGTCTTCTCCGAGGGTGCCGTGGACAATCGGGAAGATCACATCGACGTGACCGAGCATTTCCTGGCTGGAGGTTTCCACCAATTGCTGACTGGCTTTGCCCGGTACCACGGCCAGTTCGCGATTGGACTGATTGAGGGCGATCAGCGCCGGGTTTTCCTGGTTCAGCAAAAAGTTGGAGGGGTCGTTGAGGTGCCAGTGGCCTTGTTTGTCGATGCCGATCAACACCGGCTCGAAGCGTGAGCGATCCAGCGCATCGACGATGTTTTTCGCCGATTGCAACGACACCTCATGCTCGGCCGAACGGCCTCCGAAAATGATCCCCACGCGCAACTTGCTCATGACCTGGCCTCATACTGAAAAATAAACAACGACCTGTAGCGAATGCGCCCCACAGTGCAGTATTTGCCCTTGGTTTTCTAGCGGGCAAACCGCCATCCGATCAGAAGACAGCGAACCGTTGGCTGAGATACCGTGTTGCGCATCAAACTCAAGACGATCATCACCATGGCCAAGCGTCCGCCTAGCAATGACTGGTTCCTTCGCGCGCCCGATGTCGGCGGGCTGCAGCGTTTCGAGGCGTTTTTTGCCAGCCATGGCTATGATCTGCACCGCCACGACACCTATGCCATCGGTCATACCCTGGCCGGGGTGCAGAGCTTTCAGTATCGCGGCGGCTGGCGTCACAGCCTGCCGGGCGCAACGATCGTACTGCACCCGGACGAAGCCCACGATGGCGAAGCCGGCACCGAGTCCGGTTTCCAGTACCGGATGATGTACATCGAACCGGCGCTGATCCAGCAGATGCTCGGTGGGCAAGCGCTGCCATTCATCAAGACCGGGCTATCGAACGATCCCCGCCTGTTCGCCGCCACGGGCGCGTTGCTGCGCAGCCTGGATTACCCGCTCGATCCACTGGAAGAACAGGACGCGCTGTTCGATCTGGCGCAAGCCATGAGCACGGTTTCCGGCGCGGCGGGCAAACGCTCGGGTTTCGATTACGTGGCCGCGCAGCGTGCGCGGGAATACATCCACGGCGCCCTGGATCGCACCGTGACCCTGGATGAACTGGCGCAGCACAGCGGTCGGGATCGCTGGAGCCTGTCCCGGGATTTTCGCCTGTTGTTCGGCACCAGCCCCTACCGCTATCTGACCATGCGGCGCCTGGACCTGGTCCGTGCGCTGCTGATCCAGGGTCAGAGCCTGGTCAGCGCCGCGCTGATCGCAGGCTTCACCGACCAGAGCCACATGACCCGGCAATTTAGCAAGACCTACGGCCTGTCACCGGCCCGCAGGATCAACATGCAGCGCCGTTGAGCCACGCACAATCGTACAAGAAGCGCGTTGAGTCGCTGGCTATCGTGGGTTCACCAACCACCGCGAGAGCTGTTTCATGAATGCTTACGAAAGCCTGAACTTCGCTGAAAAAATCAGCCGGATCGATTCCCACTGGTCGCCCCGGGTCATCGCCGAAATGAACAACTACCAGTTCAAGGTGGTGAAGTTGCTGGGGGACTTTATCTGGCACGACCACCTCGATACCGACGAAACCTTCATCGTGCTCGAAGGCCGGTTGCGCATCGATTTTCGCGATGGTCACGTGCTGGTGAACGCCGGGGAAATGTACGTGGTACCCAAAGGCGTCGAGCACAAGCCTTGTGCCGAGCAGGAGGTAAAACTCCTGCTGATCGAACCCAAGGGCGTGCTCAATACCGGCAGCGAAGGTGGTGAGCGCACGGCCGAGAATGATGTGTGGATTTGAGCGCTGACCGACTCAAGCCTGCAAGGTCTTGCCGTCCACCGGCTCGCCAATGGTCAGGAAGTGCCCGCCCGCCACGTGGTGCAAGGTGCGCAAGGCATCTTGCCCTTCGAAGTGCCAGCGGCCTTCGCTGAACACACGTTCGTCTGCCTGGGCGGCAATCACTTCGGCCAGGAACAGATCGTACTGCTGGTGGTTGTTCGGCTCCGGCAACAGGCGACACTCCAGCCAGGCCACACAGCCTTCGAGCATCGGCGCATCGACCGACTCGCCGGTGAACGTCTGCAGGTCGTAGGTCTCAAACTTGTCGCGCCCCTGGCCCCGGGTCAATTCCAGGCCGGAGGTCGAACCGACGGTTTGCACAATGTCGGCCTGGGCGGCGCAGGGAACATTCAGCACAAAGGTGCCCGAGGCTTCCAGCAACTGGCGAGTCCAGGTGGACTTGTCCAGCACCACGGCAATTTTCGGGGGGTCGAAGTCCAGCGGCATGGCCCAGGCTGCCGCCATGATGTTGCGCTGGCCATCGTGGGCTGCGCTGACCAGCACGGTCGGGCCATGATTGAGCAGACGATAGGCCTTGGACAAGGGAACCGGACGGCGGTGGGAAGCGCTCATGGAAGTCTGCTCCTGGGGGAAAAGAGCCGATTGTAGCGCCCACGTAACCCTGTGGGAGCGGGCTTGCTCGCGAAGGTGTCAGTTCAGTCACAGTTGCGTTGAATGACACACCGCTTTCGTCGGAACGCCGCCCGGAGCAAGCCCTCTCCCACCAAGAGCGGATAGCAGGTCAGTTAGTGAGTTGATTGGCAAACTGCCCCACCGCATTGACCACTTTCTGCGCGCCGTCCTGGATCTCGACAATCACCGCCCCCGCTTCCGCCGCCAGCGCCAGGCCCTGCTCGGCCTGAAGCTTGCCGTCGGTCATCAGGGCCACGGCGTTGCGCGCCATGTCCTGGTTCTGCCGGACCACAAGGACGATTTCATCGGTGGCCTGGCTGGTGCGCGAAGCCAGTTGCCGGACCTCATCCGCTACCACGGCGAAGCCCCGCCCTTGCTCGCCCGCACGCGCCGCTTCGATGGCCGCGTTGAGCGCCAGCAGATTGGTCTGCTCGGCAATGCCGCTGATGGTTTTGACAATGGTACCGATCACCAGCGACTGCTCGTTCAGGGCTTCGATGCCATCACCGGCGGTTTGCATATGCCTGGCCAGGTCGCGCATCACGTCCACGGCCTGGGTCACCACGGCATTACCGCGCTGGGCGCTTTGGTCGGTTTGCTGCGAGGTGCTGTAGGCGATGTT
Organism: Pseudomonas sp. IT-P258; assembly: GCF_949767825.1. Classification (NCBI taxonomy): domain Bacteria; kingdom Pseudomonadati; phylum Pseudomonadota; class Gammaproteobacteria; order Pseudomonadales; family Pseudomonadaceae; genus Pseudomonas; species Pseudomonas sp. IT-P258. Next base: position 17,817 of record NZ_CATKPU010000020.1, on the reverse strand, counting down.
GGCGGCCTCGGCAACGGCTTGTTCCTGATTGACCTGGTCGGTAATCACCGTGGCGAACTTAACCACCTTGTAGAGATTATTGTTGGCATCGACCACCGGGTTGTAGGACGCCTCCAGCCAGACCATACGACCATGGCTGTCGACCCGTTTGAAACGGTTGGCCACGAATTCGCCCGCGTTCAGGCGACGCCAGAAGTCCTGGTACTCGGCACTGTTGTAATCCGCCGGCTCGCAGAACATGCGGTGATGTTTGCCCTTGATCTGCGCCAGGCTGTAACCCATGCCACTAAGGAAGCGGTCGTTGGCGCTCAGCACATTGCCATTGAGGTCGAATTCGATCACCGCCGTGGAGCGCACCAGCGCGCCGATCAGGTTCTCGTGTTCACGGGAGGCCTCGATGGTGCGGGTCAGGTCGCTGGAGAAAATCGAAAAACACCTGATCCGCCCATCCGCCGAGCGCACCGGTTGCAGGATCGAACGCAGCCACGCCTCCTGGCCGGTACCGCGCAACAGGCGCACCGCGCCGGCGAAGTGCTCGCCACGGGTCAGCGCGTTTTTGAAACGCAGTTGGAATTCATCGGATTTCACGTGATCCGGGACCAGGTCGTCGATGTGCCGGCCAATCAGGTCGCCGCTCTTGTAATGCATTTCGCCAAGGAAGTTCTGATTGACCGACTGAACCCGTCCATCGCTGTCGAGGGTCAGCACCAGCATCTCGCTTTCCAGGCTGTCCTTCACTTGCTGGAGGCTGGAGAGTTCTTCACGAAGAGCCGACAGCTCCTGCTTCAAGCGTTTATTGAACATGGGAAAGCACCGATGGACAGGGGTAGAAAGCGATATGCAGCCTAACCATCGGCCTTGGAAACATTTACTTAAGCGTGTTTCAGGCTTGCCCTGTAAAAATAGTTACTACGCACACAATCAATGCGCGCCAGCCGCAGAACAGCCTGCGACTCTCGGCATCCGCGCACCGAAATAAGCCGCGCTGCCCACGCCCACCGCGCCCATCACCGCACTGAACATCACGCAGATCCATGGACTCCAAGGCATCAGGCCGATCAGCAAAAGCGGTGTGACACTCGCCCATGCGGCGTAGGCGATGTTGTAGGTAAAGGAAATGCCCGAGACGCGAATCCGCGCCGGGAACAGGCTGACCATCACCGATGGCACCGCGCCAACCACCCCGCAAGACAGCCCTGCCACGGCGTAGGCCAGGCCAACCCAGTCGCCGCCCATGATCAGGCTGGCATACAGCACGCCGATGCCCAGCGGCAGCAGCAGGCTATAGAACATCACCGTGCGCCAGGCGCCGATGCGGTCGACCAGCAGCCCGGCGAGCACGCAGCCGATGTTCAAGAACACGATGCCCAGTGCGCTCAAGGCGAAGGTATGGCTGGCGGTCATGCCAAAGGTTTTCTGCATCATGGTCGGGGTGATGACCACGAACACCACCACGGCCGAGGTCAGCACACAGGTGAGAATCATCGCTGGCAAAATGGCCAGGCGATGCTCGCGCAAGACCGTGCGCAGCGGCAGTTCGCCGGCCGCCTCCCGCTGTGTCTGCATGGCCATGAACACCGGGGTTTCGCTGAGCCAGCGACGCAGCCAGACGCCAATCACGCCAAACACGCCGCCCAGCAGGAAGGGGTAACGCCAGGCGTAATCGAGGATTTCCGTTGGAGTGAACGCTTGCGCCAGGAAGGTTGCGGTCAATGCACCGATCAAATAACCGAAGGTCAGCCCCGCCTGCAAGAACCCCAGGGCATAGCCGCGATGGCCGACGGGCGCGTGCTCGGCGACGAATACCCAGGCACTGGGCACCTCGCCGCCCACCGCCGCGCCCTGGAGGATGCGCAGGGCCAACAGCAGCAAGGGCGCGAAATAGCCGATTTGCGCGTAGGTCGGCATGATCCCGATCAGCAGGCAAGGTAACGCCATCATCAGGATGCTCAGGCTGAAGACTTTCTTGCGTCCCAGACGGTCGGCGAAATGCGCCATCAGGATGCCGCCCAGCGGTCGCGCCAGATACCCGGTGACGAAGATCCCGAAGCTTTGCAGCAGGCGCAGCCACTCGGGCATTTCCGGCGGGAAGAACAACTGGCTGAGGGTCAGGGCGAAAAACACGAAGATGATGAAATCGTAGATTTCCAGCGCCCCGCCGAGCGCGGCGAGCCCGAGGGTCTTGTAGTCCGAGCGGTTGAACGGCGTCGGGCGCGAATCGGTGTTGGCAGTCATGAAAAGAACTCTGGCACGGGCAAAAACCAAGGCGCCCATGGTCTACGTAAACGCACCGGCGGACAACCCGTTAGACCAAAGTCCCATAGCCACGAAACAGCCCCGCAAAAATCCTCCGCTTGAATTAATGTTGGCATCTGTCCAGACGGGCGGTTACCGCCCCGAAGACCACGACAAACATAAAAATCCGAGGTACCCCCGTGGCCGCTGATATCGAAGATAGCCGCTCCGCCCGCTTTGCCCTGCGCTGCTCAAGCTTTGCCGAACGCTGGTTTCCCGACTCCTGGGTGTTTGCGGCCCTGGCGGTGATTATCGTGGCCCTGGCCACCATGGCCATGGGTGCCAAGCCCACCGATGCCGCGATGGCGTTCGGTGACGGCTTCTGGAGCCTGATCCCTTTCACCATGCAAATGGCCTTTGTGGTGATCGGTGGCTACGTGGTCGCCAGTTCGCCACCGGCGGTGAAACTGATCGACCGACTGGCAAAACTCCCGAAAAACGGCCGCTCCGCCGTGGCCTGGGTCGCGCTGATTTCCATGGTCGCGTCGTTGCTGAACTGGGGCTTGTCCCTGGTGTTCGGCGGATTGCTGGTGCGCGCCCTGGCCCGCCGCACCGATCTGAAAATGGACTACCGCGCCGCCGGTGCCGCCGCCTATCTGGGACTTGGCGCGGTATGGGCCTTGGGCCTGTCGTCGTCCGCGGCACAGTTGCAGGCCAACCCAGCGAGCCTGCCACCGTCGATTCTGTCGATCACCGGGGTGATTCCGTTCACGCAGACGATCTTTCTATGGCAGTCCGGCGTGATGCTACTGGCCTTGATCGTCATTTCGCTGATCATTGCCTATGCCACCGCCCCTGGTCCGAACTCGGCGCGTGATGCCAAGGCCTGCGGCGTCGATCCGAGTTTCAACCTGCCGCCGCTGCAACCGCGCACCCGTCCCGGCGAATGGCTGGAGTACAGTCCGCTGCTGATGATCCTGCTGGTGCTGCTGGCCGGTGGCTGGCTGTTCCACGAGTTCTCGACCAAACCGGCGATCAGCGCGATTTCCGGGCTGAACACCTACAACTTCCTGTTTATCATGCTCGGCGCCCTGCTGCACTGGCGCCCACGCAGCTTCCTCGACGCCGTGTCCCGCGCGGTGCCGACTACCACGGGCGTGCTGATCCAGTTCCCGCTGTACGGTTCGATTGCCGCGCTGATGACCACGGTCAAAGGCGCCGACGCGCAGACCCTGGCGCACCACATCTCGACGTTCTTCGTCAGCATTGCTTCCCACGACACCTATGCGTTGCTGATGGGTGTGTACTCGGCGATCCTCGGCTTCTTCATTCCGTCCGGTGGTGGCAAGTGGATCATCGAAGCGCCGTACGTGATGCAGGTGGCCAATGACCTGAACTATCACCTGGGCTGGGCCGTACAGATCTACAACGCCGCCGAAGCCCTGCCCAACCTGATCAACCCGTTCTACATGCTGCCGCTGCTGGGCGTGCTCGGGTTGAAGGCACGGGACCTGATCGGCTTCTCGTTCGTGCAATTGCTGGTGCACACACCGCTGGTATTGTTGCTGCTCTGGGCGCTGGGGACGACGCTTGCCTATACGCCACCGGTGATGCCGTAAGCAAACGTCCAACTGCGTCACGATATGACGCTTTGGCTGCCTGATCCCCGCAAGAATGTGACGGGGCTCAGGCAGAAACACTGTCGTTTCATGAGTTCTAACGAACCGACAGGTTGAAAGCCCCCCTCTCCTACAAAACCTGTGGCGTTGTCCCACTCAATACAGGCGCAAGTCCTGACTCTTGCCGCCAGCAGTGTTGAATTAACCTGTCCCGGAGAATCAAACACCAAAACCCAAGGAAGACCCGATGACACCAATATCCAAAACACTGGAAGAGTTGATCAATGAAATTTACCAGGATGGCAACGTCTCGATAGCTGAGTACAAAGCTTTGCGAGACGATGCCGATCGCCGTATGAACGCGGTGGTGCAGGCGTTTGGTCAGCACAACAACGTGACGGCCTTTCAGAAAGCAGTGGATGTCACTATGCAACTCTTGCAAACCTCCGTTATCGATGCAAAAAAAGCCCGCCTGAACGACACCGGTGAAGCGATCGTCAGGGACGCGGTCACCGCACAAGTCGAATACCTGCGTGCCGGCAGCCAATTGGCACTGCGCCTTCTGTGATTGCCTGATATTTGAACCAGCCCGCAAAACACACGTTGCGGGCTGGATGCCACTGCTCCAAAAAAATGCCTGAGGCCTACTTTTTTGAGTCACTGAGTTGATCCAGTATGGTGTGTATCCGTAACGGGACCACGCTGAAAAGGATCTGAGCATGCTTAAACTCGCAGGACTTACCCTCGCAGCCCTCACCCTGAGTGCCACAGCCCATGCCGATATCAACCTGAAGCTGGGCAGTACCGAACGCGTTACCCGCCTCTTCGCCTATCCCAACAACTGCAACGTGATCTGCTTTCGCAACTGGACGCTAGAACAGACCGTCGAGCATTACCTGACCCAAAGCGTGCAGCGCGATGGCTACGGCGATGCGAAGGTTCTGGTCAAAACCGACAATGGTCAGCTCCATGCAGAAATCATCGGCGTGCCCGACGGCTATGAAAAACCTTTGGCCGCGCTGCTCGACGCCGGTGACCTGGCCTATAACGGCGCCAGCAAACTGAATGCCGATGGCAAGTGGGCGTATAGCTGGTATCTGTTCCTGCCGCTGGGCATGGCCCTGGAAAACCGCAAAAGCGTTGAGCTGCTGCACTTCCCGCCAGACTATTCGCTGACCCAGGCCCAGGATTACCTGAGGTCCGCCACCACGGATCGCTGGGCCACGCTGCTGACCGCCAACGGCATTCCGGCCGGGCAGACGCCGGGCTACCAGACAATCATCGACATCGCCCCGATTGCCGCGCCGTCCAACGCGGGCAAGGACCTCGAAGGCGTCTACGGCTACTTCAAGGATTACCAGAGCACCATGGTCAAGGAAGTCAGCCTGAACGCCAGCGGCGCAGCGCTGCCGATGGTCGCCTTCGGCACACCGGTGCGTAACTGGATCAAAGAGCAATACGGGCAGACAGTGAACGTGTTGAGCCTGGTGCAGATCACTCCGGACAACGGCGTGAAAGTCCCCGTATTGGGCTCCAACCACCCGAGCTACATTTGGTATGCCGCCGATCCGGCAAACTACACCGGCAGTGACGCCCAGGCCAAGGCCGATGCGGCAGGCCTGAAAGTCATGGGGCAGGATCTCAGTGCTGCGTGCTGGCAGGCCACCATGGGCCGCCAACCGGACAGTAATCCAGACCTTGAACTCAATACCTGCCGGCAAACCTGGCAAGTGGCCCAGAAAGAAAAAACCTGTGAGCTGTTCTACACCTCGATCCGCAACCTGTCGCCCCAGCAGGCTGCGGGCAAATGTGCGACAGCTTCGATCGTGACCCAGCTCAAGCAGCTCAAGGCCCCGGCGCCAGTCACGGTGAAGCCTGCTCCGCCGTTTTAACCCGATGAACGGCGGCCAGATCTGTCACTTATGACAGTAGACCGCCCGTTATAACTGCGAGAGGCTTGGGCTGAACTCATGTGCTGCTGTGCCAACAGGACCGTCGGCGCAAGGAAGTCGCAGCACCCAGCAGACAGGGATCGTTATGAAAGCTCACGCCCCTCGACGAAAAAACCCACAACCGCCGCAAGGTGTTTACCCCTTTTCGGAGCTACCCGTTCGCCTGGGATTTCCTTCCCTGGCCGACTTCGAAATCATTGAAAACGCCAAGGGCGAAGCCACGGCTATTGCCGCACGGCGTGAATTCCCGCGAATCACTCGTCTCTGCCGGGCATCAGGGCACTTGCTGCCCTATCGCTGCCGGCATACCCGCCAGCTCGCCCCGGGTGTGCACGTCTACGACCCGCGTTTCTGCGGACTGTTGCGACACTCCTGCGACCCCAATGTCTTTCTGGACTTGAGCGAGTTGTGGTTATGGGCGCTGAAGGACATCAACAAGGGCGACTGGCTGACCATGGACTTCGCCGCCAGCGAAGACAAACTGCAACGCCAGTTTGCCTGCCAGTGCGGCTCATACGAGTGCCGTGGCTGGATCACCGGCTATGATGAAGAGCCGAACGCCGACGGCCAGCTGTTTTTGCAGCAGTGGCGTCGGCGAAGCCTGTATTGAAAGGTTTTACAGAGGTTCGAACGGACGCAGGCGGTATTGCGGCGGCAGTTGCTCGAATCCGCTGATGGTCGCGTTCAGGCTCTTCCAGCGGCCATCCTTGATGCCGTAGATGCAGCCGTGGATCGACAGGCTCTGCCCGCGGTGCCAGGCGTTTTGCACAATGCTGGTATGCCCGACGTTCGCGACTTGCTGGATCACGTTCAGTTCGCAGAGGCGGTCGACGCGCTCCTCTTCGGTGGCGTATTTGGCCAGTTCTTCACGTTTTTCATAATAGAGATCGCGAATCGAACGCAGCCAGCCGTCGATCAGGCCGAACTGGCGGTCCTGCATCGAAGCACGCACACCGCCACAGCCATAGTGGCCGGTGACGAGAATGTGTTTGACCTTGAGCACATCGACCGCGTACTGAATCACCGACAGGCAGTTAAGGTCGGTGTGCAGCACGACGTTGGCCACATTACGGTGTACGAACAGATCGCCCGGCAGCATGCCGACGATCTCGTTGGCCGGCACACGGGCGTCGGAACAACCGATCCACAGGAACTCCGGGGTCTGTTGGCGAGCCAGCTTGGCGAAGAAGTCAGGATCTTCCTCCTTGATCGCAGCGGCCCAACGCTCGTTGTTATCAATCAGATCTTGTAATTCGTTCATGCTTTGAAGCCTCAAGAATGATGCGCAGCTTTGACTGACAACCGTCCGTCGGGGTCACGCGCGAAATGCAGATGCTCTCCTGATCCGGAACACGGGGCTCCATGCCGGTGGAATTCTCGGCAGCCAAGTAGGTCAACCGTAGTAAGGCCTACAGTATGAGGAATTACCATGAATGATTCACGACGTCCGTACGATGCGGTGCAGCCGGAACCCGTCGATGACAACGAAGACCGCATGGGCTCGGTGCGTGAGCTGGATTTCGACACCGAAGAACCCAGCGCCAGAATCGGTGACGAACTGCCGGAAAAGGAGCGCGAGCAACAGATGCCGCGCCAGCGCGGACGTGAAGCGGGCCTGACCGGTGCCTCGACCGGTGACCATCAACCTACCGACGACGACCTGAGCCCGGAGACCCTGATCCGTGAAGACGGCGCTCGGGATGCCCATGAGGCGGGCAATGATAGCCGCGCGGATTGGGACCTGAGCATCGTCGATGAGGACGATATTGGCGGTGGCAATGGTCTGGATGAGGCGGAACTGGCGCGGCGCGATCCTCTCGACAAAAGACGTTGAGCTCTACGGACATCCGTAGGAGCTGCCGAAGACTGCGATCCTTTGATCCTTGAAAAGATCGCAGCCTTCGGCAGCTCCTACAAGCTCAATCCACCAAAGTGCAGGCCATGACCACCGCATCTTCGCGCCCGCCCACCGCCGGGTAGTAATCCCGACGCCGGCCGATCTCGTTGAAACCATAACGTTCATACAGCTTGAACGCCGCGGTATTACTGTCGCGCACTTCCAGGAAACACTCCCGGGCGTCGGCCTTGTAGGCAATCGACATCAAATGCTCAAGCAATGCCAGCCCCAGGCCACGGCCCTGGTTTTCCGGCTTGACCGTGATGTTCAGCAGGTGCGCCTCATCGAGGATGATCTGCACCACACCGTGGCCGACCTGTTGCTGACCTTCGAACATCAGCCAGATCTGATACTTGCCCAGGCCATCGAGGAAAATCCCGCGGGTCCAGGGATGGCTGTAGGCCGCGTATTCGACTTTCAGTACGGTTTCCAGGTCCGCCTCGGTCATCGGGCGAAACGATACAGCGTTACTCATTCGATTCTTTCCAGCGCGCCATCAGCCGACGCATGGCTTGCCAGACATCAGCCTTACGCTGTGGCTCTTCCATTAATAATTCCAGGCCCGGTACCGCCCAGGCCGAGCCCAGGCCTTCGATCTGCAACTCGTGATTGAACGCCTCGGCATCCGCTTCGCCGGCAAATCGCACCGCAGGCAGGCCGATCAGCCACAAGCAGGCGCAGGGCGTTTCTTCCATGCGCACCGAGAGAAAACCCTGCACGAAGTCGCGGGCCGCTTCCGGGCCCTGATCCATCGTGCCACGCACCAGCAGCGGCCAACGCACCGGCTCACCGACGATCTGCGGGCTGTCCGGCAGACCGGCGGCGCGCAGCATGTCTTTGAGCAGCAGATAGGCAGGATCGCGAGTCTGGAAGGATTCACCTGTGGGTAACTCCACCAGCAGCAGGCAACGCCCGGCCCGCAGCAATTGCAGGGCGAAACGCGGCGGCGGCACGACCGGCGCCTTGATCACGACCGCTGCCTCTTCGGCCTCTTCCACCGGTTTGGCCCCGGTGCGCGTGCTCGCCAGCGATGGTCGCGGTACCTCGATCTTCACCCGCTCGGCCGGCTTGGCCACAGGCGCCACGGGCGTCTGAGCCACAACTGCGGGCACGACAGGCGCGACCACAACCGGCTCGGGGATCTCCTCCAGCAGCTCGGGCCGCGACGGCGCGGCAAAGGGCAATTCGGTGCGCGGCAGCCAGTTGACCACCTGCATGGCGGCCAGATAAGCGCGACGACGGGACTCGATAAGCAAAGGTCGGCCACTTGTGGATAACTAAAGTGCGCTGATTCTACCGCCGTTCGCTCAAGATCGCCCGCAGTTGATCGATGCACATTACCGAAAAGAAGGCGACAGCCTGTCCCGAGATTGAATCGGATTGCCCCCGATGCAGTACAATCGCGGCTTTTAATCGCCAACCAGCCGGCCATTCCGATGATCGAACCCAAGCGCGTCTTGCGCGCCCTCGCTGAACACTGGGCACTTCTGGAGCCACTGTGCGAGCACTTCGACCAAGGCACACTGAGCCTGAACGAACTGCGCACGCAACTGGCCGCCCAGCAACTCGACAGTACGCCGCAGGACATCACCAGCCTGCTGGATGTGTGGATTCGCCTCGATATCCTGGTTCCCGTGGCCAAAAGCCCGAACCGTTTCGAGCTCAATGCGCAGATTCACGACTTCCTTGCCTATCTACGCCGCGAACACCGGCTGGGCCTGTGCCTGGAAATCGAAGCCTACCTGCGCCACCTCGAGCGTCTGGCCGGTTATATCCAGGACGCATTCGATATCCGCGACGGCAATGATCTGGCCCGCCAGTTGCGCCTGCTCGACATGCGGGTTCGCGATGTACTGAAAAAACTCGATAACGACGAACAGGCACTGGTGGCCGTCGCCGAACGGGCGAAAACCAGCGATCGGCAGATTCCATTGCGCCAGCGTTACGCTGAAGTGCTGGCGACCTGGGACGAATACGTCGAGCCGATGATTGATCTGGTGAACGCCGACGGCGCCTTCGAACAAGGCGTGCGCAAGGTCGAAACCGTCCTGCTGAAGATGCTCAGCGAGCAGCAGCGCCTCGGCCACCTGGTCGACGACGACATGCTGCTGCGCACCCACGCGCGCATCCTCGAAATGCAGACCAGCGCCCAACTGACCCTGCGTCACGCCCGCGAGCTGTTGCTGCCGCTGCGTGAAGAAGCGCGCCGGCACAACGCCGTGACCCGTGGCGCCGCATTGGCCCTGTCGATGATCCGCCGCAAGGGCATCGACGCCGTGCCACAAGCGGCGATGCCGATGTTCACCCGTCCGCAGAGCACCTTCCTCGGCAGTGCCAGTCAGGTCGAAGCCTACGTTTATGCCCTGGCCCGTTTCGAACCGAAACCGGCGCGCTTCCCCAAGGCGCACAAGACCCAGAAAGGCGAAGCGCCACGGGCACCACGCACCGTTCGGGAAATGCTCGAACGCTGCGAAGACGCCCTGCCGATGCCGGACCTGATGACCTGGCTGCTGGAGCAGGAACCGGACGGCGCCACCGACGAATTGCTGTACTGGTTCTCGCGTCTGTCGCGGGAAAAACGTTTCAAGCGCGAGCGTCTGGAACGTCGCCAATACCATACTCACGAGCATCAGGTCAGCCTGCGCTCCTTCGCCCTGCTCTCGGTCAGCGACACCCCCGCCGAGGATTCTGCGAGCACTCCTTATGCATCTTGATCTATCCGAACTGTCCCATCTGGCACCGATCTTTCGCGAGCTGTTCAAGGGTTACCACGTCAGCCGCCGCGATCCGGAACTGTACGCGCAGTTGTCGAACTTTCAGGACCAATACCGCACGCTGTTCAAGGCCCTGGGCTTTGAACTGGTCTGTGACACCCGCGGTTTCTACTACTTCGTGCCGGACCTCGCGGCGGCTGCGGTGAACAAGACCGCCCAGCGGCTTGCGCTGTTCACCTTCATCCTCGTCGAGCACCTGGCCGACCAGGGCCGCGACCCGATCTCCGTGCTCGATGGCGGCAGTCTCGGCCGCGATGAGCTGCCGTCGTTGCTGGAAAAGTACCGCGACCTGTTCATCCAGGCCGAAGTGCAGACCCAGGACGAACTGGAAGAAAAGATCATGCGCCGCATGACCCAGCTCGGCTTTGCCAGCGAAGAAAACGGCATCTACCGTTTCCTGCCGCCGATGCACCGCTTCCTCGATGTGTGCCTGTCGGTGCAGCAGGACCGCGACCTGGCCGCCAGCCTGCACAGCGTCCTGCCGTTGCCGGTGCCGGTACTGATCGACGAAGACAGCGACGAAAAACTGCTGCAGACCGACGATCCGCTCGATCTGAGTGAGTTCGAGGGTGAAAGCGAAGAAGATGCACTGGCCCGGGCCATTGCCGAAGAACAGGAGCTCGACGCATGAGCAAGGAACGTTACGGCATCCGCCGCTTTGCCCTTTTGAACACCGCTGGCTACAGCCTCGGCCTGTTCCCGCTGGAAGAACCTCTGTCGGTGTACGGCGCGAACAACCTCGGTAAATCCGCCTCGATCAACGCCCTGCAGTTCCCGATTCTGGCGCGCATGTCGGACATGAGCTTCGGCAAGTACAGCCTGGAACAATCCCGGCGCTTCTACTTCGCCTCAGACACCAGTTACATCCTGGTGGAAGTGAACCTGCCCCACGGCCCCCACGTGATCGGCGTGGTCGGCCGCGGCCCGGGCGGCGGTTTCGGTCACCAGTTCTTTGCCTATGCCGGCAAACTGGACCTGGCCCACTATCAGAAAAACGACACCTGCCTGCGCCAGAAAGAATTGTTCACCAACCTTGAGCGCGAAGGCCTGAAAGCCTACGAACTCAAGCCGGACGAACTGCGCCGTTTGCTGGTCGGCGGTCACACCTCGATCCCGCTGGACCTGACGCTGATTCCATTGCGCTCCACCAGCGAGCAGAGCCTGAAGACCTTCCGCGCGCTGTTCATCAACCTGCTGCACATGCGCGAAATCACCGCGGCCAAGCTCAAGCAGCTGTTCCTCGATGCCTTCGAACACAGCCTGCGCTCCGGCAGCGTCGACTACATCGCCGCGTGCGAAGAAGCGTTCCGCGATGTACGACGCATGGAGCAGGACTACAACTCGCTGGTCGCCGCCGGCCCGCTGGTCGAAGCCCTGGCCAACGGCGTGAAGCAACGCGACATCCTGCGTGGCAAGCTGCACCGGATCTCTCCGCTGCTCGACTCCTTGCTCGGCACCTGGTCGGACTATGCCAGTGCGCGCAAGGAAGAACTGACCATTCAGTCCGAACACTACCGCAACGAGCAGGATGCCCTGCAAAACGACCAGCGCGGCGGTACCCAGGAACTGATGCGTCTGGAGCGGGAAATCACCGGCATCCAGCGCTGGCTCGGCGAATTGTCGGTGCTCAAGCATCGCTTTGCCCTGGTCGATGACGTCAAGGTGCTGGAACAGCAACTGCTGGCCGCCAAGGACGCCCACGACGAACTGGCCGGTGCGCTGGCACAGTCCCGACAGTTCAGCGCCGAAGACCTCGAAGAGCGTCTGCGCGATCTGGAAAAACGCCTGAAGTCGGTCAAGCAGCAACTCGATCACGCCGACAACAACAGCTACGCCCGCCTGCGTGAAGAGTTCTCGCAACAGGACGTCGAACGCCTGATGCGCTTGTTCAACAGCGCGCTGTTCAGCCTGCCATTGGGCGAACACGGCATCACCCTCGATGAGAACGGCGACTGGGTGAAATCCGTGGAGCTGATCCTCGACGGCTTCAAAGGCGAACGCTTCGAAGTACCGGGGCTGTCCATCGACATTTCCCACATCGAGCCGCCGGCCCTGCAAGCGCTGGCTGACCGCGCGGCCCTGCGCGACCAGAAAGAGCGCCTGGACAAAGAACTCAAGCAACTCAAGACCCAGCAAGCCGTGGCCGCCGACCGCGCCGCGAGCAAGACCCAGACCGAAGCGCTGTACCAGCAAGTGCTGGATGCGCAGAAAGCCCTGGAAGATTTCCGTCGCGCGCAAACCCTGAGCGCCGAGGAAGGCGACAAGCTGGAACAGTTGGCGCAAATGGAAGCGGCCCAGGACGAGCTGAAGCGTTCCAGCGATGCCTTCACCGAACGTGTCCAGCAACTGTCGGCCAAGCTGCAACTGGTCGGCCGCCAGATCGGCGACATGGAAGCCAAGCAACGCACACTCGACGACGCTCTGCGCCGCCGTCAGTTGTTGCCGGCAGACCTGCCGTTCGGCACACCGTTCATGGACCCGATCGACGATTCCATGGACAACCTGCTGCCGTTGCTCAATGACTATCAGGACAGCTGGCAAGGCCTGCTGCGGGCCGACGGCCAGATCGAAGCGCTGTACGCTCAGGTGCGCCTCAAGGGCGTGGCCAAGTTCGACAGCGAAGACGATATGGAGCGTCGCTTGCAACTGCTGATCAACGCCTATGCGCACCGTACCGACGAAGCCTTGACCCTGGGCAAGGCTCGCCGCGCCGCCGTGACGGACATCGCCCGGACCCTGCGCAACATCCGCAGCGACTACGACAGCCTCGAACACCAACTGGCACTGTTCAACCGCGAGATCAACAAGCGCCAGGTCTCCAACCTGCAAAGCTTCCGCATCGTGCTCGCCCCGAACAAGGAGGCGCTCAAGCACATCGACCAGATCATCCACAGCGCCGGTCAGTACGAAGAAGGCGAAACCCTGTCGGTCTTTGACCTGAGCCAAAGCGCCGAGCAGGACAACAAGAACGAAGAGGCCAAGGAATACCTGGCGCGGCTGGTGGCGGCCAACCACAACCAGCTCGGCCTCAAGGACTTGTTCGAACTGGCGTTCGAGATCACCAAGGTCAATGGCCAACCGGTGATCCACACCGACATCGACGGCGCCGCTTCCAACGGCACCACCATGACCATCAAGGCGCTGACCAACATGTACTTGTTGCTGCACTTGATGGACCGTGACCAGGCCGGTCGTGTGCGCCTGCCGTACTACCTCGACGAGGCAGCGGACATCGATGAGAAGAACCAGGCCGCCTTGCTGGAAACCAGTCTGCAGCTGGGCTTCGTGCCGATCCTGGCGAGCGTGAAGCCGCAGGTCTGCGCCAGTGTCGCCATCGACCTGGAAGGCGGCAGCGGCCCGGCCGGCATCTACATCGACGAGGCGGACTGGAAGTACATCCGTCGTCACGATCAGGTGAAGGCGACGGTCAACGAGCAAGCGGATGAGCCGGAGCTGGATGCGGTCTGAGGCTTGAATCGAAGGCAATGAAAAAGGCCGCGGTCCAATGGATCGCGGCCTTTTTCATAGGGGTGTCATTTAGCTTTGCAGTGAACTTCAGGGCCTCTTCGCGGGCAAGCCCGCTCCCACATTTGATCGCATTTCTTCAGGAACAACCCCGGACTTGCCCCGGGCGGCGTTCCGAAGGCGTCATCACAGACGCCTGAGCAGTTCCAGACTACTTGCCGATGGAGATCTTCGGCGCCCAGCCCAGCCATTCCTCTTCGAACTTGTCGAACAACGCGAACGTCTGCTCCGGTCGTGCCGGACTGCCCATGCGCTCGCCATCCGGCGTGGCAAAGGCGACACCGCCCTGAATCATCGTCTCCAGCGATTCAGTGCGCACCGTTGCACCTTTGAACAGACCGACATCAAAGTCGAAACCGCTGGTGTTCCAGAACCGTGTACCGCTGCGTACCAGTGGCGCGTACTTCGGCTCGATCAGGATATGGATCAGGACGCGATCAGCGGTCTGGCCCAACTCATAACCGGTCACCTTGCCCACGGTGATTTCGCGATAGGTCACCGGCACACCGGCCTTCAGCGAACCACGACGAGCCGCGCTCAGCACCAGACTCAATCCCGCTTCCTGCTTGGCTGTTTCGGGCGCGGCGGCCAAAGCGACAAAGTTCTTCTGCGGTCCCAAGTTTTTTTGCGCCGGTTGCACCTCGATGTATTGCCCGGTCACCAGGGTTTCGAGGTTGGACGTCTTGATCAGTCCCAGTTCAGGCTTGACCACCCAGAACTGACTGCCGACCCGTGCTATACGCTCCGGCACTTCGGTAATCCGCGCGGTCAGCAGCACCGATTGCAGGTCCTCGCTGAGATCAACATCCTCCACCTTGCCGACATCCAGCCCCTTGAAACGAATCGGAGTGCCGGTATGCAGGCCATCAGCGCGATCGAGCTTGAGCGTGATGACTTCGCCTTTCTGCGTGGCGTCTTCATGGTTCGCAAACAGACGGAAACGTGGAATACGCTTCTGCAACGGGGCGTTGTCCTGCGGGGTCTCGAAGGCAATGCCGCCGGCCATCAAGCTCTGCAACGATTCGCTTTTAACCTGGACCCCGCCAGTCAGACCACCCGTGAGGGTGATGCCACTGGCGTTCCAGAAGCGCGTCGAGGCGTTGACCAGGCCTTCGTATTCCTTCTCGATGTGCACGCCAATGATCAGTCGTTTCTTGGTGCGCGAGAACTGATAGCTCTGTACGGAGCCGACTTTGACCTGCTTGTAGAGAACCGGGCTGCCGACTTCCAGCGAACCGAGGTTTTCCGTGAACAACACCAGGTGCAGGCCGGGTGCACGCAGGTCCAGCGGTGGTGCCTTTGCCCGTGCCGCAAACTCTCGCTGTGGCGCCGAACCCTTGTCGCCAGGCCGCACAGCGATGTAGTTGCCTTTGACCAACGCCTCGAGGCCGGTAATCCCCGCCAGGGAAATCGACGGTTTGACCACCCAGAACTGGGTGCCTTCGACCAAGTAATCCTCGGCCAACGGGTCCATCGTCAACTCGGCGGTCGCGCCGGACAGATCCGCATCGACCTTCAGCGTTTTCAGGCTGCCCACCTGAATACCCTTGTACATCACCGGTGTGCGACCGGCCTGCAAGCCGTCGAAATCACTGAGCTTGACCTTCACCCGGATACCGGCGGCGGCGGCATCAAAGTCTTCATAAAGCCTGAATGGCAGGCTCGGGTCGGTAGGCGGGCTGTCCTTGCGGTTTTCAGGTGTAGCGAAGGCAATGCCACCGGCGACGATGCTGGCCAGGGACTCACTGCGGACCTTCACACCCGACAGATTGGCGTCGATGCTGATGCCGCTGGCGTTCCAGAAACGTGTGTGTTTGCGCACCAGTTTGGCGTAAGTCGGCTCAATGAAGACTTTGAGCTCGACGGTGTTCTGGTCCTCGGACAACACATAGCTTTTGATCTGGCCCACTTTGATCTGTTTATAGAACACCGGACTGCCACGGTTCAGCGAGCCCAGGCGGTCGGCCTTGATGGTCAAGTGCAAACCGGGCTGGGCATCGGAGAGCGGCGGTTCCTGGGCCAAGGCCTTGAACTTGCGGACGGGCTCGCCTTCCCCCGGGCTGATGGCGACATAGTTACCTGAAACCAGCGTCTCGAGACCGGTGATCCCTGCCAGCGTAACGCTCGGCTTGACCAGCCAGAAACGCGTGCTGGTTCGCAGGTATGGCTCTACATCCTTGTTCATTTCGATGCTGGCAATCACACCTTTGGAACTGCCTTCGTCATCGAGCTTGAGGCTTTTGACCTTGCCGACCGACATACCTTTATAGACAACTTCGGTCTTGTTGGCCTGAATGCCCTCGCCACTCTCAAAACGCACCTGAATCTCGATACCGGTCTCACTATAGGCCCGCCAGCCGAGCCAGCCGCCGATGATCAAGGCGATCAGAGGCAACACCCAAATGGCAGACCAGTTCGAAGCCGGTCGGGTTTTCGCTACAGGCAAATCAGTCATGGTCGTCGTCCGACTCCGTATTATCCCAAATCAGTCGGGGATCAAAAGTTACTGCGGCAAGCATCGTCAGAATCACCACCGTGGCGAAAGCGATGGCGCCAAGATTGGCTTCGATGCTGGCAAGCCGCCCAAAATTCACGACCGCCACGAGGATGGCGATCACAAAAATATCGAGCATCGACCAGCGGCCGATGAATTCGATGAAACGGTACATCCAGATACGCTGGCGAGCCGAAAGGGGCTGACGGCGCTGCACGGAAAACAGCAGCAGGCCGATGCCCACCAGCTTGAAGGTGGGCACCAGGATACTGGCGATAAACACCACGGCCGCAATGGGGAACATGCCGTAGTGCACAAGTTCGATTACACCCGCCATGATCGTGCTGGGCGCACCTTTGCCCAGGGAGTTCACGGTCATGATCGGCAACAAGTTGGCCGGTATGTAAAGAATGGCGGCGGTAATCAGCAATGCCCAGGTCCGCACCAGGCTATTCGGGCTGCGGGCATGCACCAGCGCCCCGCAGCGCGTACAGACTTGCTCGTCGGTATCAGCTTCCTGCCTGTTCAATTCATGACATTCCTTGCAAATCAGAATGCCTGCATCAATCGCCCGCATGGGCATCCTCTCCTGATAACGCTTGCCAGATCTGGTGAGGCGACATTACGACCTCCAGCCAGACTTGAATCAGCAACATTCCAATGAAGCACACCAGGCCGAGGCCTACAGTGATGGCTGCCATATCTGCCAGCTTGACGATAGCCACCAGTACGCCCATGAAGTAAACCTCGAGCATCCCCCATTCGCGTATATGGTGATAAATGCGATAGAGCAACAAGCCGTAGCTGCGTCCAACATCGAAACGGATACTCAACAATACGGCCAGTTGGCACAGCAGCTTGAGCAGCGGGATCCCCATGCTACACAGGAACACAATCACTGAAACGCTTTGCATGCCCGTGTCAAAAAGGGCGACAACACCGCTCCAGACAGTGTCTTGCGAAGACTGCCCGAGTAGATTGAGCTGCATGATGGGCAAAAAATTCGCCGGAATAAACAACAACAAGGCGGCGATAACCAGGGCGAGACTGCGCTGTACGACGTTGTACCGATTGGCATAAAGCTCGTAGCCACAGCGCGGGCACAGGGCTTTTTCGCCATGGGCGAGTTCGGGTTTACGCATGAGCAAGTCGCACTCATGGCAGGCAACCAGATTTTCTAGTGGTAATTCTGACAGCCCTTGGGCGTCAACCGGATCCGGCATAAAGGCTCTGACTCTGAAAAAGTTGGACCTATTCTAGTGCCATGAGCTGAAAATAACTGTGCAAAATGTGCAACGAGCAGCTCTGTTTTTTTCACGCA
>NZ_CATKPU010000019.1:0-84610 GCF_949767825.1 Pseudomonas sp. IT-P258 | reverse complement strand
AAGCGCGGGCTGAAACGACGATAATCGTCGGCCGCGAAATCATCCGGGCTTTTTATTGGGGGTCAATCAAAGGCCATTCGGCCAGCGCCCGATAACGGCCCTTGTGGGATTCGAACAGGGTGAACCGGTCGGCACGCAGGAAAAACTCCGGCGTCGTTGCGGACTCCGGTACCGGCGCCCGATAGTCCCGCGCCAGGGTCAGGTGCGGACGGTATTCCCTTGGGGCCTGCTCCAGGCCGAACGGCAACATCGCCTGTTCCAGGGCATACACCAGGCGCAGCAATGCCGGGGGCGCCTGCTGTGGCGCGAGCACCAGCGCGCCTGCCCTGCGCCACACGTCCAGCCGGTCCAGCACCACCGTCAAGCGCTCGCCCGGTGTACGGATCGCCGCCGCCGCGGTACAGACTTCGGCAATCTGCGCCACGCCCACCGCCCCCAGAAACTTCAGCGTCAGGTGAAAGTTTTCCGCCGGCACCGGCCGTCCGTTGCGCAGTTGCAATGCACTGCGCCATTGCGCTATCTCCCGGCGCTGGGCCGGGGCGCAGTTCAACGCAAAGAACAGACGCTTGAACGGCTCGCGGGATTCGTCGCTCATGCCGGGCACCTCCTGGGAAGACTGCCTGAGTGTACTCAACTCTCGAATGCCGGCCAGCGCATATGTGGCGTCGCCGAGCATGCGAGTTATAGTTTCAGCATCCCGAAAAACCGGAGGGGGCCATGCGACAGATCATCAGCAAGGAACCATGGTGGGCCAGACCGCCCGAGCCCGGCCAGGATGAACTCAAGCTGGAATGGGGCTGGCTGGTGCATTACAGCGAAGGCGAGCCGCGCTTCGAGTTCATCCGCGAGCGGCCGACGGACGACGAGATCCGCCAGCGCAAGAGTTGCAGGATCACCCCGACGCCGGAGTGATCCCGCGTGCGGCGTCAGGCCTGGAGGAGTACTTCGAACCCGCCGTAGACCATGCGCTGGCCGTCGAAGGGCATCGGATTGACGTCCGGCTTCATGCGCGGATCCTGCATCATCCTGTCCATTCCGGCATTGCGAGTGGCCTTGTCCGGCCAGATGATCCAGCCGAAGGCCACGGTTTCACCGTCCTTGAGCTTCACCGACATGGGAAACGAGGTGACCTTGCCTTCCGGGACATCCTCGCCCCAGCATTCGACCACGCTCAAGGCACCGTTTTCCTTGAAGATCGAGGCGGCGATTTCGGCGTGCTTGAGGTATTGCCCGCGGTTGGCGGTGGGTACGGCAGCGATAAAACCATCGACATAAGACATGAGCATTTCTCCTTGGGTCATGGGGTGTTCTGCTGGGTAGTCGGTTGCGATGGCGTCAAATCGACAGTCCCGGCGCTCAAACCGACCGGCGGTGCAGTGCGGTCCGCCAGGCTGCCTTCGATCTGCCCTGCCATGTACAGCGTGCCGGCCATGACGCCGGTCGTCGGGTTCTGCACCAGCTTGAGCCAGGCCTTGTCGAAGGTATTGCCCAGGCTGCTGCGGATCAGCGCCTCACTGTCGGGCCGGTCGTTGGCCTGAATCAGTGCGCGAATGCCCGCCACCCCTACAGTGATCAAGCCACCGGCGAGTTTTCCGGCGGCCGCGGCCACGGCGCTGGCAGCCCCACGCGGGGCCATCTCGGCTTCCATCCGCCGGCTGGCGCGCCTGGCCACCGGCGCCATCGCGGTGTCGGTCGAACCCACGCCCCTGTCGCCGCCGGCCTTGTGGATTTTGTCGATCAGCGCGGCGTAGGCCGGCAAGGTGTTCAGCGGATCGGTGTGCACGATCTGGTACAACGAGGCGTTCCGCGCCGGGGGTGGACCGAGGGCGATGGCCGGGATTTTCTGGATACGCCCGTTGAGCTGGGCTATCGGCACGCCGTGGCGGGTAGAGATCTTCTGCAGCTCTTCCTTGAGAATGTCGACGTAGAACGCCACTGACAGGCCCAGAATCGAATCGGGATCGACTTCCAGCGCCACCGGGGCCAGAACCTTCTCTTGATAGGCTTCGAGCAGGTAGGCCGCCAGACGTTTTTCCGATGCGTCCTGCTCGCCCTTGGCGCTGAGGGTGTACCAGCTGACCTTCATCGATAGCCATTCCTGGGTCCAGTAACTGCTGAACCATGGAATGAAGTTCTGTTCGGTCAATTCATAGACCCGGGTACGCCAGTAATCCATGGCACCGCGGGAGTAGATTCGGGTTTGCTCGGTGGCCGACTGCGACGCGGTGACGATCTCCCGGTCCACTTGTTGCCAGGTGCTCGCTGAAACGATGACCGGTGCCGTTTCCACCGGCGCACGCGGGGGTGTGGCGCAGCCTGCCAACACCACCAGCACGGTAATGATCAGCGAACGCAGGTTCACGATGGCGGCTTCCTACAGTTGTCATCGAACCGGAGGTTCGGTGATTGGACAACCTCTGTTTTGAGTATAGGTGGCGGCATGTGCATGGCCGCGAAGGGGCCCGCATCATCAGCACAAAAACCACCATCACTGGCGTCGATATTCACCATCGCCGCGATTGCCTTCCGCTTGTACGCCGTCAGCGTAGGATCGATCCCAAGCCAACACGAAGCCCCGAACCGGAGGGGAACCTCATGCTGATCCATCTGCTGACCTGCCTGGCCCTGACGGCGTTCACATTGAGTGTGTTTACCTGGTACGTCCTGAGCGAGGAACAAACATCATGATTAACACTGTCACCCTCGCCGTACGTTTCCCGGTGTTCGGCAACAATTTCTACGCGCAGGAATTCGAGTCATGTAAAGAGTTGACTCTGATGTTCGACAAAAATTTCGAGGCGTTGCTGATCCCGGCAGCCGATCATCACTTCAGCAACGAAGTGGTCGGGCTCAATGATCAGTTCCGGTTTTTGAATGACCTGCTGGTCGAGCATCTGCTGGAAGTCGAACTGGCAAAAAGCTCGGCACGTTCGTTCGGGTTCTGACAGCGACCGCCGGTCGCCCGGGCACAGACGGCACCGCTCACAATGTTCGCTGGCTATTGCCGATCCCCTTGGCAATATCGATCCCCCAATCCATCGCCGCTTCCATGTCCAGCATATGCGGCCGTGGGTCGTGGTTTTCATCGATGGCCGTACCGTCCGGCCGATAGATACCGATGAACATGCCCAACGAACCGTCTTTCAATATCTCGGCCGTGACTTTGATGTTGCATCCGTTCGATAGCGTTTCCTTGTGCTCCATATGGCGCTCGGTCATGACTGCATTGCTCCCCTGGCTGAATTCAAACCCTACTGGCCATGCTAGCTCAGCCCTCCGGAATGCGCCGATTGGCAGGACCGGAGGCCTGCCCTGACAGCGGCGCAATGCCACCTATACTGAAGACCACCTCCCCCCCAGGGGATCTGCACGTCCAACAATAAAAAGCAGAGGTGGAACATGGTCTGGCAGCAAGTCTACGATCCGTTCGGTAACCCGGTGCTTTCAACGCTCATGGCGGCGGTGCCGGTAGTGGTGATGCTGGCGTCCCTGGCGTTTTTCCATGTCAAGGCGCACCTGGCGGCATTGCTCGCCCTGGCCTCGGCCTTGCTGATCGCGATCTTCGCCTTCGGCATGCCAGCGGGCATGGCCGGTTCGGCGGCGTTGTTCGGTGCGGCCAACGGCCTGCTGCCCATTGGCTGGATCGTGTTGAACATCATCTTCCTGCACCGCCTGACCACCGAGAACGGTTCGTTCAAGGTGTTGCAAGACTCCCTGGCGCGCATCACCGATGACCGGCGCCTGCAATTGCTGCTGATCGCCTTCTGCTTCGGGGCGTTTTTCGAAGGCGCGGCCGGATTCGGCACGCCGGTGGCGGTGACCGGGGCAATCCTGATCGGGCTGGGGTTTTCGCCACTTGCCGCTTCAGGGCTGGCACTGATCGCTAACACCGCCCCCGTGGCCTTCGGCGCCCTCGGCACGCCGATCATCACCCTGGCCAAGGTCACCGGGCTCGATGAAATGGAACTGTCGATGATGGTCGGCCGGCAGTTGCCGTTCTTCTCGGTGCTGGTGCCGTTCTGGCTGATCTGGGCCTTTGCCGGCTGGCGCAAGATGCTCGAAATCTGGCCGGCGATCCTGGTGGCCGGGGTCAGTTTTGCCGTACCGCAGTTCCTGGTGTCCAACTATCACGGGCCGATGCTGGTGGACGTGATCGCCGCACTGATTTCCATGGCCTGCCTGACCGGTTTCCTCAAGGTGTGGAAACCGGCCACCGTACACACGTCCGCCGCCCTGACCGGCCGGGTCGACAACTCGAAAATCGACGCCGAGCACGACGAAAAGCCAGTACCCACTGCAACCTTTGCCAATGAGGCAAAACCGGCAGTGATGCGGGCGTGGATGCCGTGGCTGATCCTGACGGTCTTCGTGTTCATCTGGGGCACCCAGGGCTTCAAGAACACCTTCGACACCCGCCCCGCCATCGACCCGCAAACCAGTGCCGCCAAGCTCGATCCACAGGGCAAGCCGATGCGCGAGGCGAATCCGCTGTTTGCGCCGGTCGTGACCTTCACCACCCTGCACTTGCAGGTCGAGAAAGTCCCGCCCGTGGTGGCCGCGCCGAAAACCGAAGAAGCGGTATACAAGTTCACCTGGTTCACCGCCACCGGCAGCGGCATTCTGCTGGCGGCGATTGTCGGCGGTTTGCTGATGGGGTACTCGATCCCGCAACTGATTCACCAGTACCTGCGCACCCTGTGGGTGGTGCGTTATTCGCTGATCACCATCGCGGCAATGCTCGCGCTGGGCTTCCTCACGCGCTACTCGGGCCTGGATGCGACCATGGGCCTGGCTTTCGCCGCGACGGGCATTTTCTACCCGATGTTCGGCACCCTGCTCGGCTGGCTCGGCGTGGCGCTGACCGGCTCGGACACGGCGTCCAACGTGCTGTTCGGCGGTTTGCAACGGGTGACGTCCGAGCAACTGGGCATCAGCCCGGTGTTAATGGCCGCCGCCAACAGTTCCGGCGGGGTCATGGGCAAGATGGTCGACGCCCAGTCGATCGTGGTCGCCTCCACCGCCACCCGCTGGTACGGCCATGAAGGGGAAATCCTGCGCTACGTGTTCTTCCACTCGATTGTGCTGGCGATCCTGGTCGGTGGCCTGGTGACGCTGCAGGCCTACGTCGCGCCGTTCAGCCACATGGTGGTGGGCGGGCACTGAATCGACCCCACATGGTACGTCGTGCAGACAAACATCCCAATGGACAGTCGGCTGTATCAGGCCAATGATGAAGGTCAGTGGCCTCCTGCGAGAATCGTGAACCCATGAACATTCTCTACGATGAACGCGTTGACGGCGCCCTGCCCGATGTCGACAAACAGGCGCTGTTGCAGGCCCTGCAAACCCGCTTGCCGAATCTGCAAGTCCTGCATCAGCGCGAGGAACTCAAGCCCTACGAATGCGACGGCCTGTCGGCCTATCGCACCACGCCGATGCTGGTGGTGC
The DNA here is from genome assembly GCF_949767825.1 of Pseudomonas sp. IT-P258. Taxonomy (NCBI): domain Bacteria; kingdom Pseudomonadati; phylum Pseudomonadota; class Gammaproteobacteria; order Pseudomonadales; family Pseudomonadaceae; genus Pseudomonas; species Pseudomonas sp. IT-P258. The sequence goes on along the minus strand of NZ_CATKPU010000019.1, from coordinate 79,162 downwards.
TGCCCCGGCACATCGAGGAAGTCCAGGGGGTGCTGCGGGTCTGCCATGAACTGCACGTCCCCGTCGTGGCCCGTGGCGCCGGCACCGGGTTGTCCGGCGGTGCGCTGCCCCTGGAGAAAGGCGTGCTGCTGGTGATGGCGCGCTTCAACAACATCCTGCACATCGATCCCGCCGCCCGCGCTGCGCGGGTACAGCCCGGTGTACGCAATCTGGCGATCTCCCAGGCGGCGGCACCCTTCGGCCTGTATTACGCGCCGGACCCGTCCTCGCAAATCGCCTGCTCCATCGGCGGCAACGTCGCGGAAAATGCCGGTGGCGTGCACTGCCTGAAGTACGGCCTGACCGTGCACAACGTGCTCAAGGTCGACATCCTCACCGTCGATGGCGAGCACCTGAGCCTGGGCTCCAACGCCCTCGACGCCCCCGGTTTCGACCTGCTGGCGCTGTTCACCGGGTCCGAAGGCCTGCTCGGGGTGATCACCGAGGTCACGGTCAAGCTGCTGCCCAAGCCCCAGACCGCCAAAGTGCTGCTGGCGACGTTCGACTCCGTGGAAAAAGCCGGGCGCGCCGTCGGTGACATCATTGCCGCCGGCATCATCCCCGGCGGCCTGGAAATGATGGACAACCTGGCCATCCGCGCCGCCGAGGACTTCATCCACGCCGGTTATCCGGTGGATGCCCAGGCCATTCTGCTGTGCGAACTCGACGGCGTTGAAGCCGATGTCTCGGATGACTGCGAGCGGGTGCGCCAGGTGCTGCAACAGGCCGGCGCCATCGAGGTGCGCCAGGCCAGGGACGAAGCCGAGCGCGTGCGTTTCTGGGCCGGGCGCAAGAATGCCTTCCCGGCGGTGGGCCGCCTCTCGCCGGACTACTACTGCATGGACGGCACCATCCCCCGTCGCGAACTGCCCGGCGTGCTGCACGCCATCGCCGAGCTCTCGAAGGAATACGGTCTGCGGGTGGCCAACGTGTTCCATGCCGGCGACGGCAACATGCATCCGCTGATCCTGTTCGATGCCAATCAACCCGGTGAACTTGATCGCGCCGAAGCCCTGGGCGGCAAGATCCTGGAGTTGTGCGTGAAAGTCGGCGGCAGCATCACCGGTGAACACGGCGTGGGCCGCGAGAAGATCAACCAGATGTGCGCGCAGTTCAACAGCGATGAGCTGACCCTGTTCCATGCCGTCAAGACCGCCTTCGACCCCGGTGGCCTGCTCAACCCCGGCAAGAACATTCCGACCCTGCACCGCTGCGCCGAATTCGGTGCCATGCACATACACGGCGGTCAGTTGCCCTTCCCCGAGCTGGAGCGTTTCTGATGCGCAGCCCTGAAGATTTCGATGACAGCCAGTCACTGCTGGAACAGGTCAATCAGGCGCTGGAAAACGCCACGCCGTTGCGCATCCAGGGTTCCAACAGCAAAGCCTTTCTCGGGCGCACCACGGCCGGGGAAATTCTCGACACCCGTTCGCACCGGGGCATCGTCAGTTACGACCCGACTGAACTGGTGATCACCGCCCGTTGCGGCACACCGTTGTCGCAGCTGGCGCAGGTGCTGGACGCCGCGCAACAGATGCTGCCCTGCGAGCCACCGTCCTTCGGCGACGGCGCCACCGTCGGCGGCATGATCGCCTGCGGGCTGTCCGGGCCAAGGCGCCCGTGGTCCGGTTCGGTGCGGGATTTCGTGCTCGGCACGCGGGTCATCACCGGCCACGGCAAGCTGTTGCGCTTCGGTGGCGAGGTGATGAAAAACGTCGCCGGCTACGACCTGTCGCGCCTGATGGCCGGTAGTTACGGCAGCCTCGGGCTGATCACCGAAGTTTCCCTCAAAGTGCTGCCCAAACCCCGGCAAGCCTTAAGCATCAGCCTGGAAATGGACGCCGAACGGGCCTTGCTGCGCCTGGCGGAATGGGGCCAGCAGCCGTTGCCGATCAGTGCGGCCTGTCACGACGGTTCGCGCCTGCACCTGCGACTGGAGGGCGGCGAGGGATCGGTGGCGGCGGCCCATGAGCGCCTCGGTGGCGAACGTCTGGAGGCTTGCTGGTGGGACGATCTCAATGAACAGCGCTTGAGTTTCTTCGATCAAGACCAACCGCTGTGGCGCCTGTCGTTGCCACACAACACGCCGCTTTTGTCGCTGCCGGGGCGCCAGTTGATCGACTGGGGCGGTGCCCAGCGCTGGCTGAAATCCGATGCCGATGCCGCGTACATCCGCCAGGTCGTCAACGAGGTCGGCGGCCATGCCACCTGCTTCAGCCACGGCCTGTCCGACAGCCCCTTCCATCCGCTGCCACCGGCGCTGATGCGTTATCACTGCAACCTCAAACAACAACTCGATCCACTGGGCATCTTCAACCCCGGACGCCTGTACGCGGAGCTATGAACCATGCAGACGACCTTGAGTGAACGCGCCAGCCATCTGCCCCGCGCCGCAGAAGCCGAAAGCATCCTGCGCACCTGCGTGCACTGCGGGTTTTGCAATGCCACGTGCCCGACCTATCAATTGCTCGGCGATGAACTGGACGGACCACGGGGCCGTATCTACCTGATCAAGCAGGTGCTGGAAGGCAACGACGTCACGCAAAAGACCCAACAGCACCTGGACCGCTGCCTGTCGTGCCGCAACTGCGAAACCACCTGCCCGTCGGGCGTCGATTACCACAACCTGCTGGACATCGGCCGGGCGGTGGTCGATGCGGCGGTGCCGCGCCCGCTGGGTCAGCGCCTGTTGCGCGAGGGGTTGCGCCAGACTGTGCCGCATCCAGAGCTGTTCAAGAGCCTGGTCAATGGCGGCCAGGTGTTCCGCGCGCTGCTGCCCGGCACCCTGCAAAGCAAATTGCCGCGCAATGCACCGCCGGCCAAACAGCGCCCCGTGACCGTGCGTGAGCGTCAGGTGCTGATGCTCGAAGGTTGCGTGCAGCCCAGCCTGTCACCCAACACCAACGCCGCGGCGGCGCGGGTGCTGGACCGGTTGGGGATCAGCGTCATCGCGAGCCGCGAAGCCGGTTGCTGCGGCGCCGTGGACTACCACCTGGACGCCCAGGCCATCGGCCTCGACCGTGCCCGGCGCAACATCGACGCGTGGTGGCCGGGCATCGAAAAAGGTGCCGAGGCGATTGTGCAGACGGCCAGCGGTTGCGGCGCCTTCATCAAGGATTACGGCCACCTGCTCGCCAGCGACCCGGCCTATGCCGACAAGGCGAAAAAGGTCAGCGCGCTGGCCCGGGACCTGGTGGAGGTGTTGCGCGACGAACCGCTGGAAAAACTTGGCATTCACGCCTCGCAACGCCTGGCTTTCCATTGCCCCTGCACCTTGCAGCACGGGCAGAAACTCGGCGGTGCCGTGGAAGCGCTGCTGACCGGACTCGGTTTCAACCTGACCTCCGTCCCCGACGGCCACCTGTGCTGCGGTTCGGCGGGCACCTATTCGCTGACCCAGCCCGAACTCTCGCGACAACTGCGCGACAACAAGCTCAACGCCCTGGAAAGCGGCCATCCCGAGGTCATTGTCACGGCCAACATCGGCTGCCAGTCGCACCTCGACGGCGCGGGCCGAACCCCGGTGCGACACTGGATCGAACTGGTCGAAGCCGCCCTGCCTTAACCGAACCCTGGAGATGCCCATGAACAGCAAAGCCGTCCTGAGCCAGGCCGAAGTCGGCCAGATCATCAAAGCCGCCCGCGCCGAAGCACAGGCCAATCAATGGGCCGTGACCATAGTGGTGGTCGATGACGGCGGCCACCCGCTGGCCCTCGAACGCCTCGACGGCTGCGCCCCCGGCAGTGCCTACATCGCCACCGAAAAGGCCCGCACTTCAGCCCTCGGGCGGCGCGAATCGAAAAGCTATGAGGACATGGTCAACGCCGGGCGCTACGCTTTCCTGTCAGCACCCTTGCTGACTTCGCTTGAGGGTGGCGTGCCGATTGTTTTCGATGGCCAGGTGATTGGTGCCATCGGGGTGTCGGGCGTCAAGCCCGGGCAGGATGCGCAGGTGGCCAAGGCCGGGGCGCAGTGCCTGAAATGAGGTTTTGGAATCACCATTTAACCCCTGTGGGAGCGGCGGTGCGGCGATCCGACTTGCTCGCGAAGACGGCGGCACATCCAACATCCATGTATCTGACACACCGCTTTCGCGAGCAAGCCCGCTCCCACAGGGTCCGTGTTCAACCTTCTGTGAGGAGTTGCAGCAATGACCCGTCTAACTGCCAAAGACTTCGCCCCTGAACTGCTGGAACTGTACGACTACTACGCCCACGGCACGATCAACCGCCGGGAGTTCCTCGACCGTGCGGCGCTGTTTACCTTCGGCGGTTTGACCGCTGGTGCCCTGCTCGCCGCGCTAAGCCCAAACTATGCGCTGGCCGAGCAAGTCGAGTTCACCGATCCGGACATCATTGCCGAATACATCACCTACCCCTCGCCCAAGGGCCACGGCCAGGTTCGCGCTTATCTGGTGCGTCCGGCCAAGGCCACCGGCAAGGTGCCGGCGGTGGTGGTCGTGCACGAAAACCGTGGGCTCAACCCCTACATCGAAGACGTGGCCCGGCGTCTGGCCAAAGCCGGGTTCATCGCCCTGGCCCCGGATGGCCTGAGTTCGGTCGGCGGTTATCCCGGCAATGACGACAAGGGCCGCGAGCTGCAGGCCAAGGTTGACCCGGAAAAGCTCATGAACGACTTTTTCGCCGCCGTCGAGTGGATGATGAAACACCCTGCCGCCACTGGCAAAGTCGGCATCACCGGGTTCTGCTACGGCGGTGGCGTGACCAACGCCGCCGCCGTGGCCTATCCGGAACTGGGGGCCGCCGTGTCGTTTTATGGCCGTCAGCCAACGGCCGAGGAAGTGCCCCGGATCAAGGCCCCGGTGATGTTGCACTATGGCGAACTGGATACGCGGATCAACGAAGGCTGGCCCGCCTATGAGACAGCGTTGAAGGCCGGGGGCAAGACCTATGAGGCCTATATCTACCCTGGCTGCAACCATGGCTTTCACAATGATTCGACACCGCGTTATGACGAGGCGGCGGCGAAGCTGGCGTGGGAGCGGACGTTGGGTTGGTTTCGCAAGTATCTGGTTTGACCAGAGGTTGAAGCCGGCAGGGCTGGCCCCATCGCGAGCTTGCTCGCGATGGCGGCATCACTAATGGCGACTACTTCGGCTGAGCCACGGTCCGCAGATACGGCTTCAGGGTCTTGAAGCCATCCGGGTATTTCTTCTTCGCGTCTTCGTCAGACACTGAAGTCGGGATGATCACGTCTTCACCCGGCCGCCAGTTAACCGGCGTGGCAACGGTGTGCTTGGCATTGAGTTGCAGGGAATCGAGCAGACGCAGCACTTCATCGAAATTGCGCCCGGCGCTCATCGGGTAGATCAGCATGGCCTTGACCTTCTTGTCCGGGCCGACGATGAACACCGAACGCACCGTGGCGTTGTCCACCGCCGTGCGCGCGCCGCCGCTGGCATTAGGGTGAATCATGTCGTAGAGCTTGGCCACCACCAGGTTTTCGTCGCCGATCAGCGGATAGTTGACCGCCGTGCCCTGGGTCTCGGCGATGTCGCCGACCCAGCGGTTATGGTCACTGACCGGGTCGACGCTGAGGCCCAGGACCTTGGTGTTGCGCTTGTCGAATTCCGGCTTGAGTTTGGCCAGGTAACCCAGTTCGGTGGTGCACACCGGGGTGAAATCCTTGGGATGGGAAAACAGGATGGCCCAGCCATCGCCGATCCATTGGTGAAAATTGAGGGTGCCTTCAGTGGTGTCGGCGGTGAAATCCGGTGCTTCGTCGCCAATGCGGATAGCCATGTTCGATCTCCTTGCAGTGATGGACAGGGACGCCGTCAGGCCCACGAATGCGCTTTCAACGGCATGGACGCGAGACAGTATAGGAGAGGATCGACGACTCACCGCAACGGGTCGCTAGCCCACCAGCGCAATCAATTGCTGACGCTGGGCATCGGTGAGCATCGGGCCGAAACCGGCCCGGGCATTTTCCGCCATGTAGCGCGGGTTGCCGGTGCCGGGAATCACGCAGGTCACCGCCGAATGTGACAGCAGGAACTTCAGCGCCAGTTGCGGCCAGCTCTTGACCCCGACCTGCGCCGCCCAGCCTGGCAGCGGCTTATCTTTCAGTTTGGCCAGCAAGCCGCCACCGCCAAACGGCCGGTTGCAAATCACCGCCACGCCCCGCTCGCGGCACAACGGCAGCAGGCGTTTCTCGACGCCGCGATCATCCAGGGCGTAGTTGATCTGCAAGAAATCCACTGGCTCGGCCTTGAGTACCGCTTCCACTTCTTCATAGGCCGATGCCGTGTAATGGGTGATGCCGATGTAGCGGATACGCCCTGCTTCCTTCCAGTGGCGCAGGGTCGGCAGGTGCGTCTGCCAGTCCAGCAGGTTGTGGATCTGCATCAGGTCGATCCGGTCGGTCTGCAACAGGGCGAAGGATTGTTCCATCTGCGCGATGCCTTCTTCGCGGCCCCGGGTCCACACCTTGGTGGCCAGGAAGGCCGGCGAGCGCGGCTCATGGATCGACAGCAACTCGCCGATGGTCTGTTCGGCGCGACCGTACATCGGCGAGCTGTCGATCAGCTTGCCACCCTTGTCGAACAAGGCATCCAGCACTGCGGGCAAGTCCTTGTAGGCCGGTTGCGAAGGCTCGACATCGAATCCGCGGTAAGTGCCCAAGCCTACGATCGGCAAGAACTCGTTGCTGGAAGGAATGGCGCGGGTCTGCATGGTCTTGCCTCCTGTTCCCGTTGACGGCGCGGGTTGTGCCCCCGCCTGACCGAAGGTGAAGACCGCCGAAGCACCGGCAGCCAGCGTGAGTACTTCTCTACGGGTGTAACCCTCAGGATGGCTCATAAAACGTTTCTCACCAGTCGCCAGGGTCCGGGCTGTTGCGCCGACATCCCGGATAACCCGCGCCAAGGGTCGATTGACTACACTCAGAAAGCCTTGCGGCGCCAGCCACTTTCAAACCCCGAGCAGTCAATGCCGCCCACTAACGTTAGTCGAATGTCACGCACCTTGTTGTTACTCGTCGTCATCGTCGCTGCGTTGTACCTGGCGCTGTGCGTGGCGCTGTTCGTGTTCCAGCGGGCGCTGATCTACTACCCGCAACCACGCGCCGTCGGGACCGCCGGGATGCTGCTCACCCTGCCGGTCGCTGACGCGCAGGTGCTGGTTTCCATCCGACCGCACGAAGGTCCCAACGCACTGATTTATTTTGGCGGCAATGCCGAAGACGTCTCGCACAACCTGCCCGGGTTCTCTCAAGCGTTCCCTGACTACGCCCTGTACCTGCTGCATTACCGTGGTTATGGCGGCAGTTCCGGCTCGCCTTCCGAAGAGGCCATTGCCCGCGACGCCATCACTTTGTTCGACCAGGTACATGCCAGCCATCCGCATGTGGCGGTGGTCGGCCGCAGCCTGGGTTCCGGGGTGGCCGTGCGCCTGGCCAGCGAACGCCCGGCCGCGCGACTGGTGCTGATCACGCCCTACAACAGCCTCGAAGGGCTCGCCGCCCGGCAGTTTCGCTGGTTTCCGGTGCGCTGGTTGTTGAAGGACAAATACCCGTCCTGGCAGTACGCCGCCCGCATCACGGTGCCGACACTGTTGATCGCGGCCGAGCATGACGAGGTGATTCCGCGCCCGAGCACCGACCGTTTGTACACGCACTTCACCAAAGGCGTGGCATCACTGCGGGTGATACCGGGGACGGGGCATAACTCGATCGGCGAAAGCCCTGAATACTTAAAGGCGCTGGGGGATGGGTTGTAGCCAGCAAAGTAGTACGTGGCGACCATTGGTCCGAGATTATGTCTTCGCCCAATAAAAACATATTTTTATGCCTATATTGATATTGTCGAACGTTCCCACTCTCTGAGGGTGCCGTCATGAATATCAAAACCCTGGCTTTGCTCCTGCTGGCTCTATGTGCGCAACCGGTCTGGAGCCAGACGCCTGCCGCCGCGGCCGACAGCCCCGCGCTGACCACGCGCCTGGCCGAGCGTGACCTTTGGGTCGAACACATTTTCTGGATCAGAAACTACGCGCTGGCCAATCAATCCGCCGACAAAAAGCAAGCCAAAGCCGCGGCGGACCAAGTGGTCGACAACGCTACCAAAATCGCCAACAGCATCGCCCCGCTCTACGGCCAACCGGCGGCGGATCAACTGCTCAAGCTGCTTGCCGGCCATTGGGGCGCGGTGAAACACTACAGCGATGCCACTGTCGCCAAAGACGCCAAGGGCAAGCAAGCCGCCGTCACCGAGTTGACCAGCAATGCCAAGGCGATTGCGGCTTTCCTGGCCACCGCCAACCCCAATCTGCCGGAAGCCACACTGGTCAACATGTTGTCAGCCCATGGCGGCCACCACGTCGCCCAGATCGATGAGTTTGCCGCGCACGATTACGCTGGCGAAGCCCGCACCTGGGCGATGATGCGCACACACATCCTGGCCCTGGCCGACGCCTTGACCGGTGCGCTGGTCAAGCAATTCCCGGACAAGTTCTGATATCGCGCGAGGGCACACCATGCTGGAAGGACTGGGCCGAACACAGCAGGACCTGCTCAATGCGCTGCTGCACCACGCGGGCGGCATGAGCATTGACGAGTTGGCTGAACATCTGGCCGTCACGCGCACGGCGATCCGCCAACACCTGGCGGCGCTGGAGCGTGATGGTCTGGTGCTGCGCGGCGACACCCGGCCGACAGGGCGTCGCCCCGAGCAGCTGTATCGGCTCACCGACCACGCGCGGGAGCAGTTCCCTCGCCACTATCAGCTACTGGCCAGCGTTTTGATTGATGAAGTCGCCGCCATCATTGGTCCCGAAGCCCTGGCCTCGCTGATGCGCAGCATGGGCCGCAAGCTGGCTTCGGACCGTGAACAGCAGGTCGTGGATGAAGCCAGGATCGTCCAGCACATGAACCAGGCGGGCTACGAAGCCGAGGTGTTTTTTCGCTCAAGCGAGACGCCGGAAATCGTCGCGCATAACTGCGTGTTCCATCGCCTGGCCGCCGCGCACCCGGTGGTCTGCGAACTGGACCTGGCCTTGATCGGCGCACTGGGCGGCGGTGAAGTCGAGCACAGCGAGTGCATGGTGCGTGGCGGGCATGTCTGTCGCTTCAGGTTGCGACCGACAGAAAGCCCGGAGCCCCCACACGAACACTGACCTTACAGATCGATCATCTGCATGTTCGCTTTGAGAAAGCCCATCAACTCGGCTGCCGCTGGCGACAGGCTGTGCCCCTTGCGGCACAGAATGCCGATCTGGCGTTCCAGCCGCGGTTCTGAAAGCGGCAGGAACGTCAGTTTCTCATTGCCCTGCGGGAACGCCAGGGACGGCAACGTGGTGATGCCAATGCCCTCTTCAAGCATCGCAATCAGCGAAATCATGTTGGAGACGAACAGCAGACTGCTGTCCAGCAACCCCGCCGCTTCCGTGCCCGCGAGCAAGCGCGAGGTGCCATTGCGCACTAACGGATAGGCTTGCAGGCTCGACCAATGCAGTGCCTCACCCTGGGCCACCAACGGATGATCGTGGCGGCAGACCACACCCACCCGATCACTCAGGATCGGCACGAACTCAATGTTTTCGTCGGCCGCCCACACGCTACTGATCGCAAAATCCACCTGCCCCTGGACCAACAACTGCTGCACGCTGTCGGCATTGCCGTCCTGCATGCTGATCTGCATTTTCGGGTGCTCGCTGACAAACCGCGCGAGCAGATGCGGCAACAACCGACTGGCCACCGACGGCACCGTAGCGATGCTCACCTGACCGATTTCATGCCGCGCCAGCAAACTGACTTCCCGGGCGATGCGGTCGTGATGCGCCAGTAAATCCTGGAACAGCGGCAAACAGTGCTCGCCGAATGGCGTCAGTTCGGTTTTGCCGCCCTTTTCGAATAATGGCTGGCCGAGTTTCAGCTCTAGTTCGCGCACAGCCAGGGACAGCGCCGGTTGCGTGCGATAGGCCTGCCTTGCCGCGCCATGGAAGCTTTTCAGCTGGGCAACCAGGACGAAATAGCGCAGTTGGGTAATCTTCAGCTCGGGAAGCACGGTAAGTTTTCCTTATCATTTCATATTTATTATTAATTTTTATTTGCAGACTAATACTCTCAAGATGGGGCCAACGCAATCGGAGGTTCCCATGGCACTGCAACCCTACAAAAACTACATCGGCGGCAACTGGTGCGAAGGCCAGGGCGTTATCGCCAACCACAGCCCTTCGGATGTTCAAGACCTCATTGGCCATTACCACCAGGCCAGCGCCGAGCAGACGCTGGATGCCATCGCCGCCGCCCGCGATGCCCAGCCGCAATGGGCCGCCAGTGGCCTGGAGCAGCGCCAGCAAGTATTGATGGCCATCGGCAACGAGTTGATGGGGCGCAAGGAAGAACTCGGCGAACTGCTCTCCCGGGAAGAAGGCAAGCCGCTGGCCGAGGGCGTCGGCGAAGTCAATCGCTCCGCGCAATTCTTCCACTACTACGCGGCTGAAGTGCTGCGTCAGATGGGTGAGACAGCCGACTCGGTACGTCCCGGCATCGAGATCGAAGTCCAGCGTGAACCGGTCGGCGTGATCGGCATCATCACGCCGTGGAATTTCCCCATGGCCACCGCCGCGTGGAAGATCGCCCCGGCCCTGGCCTTCGGCAACGCCGTGGTGTTCAAACCGGCAAACCTGGTACCGGCCAGTGCCTGGGCCCTGACTGAAATCATCAGCCGCCAGGCCTTGCCCGCCGGCACCTTCAACCTGGTCATGGGCAGCGGCGCGGTGGTTGGCGAAAGCCTGATCCAGTCCGCCGACATCGATGCGTTGACCTTCACCGGTTCCCTGCAGACCGGTCGCCGCGTCGCGGTCGCCACCGCCGGCAATCTGGTGCGTTGCCAACTGGAAATGGGCAGCAAGAACGCCTTGGTGGTGCTCGATGACGCCGACCTCGAAATCGCCGTGGAATGCGCGTTGAACGGCGCCTTCTTCGGTACCGGGCAAAAGTGTACGGCCTCTTCGCGATTGATCGTCTGCGACGGCATCCATGACCGCTTCGTCGAGGCGCTGGTGGCACGCATGCGTCAACTGAAGGTCGGTCATGCGCTCGGACAAGGGGTGCAGATCGGCCCGGTGGCTGAAGCCCGGCAACTGGAGCAGAACCTTCATTACCTGCAACTGGCCGAAGACGAAGGCGCAACCCTGGTCGAGGGCGGCGAACTGCTGAACCCGCAACCGGCCGGGCACTACATGCGCCCCGCCCTGTTCACCAACACCCACAACAGCATGCGCATCAATCGCGAAGAGGTTTTCGGGCCGATTGCCTGTGTGATCCGGGTCGGCGATTACGAAGAAGCCCTCGCCGTGTTGAACGACACCGAATACGGCCTCACCGCCGGGATCATCACCCAGTCGCTGCGTTATGCCAGCGACTTCAAGCGCCGTGCCCGCACCGGTTGCGTCATGGTCAACCTGCCAACCGCCGGCACCGATTACCACGTGCCGTTCGGCGGCCGCAAAGCCTCCAGCTTCGGGCCGCGCGAGCAAGGGCAGTACGCCCGCGAGTTCTACACCGTGGTCAAGACCACCTACGTGCGTCCTTGAACAGGAGATCACCATGCACGATTTATTGATGATCGACGGTCTGCAATATTCCCACTGGAACGAAGAGATCTTTCGCCAGATGCAGGCTGGTGGCCTGAGCGCGGTGCACGCCACCATCGCCTACCACGAGAACGCCAGGGAAACCCTGTCGCGCATCGGCGAATGGAACCGGCGCTTCGAAACCTGGCCCGAACTGATTCGTCCGGTGCGCGAGGCTTCGGACATTCGCCTGGCACACCAGGAAGGCCGCGTCGGGATTTTCTTCGGATTCCAGAACTGCTCGCCGATCGAAGACGACATCAGCCTGGTGGAGGTTTTCCGCCAGCTCGGCGTACTGATCATGCAGCTCACCTACAACAACCAGAGCCTGCTGGCCAGCGGTTGCTACGAGACCGAAGACAATGGCATCAGCCGTTTCGGGCGCCAGGTGATCCGCGAGATGAACCGCGTCGGCATGCTGATCGACATGTCCCACAGCGCCGAGCGCAGCACCCTGGAAGCCATCGAGTTGTCGAGCCGGCCGGTGATCGTCTCCCACGCCAACCCGTCGAGTTTCCACGCGGCCAAACGCAACAAGTCCAATGCGGTGTTGCGCGGCATCGCCGAGTCCGGTGGTCTGCTGGGTTTCAGTACTTACCCGTTTCACCTCAAGGGCGCGTCGGGCTGCACCCTGGAATCGTTCTGCGACATGGTCGCCAGCACGGCGGAGCTGATGGGCGTCGAACACATCGGCATCGGCACCGACCTGTGCCAGCAACAACCCCTGCAAGTGCTCGAATGGATGCGCAACGGGCGCTGGAGCAAAGACAAGGATTACGGCGAAGGATCAAAGGACAACGCCAACTGGCCGGCACCGCTGCAATGGTTCCGCGACAGCCGGGATTTCCCGGTCATCGCCCAGGGCCTGCGCGACCGTGGCTTCGCCGAGGACGAGGTACGCAACATCATGGGACTCAACTGGTTGCGCCTGCTGGAAAACGCTACGACGGCGCAAGACTGACTCTTGATCGACACCGTGAGGACAGCATGAAAAATAACAACAATAGCCTCCCGTTCATCTCCCCGACCGGCGATGCACAGCCCCAGGCGCGTATTTTGGAGGCATCATGAAAACATCCGACTCCCTGCAAGCCGACGTCCAGCCACTGGACCTCGCACCGCCGAAAAAAGACATCGACTGGCCGCTGTTTTTAATCAGTGGCGGCTTCCTCGGCGCCTTCCTGATCGCGGCACTGATCGACATCGATGGCGTATCGCTGTTGGTGAACACGCTGTTCGCCTGGTCGACGAAGTTCTTTGGCTTGTACTGGCAGATCCTGATGCTGGCGACCTTCGCCATGAGCCTGTTCATCTGCTTCAGCAAATGCGGGCGGGTACGCCTGGGCGGCGTCGACCAGCGTCCCGATACCAGCACCTTCAATTGGATCGCCGTGATCATGTGCGCCCTGCTCGCCGGTGGCGGTGCGTTCTGGGCGGCAGCGGAACCGATGATGCACTTCGCCAGCCCGCCACCGTTGTTCGCCGGGGTGCAGCCTCACACCGAAGCCGCCGCACACGCTGCGCTCGCGCAATCGTTCGTGCATTGGGGCTTTCTGGCCTGGGCAGTACTGGGCAGCCTGCTGGCCATCGTGCTGATGCATTTGCACTACGACAAAGGCTTGCCACTGGCACCGCGTACCCTGCTCTATCCGTTGTTCGGTGAGCGTGCGCTCAAGGGCCCGATCGGCACGCTGGCGGACGCCACCTCGATCATCGCCGTCGTCGCCGGAACCATCGGCCCGATCGGTTTCCTCGGCCTGCAAATCAGCAGTGCGTTGCATTCGGTCTGGGGCATTCCCAATGACCTGATGGTGCAGTCCATCACCATCGTGCTGGTCACGGTGATGTACACCATTTCCTGCCTGGTCGGCCTCGAAGGCATCCGCTTCGTCAGCGGGATCAACGTCTGGCTGATGATCGGCCTGGCGGTGTTCATGGTGCTGCTGGGGCCCACCGCTTTCATTCTCGGCGGCTTTCCCACCGCGTTCGCCTTGCACCTGGAGCAGTTCATTCCGATGACCCTGTTCCGCGCCGATCCGAAATGGCTGGACTGGTGGACGGTGTTCTACTGGGGCTGGTTCATTGGCTACGCGCCGATGGTCGCTCTGTATGTGGCGAAGATTTCCCGTGGCCGGACCATCCGTGAAGTGATCATGACCCTGTCGATCATCGCACCGCTGGTAACCATGTTCTGGTTCACCATCGTCGGTGGCGCCGGCATCGGCATGGAATTGCAGACGCCAGGCATCGTCACCGCCCACGGCGCGCAGCCCGAAGATCTGCTGCTGGGCGTGACCCAGAACCTGCCCCTGGGCGGGCTGATCTCGGCGCTGTTCCTGTTCCTGAGCTTCATCTCGGTGGCCACCAACGGCGATGCGATGGCGTTCACCGTGGCGATGGCGATGTCCAGCAATGACAAGCCAAAGCCATGGCTGCGCGCCTTCTGGGCCATCGGCATGGGCCTGGCCGCGGTGGTGTTGATCACCATTGGTTCGGGCGGGGTCACGGCGCTGCAATCCTTTATCGTAATTACTGCCGTACCGGTTTCACTGCTGATCCTGCCGTCGCTCTGGGATGCTCTGCGCATCGCCCGGCAGATGGCTCGCGAACAGGCAGTCTGACGATGAACAGTTCAGGAATCGCAATGATGTCGCACACCGACACAGACACCTCTTCGGCCTTGCGGCCCACCGCCCGGGTCATGGACCTGGAGCGACTGGGCAGCCACTTTCAAAGCCGCTTGAGTTTCGTGCGCAGCAGCATGCGGCGGATGATGAACGAGCAGTGGCGCATCCAGCGCACCTGCTTCGACCTGGATGCCGAGGGCTTCGGTACGGCGATCTACCGCATCGACACCGCCAGTGCCCACTATCACTGCGTGATTTTCTCCACGTACCTGCCGCCGGAGAAGCGCAGCGACCGGGTCATCGCCGATCAGTGGGATGTCAGTTTTGTCCTGCTCGCCGGCGATGTCGATGAGCAGCAACTGGCTGACCTGCGACGCAATGTGCCGTTGCAGGAAGCCGGGCGTTTTGATTCGCGAGTGCTGGTGCTGTCGCGGGCCAACCGCAGCCTGCGCAACTTCGAACGCTTCCTCGAAGCGCTGGCCGAAGGTTGTCAGCCAGACCCGCGGCAACTGGCCGAGGTCGGCTACCTGTATCGCACCACCGCGGTGTACGGCAACGGCAAGTTCGGCATCGCCGACTTCAGTTGCCTGCAAGGCACTGCGGACTTCACACAACCCTTCAGCGCCCAGATGTTCACCGTGTATCTGTTGCGGCATTTCAGCATCGAGCAGATCGAACACATGGCCCGTGCGCGCAATCCACAGCGGGCGGTGGGCCTGGACCCTGCCCTGCAGCGTTACCTTGGTGTCGGCAATTCCACGGGGCTGGGCATGGCGCCGTTCCTGATCAATCACCCGCAACTGGTCAACCAATGGCTGTGGGCCAGGGAAACCGCACTGGCGCAGGTTGTGGCGCAAGCGGCTGACTTGCCTCATGCCCAGCGCTTTCAGGCGTTGCTGCTACGGGCCCGCCGGCACTTGCAGCAAACCAGCACCGAAGACCAACGGCAAAGCGGCATCGACCAGCAGACGCTGGCCGATCTCGAGCAACTGGCCGAGTGGTTCGCGGGGCAGTCGGTCAACGCGGGGTTGTGGTCACGCCTGCAAGCCTGGGCCGAGGTGAACGTCGGCACCGGTTGCCAGGAACTGCTGGTCAGCCTGCTGCTGGAGTTGTACCCCGAACAGGTCGATCCGCTGGCCGAGCAGATGTCGGTCAACGAGGGGTTTCGCCTGAACGCCGAGATGCCACTGGATGAGCTGTGCGATCTCATCGAGACCAAGTACCGCTGGGCGCTCGACTACGACTTGAGCGACGCCGAGGCCAACCACTTTTTCTGGTATCGCTCGGCGGAAAAGGAAGAACCACGCCTGGGCGAGCGGGCCATGGAGCCAGGCGCCGAGAAGGAAATGCAGTTGGGGATCGCGCACAACATTCAACGTTGTCATCGCGCCCTGCTGGCCTACCGCGAGCAACACCCACGGCAATTGACCGCGCACTTTCTGCTGGCGCTACCGCAGTTCAAAGGCACAGTCTGCCGCCTGCAAGGCATGGCCCGCTGCGCCTTCGGGGAAATCCGCGCCAACCTGATGGACCGCGGCATGCTGCCGATCCACTTGCTGCGCTGCAAGCTGGCGTTCTTCGGCGCCGGCAAGTTCGACCCCAAGTCCAGCCGCTGGGTGCGCATCACCTTGTTTCAGGGGGCACCGCTGGTCAGCGAGATCGGCCAGCCGTTCCCCGACGACTGGAATTTTGCCGTCATGCCTGAACTGACCAACGCTGCCGGAGCACTCTGAAATGCGTGTATCGCTCAATGAAATCCAGGTGATCTGCCGCAAGGCCTTCGAAGGCATCGGCTTTGCACCCGGTGATTGCGACGACGCCGCCGAAATGATTGCCAGGCTGCAACAGCAAGGCCTCGACGGTATCGGCGCGCTGAAAAAAGCGTTGGACTTTCTTCACGATGAAGTCGATCGCCCCATCGAAACCTGCTACGAAGACGCCACGCAACTGACCCTCGACGCCCATGGCCAGAGCGTATTGCGCTGCGCCGCCCAGGCAATCGAACTGGGGGTGGGCAAGGCCTTGCGCGGCGGCAGTGCGCTGATCCGCGTCCGCCACTGCCACAACCGCATCCTGGTGCTGGGCTACCTGGCGCGCTGTGCCGGAGAAGGCCTGAATTTTTGTGTGTACTGGCGCGATGCCCGGCAGGAGCTGGTGGCCACCTTCAGCGCCGGGAACACCCACCCGGCCTTGCGGGTATATGACCTGCCGCAACCGGCGCAGGGCGACGAGCAAAGCATCAACGTGCTGATTTCCAGACACTTCGCGCTGCTGCCACGCCTGAGTGCCGCAGACGCGGCCCCGACGCTTGAATTCAGTCAGCCGGCAGCCGCGGGCGGGCTGCAGGTCAATGATGAAGTCTGGGCCCAGTTGAAAAAGCTGGGTGAACGGGTGCTGGTGGAAAGCACCGAAGAATCCCGTCGCCGTGGAGCCGGTGAAGGCAGCGACGCCCGGTAAGCCCCTCAAACCCGTATCAGGAATCATCAATGAAACAGGCGATCAAGACCGACCTCTTTGCCTCGCGCGCACCATTGGAATGGGCTGTTGTCGGCAACGGCACGCTGTACACCGCGCAAATCCCCATCGACCGCCAGGGCCAGGTGGTGAGCGGCGGCATCGAAGCACAAACCCGGCAGACCCTGGACAACCTGCGCCATACCCTGCAAGCCGCCGGCAGCTCGCTGGACGCGGTCACCCAGGTACTGATCTACGTCACTGACCGCAGCTACCTGGCAACCGTGAATGCGCTCTACACCGAGTACTTCCAGGCGCCCTACCCTAACCGCGCCGCCATGGTCGTGGCGGGCCTGGCCCGGGAAGAAATGCTGGTGGAGCTGGTGGTGTACGCCTGCATGGATTGATCGATTCAGGTCCGCTTGCGGGTCACTGATGTACACAAAACCTGTGGGAGCAAGGTTGCTCGCGATGGCGGTAGATCAGTCAACATCTCTGTTGCCTGAAAGGCCATCTTCGCGAGCAAGCCCGCTCCCACAAAAGTCCTACCCTTCGTCGGACATTCGGTTCCGGCTACAAACAGGTTCGCTCGCGCCGTGAACCTTGTCTCCAGACCCCGGTCATACCCGAGCGTTTTTCCTCTCCTATCGTCGTCATCTCATCCGAGTTGTCCGTCCATGCGCCAAACCGCCGTTGCCTTGCGCTTTTCTTCGCTGTGCCTGTTTTCCCTGCTCCCCGTTTATGCAAGCCCCGCCCATGCCGATGGGCAACGGCAACTGGTAGACGCCATCAACGACTATCGCGCCCATCCGCAACGCTGCGACCGGCGGCCGACGCAACGCTTATCACCCCTGACGCTCAAGTCGAACCTGGCCCTGCCTGTTGGCTATGGCGGTGGGCTGCGGGACCGGTTAAAGGCTTCCGGCTATCAGGCCACCATGGTGCGGTCGATTCGCGTGGTGGGTGCACGGGATGCCGAAGAAGCCTTCGATCTGTTCCAGGACGAGCACTGCGCCGCACTGCTCGACAACCAATACGCCGACATCGGCGTCAGCCGCGCCGGGAGTGAATGGCAAGTGGTGCTGGCACGGCCGGTGCTCGATGGGAAAACCGGCGACCCACGCAGCGCCGCACAGGCGTTGCTGGCGCAGGTCAACGCCGCCCGGGCCAGGCCGCGCATGTGCGGTCGCCAGCGGTTTGGCGCCGCGCGGCCGCTGTCCTGGAGTGCCGCCTTGGGTTCCGCAGCACAAAACCACAGCAAGGATATGGCCTACGGCAACTATTTCGCCCACCAGGCCCCCGACGGAGACATGCCCTATGACCGTGCCAAGGCCGCCGGCTACCGTGGCCGGCAGATCGGTGAAAACATCGCCGCCGGGCAAGGCTCACCCAGCAAGGCCATGGCCGGCTGGCTCGCCAGCCCCGGGCACTGCGCCAACCTGATGAACCCGATGTTCACCCAGGTCGGTGCCGCCTACGCCGCCAACGCCCGCAGCGACAACGGTGTCTACTGGACGATGCTGTTTGGCGCGCCTTGAGCCGCTGAGCGGACCCACCTTGCGGGCATTAAAAAGCCCGCACTGAGCGGGCTTTGTGGGTGGATGTAACAAGTAGGTGGCCGGTGCTGGTCTCCGGCTTACAAGGTTTATCAGGCCTCCCACAAAAGAGTCATGAAACTGTAATGGAACTCTTCTGCTTCACACGGCATAAGGGCTGGATCCCAGCGCGGGGATCTTTCTAACCGTGTACCCTTCGGAACGCGCCCCACGTCTCCTTGCTATCCTTTTGCGCATCAGTCTGCGTCTTCACCTACAGGTTTGAGGATAGCAAAACAGGAGCGTTTTCCAACCGGGCTTTTAGACCGATTTCGACCAGCAGAAAACATGGCAGGACGGAAAAATACTATCAGTGCGCAGATGACTGTAATAGATGAATTTCGCCAGGGCAGCTGCCTTTGTGTGAGCCAGCTTGCTCGCGATGTGGCCAGCACATTCAACATTGATATCGACTGAACCACCGCCATCGCGAGCAGGTCGGATCGCCGCACCGTCGCTCCCACAAAGGTTGTACCTGTTGACCTGGCCGCTGCGCCTCACGAAGGCCGACGCACCACCCTCACCTTGCCGCTATCGCCACCACCGCAGAACAACCGCTCGCCACCATCGGACTCAAGCCCCGACACGCCCACGCCTTCGGGCATTGTCAGGCTCTGCAGCACTTCGCCCGATTGCGGATCGATGCGGCGCAACTCGCTCTCATCGCCTTCCCACGTACCGTGCCACAACGCGCCGTCCACCCAGGTCACGCCGGTGACGAAACGGTTGGATTCGATGGTGCGCAGGATCTTGCCGGTCTCGGGGTCGATCTGGTGGATCTTGCGTTCACGGTACTGGCCCACCCACAACGTCCCTTCGGCCCAGGTCAGCCCCGAATCGGTGCCTGCGCCAGGGGCAGGAATGGTCGAGAGGATATGGCCGGTGCGGGGGTCGATCTTGTGGATGCGGTCTTCGGCGATCTGGAACAGATGCTCCCCGTCAAACGCGGTGCCGGCATGGGCAGCGACATTGATCGAGCCCAGCACCTTGCCGCTTTCCGGGTCCAGGGCGTTGATTTTGCTGTTGCAGGCGAACCAGACCTTTTCGCCGTCCCAGGTGACGCCGCATACGTGGTCGACATCGGCAAACGGGCCATATTCACGAATGATTTCAGCAGTTGCTTGTTTCATCTGGCATTCCTCGACGGGGGTTGGTGGCGTTCATCCTAACCACCGGGCAGCGGCGCCGGGAGTAACAAGGTCGTCGCGAATCCCGGCACGGGCGGCGTCATCCAGCGCCGTGCGCGACCACGGCCAAACCACTGCACCTTGCCCTGCTCCGCCAGTATATCGAGCGCCCGTTGCACCGTGCGCTGACTGGTACCCAGCGCCAGTGCCAGGGCGGAACTCGACCACGACTCGCCATCGGCGAGGCAGGCAAATACCGCGGCAAATTTTTCCTCGACCGGTTGCGCCAGTGTCACCACCTGCGTACACACCGGCGATTGCAGGGCATAACCGCGGGCCGTCGCGATGACACCGGCCAACGGCTTGAGCGCTTTACGCAACCTGCCGATTTCCACGCGAAGCCGGGCACGATGGGATTCATCCGAGAGCTTCAGGCGAAACGCCCGGGCGATCAGCACTTCCCGCGCAACGTCGCCGGGCCACGCCTCGGCCAACGCACGGGCGAGCACGAACAGGATCGGTCTTGTTGCGAGCGATACCGACATGCCACAACCGCGCACAACGTACCGGCAGGCATCCACCACCAGTGACGTTGAACAAAACAACGCTTCAACATCATCGAGCAACAGCGGCCGTACTTCACCCTGGGCAATCAGGCGTGCCGCGGGGGCATCGAGCAGATGCGCAGCGTGCTGGACCTCAGCGATCAGCGCGGCAATCCCGGCTTGACCGGCAGCCTGCCCGGCCCTGTTCAACGCCTCCCGCGCCACGTGCGATTGCAGGCGCCGAATGGCTATGCCCGCCAGCACCAGTTCATGGGTTGCCCGCAAGGCCGGCGGCAATCGGCCGGGATCGAGGCCGGTCAATAACTGCTGCGCCTCGTCGAGCTGACCGATCAACAGCAAACGGCGAATTTGCAGGTAGCGCGCATGGGCGGCATTGACCCGGTCACCGTGGTGTTCAAGGGTGACCCGCGCCGTTTCGAGCGCCTTGACCGGCCACCCAAGCTCCCGCGAAGCCAGGGCGATTTCGGCCTCGGCCACCACACAGCGCGCCCGGGCCAGCACTTCCTTGGGCGCAAATGCCCGTTGCGCACGCTTGACCAGTGACCTGGCCCGCACCAGATCGCCCAGTTGCGCCATGGCGATACCGCGCAGGGCAAGCGCCGGCGCATCGTCACGCAAGGCCACGCGGTCCAGTGCGCCCAGCGGATTGCCCGCCGCCAGCGCCTGTGCGGCGGCCGTGATCATCGAGTCCATGGAAATCCCGCCACGCTTGTCACTCCCATCATTTGACACCCGGGTTTAGTCTAAATCACGACCTTTCACCAGGAGCGTAGAACGATGAACACCCACACAACCGCGTCCCGGGAGCAATGGCTGGCGGCTCGCCTGCAACTGCTCGAAGCGGAAAAGGCCCTGACCCGACGCAGCGATGAAGTGGCCAGGCAACGCCAGGCATTGCCATGGGTTCGCCTCGACAAGACGTACCGCTTCGATACCGACAACGGCAGCGCCACCCTGGCCGAACTCTTTCAAGGGCGCTCGCAGCTGCTGGTCTACCACTTCATGTTCGGCCCGGACTACACGGCAGGCTGCCCGTCCTGCTCAGCCATCGCCGATGGCTTCGAGCCCGTCGTCGTCCACCTGGGGAACCACGACGTGACCCTGATGGCGATATCCCGCGCACCGTTGGCGAAACTGCAGGCCTACAAGCGCCGAATGGGCTGGACCTTCCCCTGGGCCTCGGCCGCCGACAGCGACTTCACCGCCGACTTCAATGTCTACTTCACCGAAGCGCAGCAGCGCGAAGGCTTGGTCGAATACAACTACCAGCGCGGCGGCCATGCCATGGACGCCAGTGAAATACCGGAACCGGTGAAACAGTTCGCCGCGACCTGTGGCACCGATGCGCCCACCTATACCCGCGACCGGCCGGGGCTGAGTACGTTCGTGCTGGAAGACGGCGAGATCTATCACACCTACTCCACCTACGCGCGGGGCCTGGACGGATTGTGGAGCATGTACCAATGGCTCGACCGCGCGCCCAAGGGGCGCAATGAGACGGGGCCCTGGTGGCGTCGGCATGATGAGTACCGGTGAGCGGCAGCGCCGGTTTGGTCTGCGAGACTACGCTTTGCCAGATCACGCAAGGAAAGCGCCACTTATCTATCGTGCAGATGCTTTTTCAAGAATGACCGGGTTCGCTCGTGGACGGGGTTCTGCAGGATCTCCTGCGGCGCTCCTTCTTCTACGACAACCCCGCCATCCATAAAGACAATCCGGTCTGCCACTTCGCCTGCAAAGCGCATTTCATGAGTGACGATCAACATCGTCATGTGCTCCGCAGCGAGTTGCTTCATGACCAGGTTGACCTCTTCGACAAGCTCGGGGTCCAGTGCCGATGTAGCTTCATCGAACAGCATGACCTTTGGCTGCATCGCCAGTGCCCTTGCTATGGCAACGCGCTGCTTCTGTCCACCCGACAGGCGAGAAGGATACTCATCGAACTTGTTGGCCAATCCAACTTTTGACAAGTATTCCATCGCCAATTCACGAGATGCTTTTTTTGTAAGCCCCTTAAGTTTTATCGGACCGAGAGCGATGTTTTCATATACGTTCAAGTGCGGAAACAGATTGAAGTGCTGAAATACCATGCCCATCTGCTGACGCACAGCGTTTATGTGCTGTTCAAACGCTCGACCTTTCAATGGCCGATTGATCTGCTCACCCTCCAACCAGATCTCGCCATCATCAAGTGCTTCCAGGTGATTGATTGACCGCAGAAGCGTGCTTTTGCCAGAGCCACTTGGGCCGATAATTGCGACGATTTGCCCGCGAGATACGGAAAGATCGATTCCCTTGAGTACTTCGAGTGCTCCGTAAGCCTTGCGAGCGTTCTTCACCTCAACCATGAATTCTTTTCTTATCATCGTGACATCTCTACCTTTTTTTCGAGAAGATGCAGACCGGTTTCGAGAATAAGATTGGCTGCATAATAAACAAGCGCAACAGTCAGATAAAACTCAAACGGGCTATAGGTCTCGCTCACGGCAAGTTGCGCGCTGTATACCAACTCGGCAATACCGATTATGGAAACCAGAGAGGTGTCCTTCAACAGGACAATCAGGTTGTTTCCCAGCGGCGCAATAGTCCTGCGCAACGCCTGCGGCACGATGATGTAACGCTGGGTCTGTCCACGGCTGAGGCCAATGGAGCGGGCACCTTCGACCTGCCCCGGGTCTACCGACACCACGCCGGCACGAATGACGTCGGCGTTGTAGACGGCAAAGTGCAAACTAAGACCAATGATGCCAGCCACCAGTGCGGGAATATCGATGCCCACTTGCACAAGACCATAATAAATCACATACAACTGCAGAAGCAGTGGCGTGCCCATCAACAACCAGGTCATAAAACGCACGGGCAGCGCCAGGACTCTGGGCGCATAAAGAACAATGAGTGCAAAGGCAATCCCCGCCATCAAACTCAACAGGCTGGAACTTACAAACATCACGACCGTCCACCAAAGACCGGTCGCAAGCAACTCGGAATAAGGTGTAACTATACTAAGGTCCAGGCTTTGCATAGGAATGCTCTCACCTTGCCGCGAAGCGATTATCGAGATAGTCAATAATGAATCTGACCGAGTAGACCATCACGATGTAAAGCAGTGCAGACACCATGAAGATCTCGAAAGGCTTGTACGTTGAACTGATAAAGCGTTGCGCTGTATATGAAAGCTCAACAACAGAGATCGTCGACACCAGCGCAGAACCTTTGATAAGAGCGACAGCGTTCACTCCCAGCGGCCTGATCATCAACTTTGCAGCTTGTGGCAGCGTGATAAACCATAAGGTCTGGCCACGCCCGAAACCAATCGAACGCGCAGCTTCTTCCTGGCCAGGATCAACGTTGCTGATAGCGCCACGAATGGATTCGGCCATGTAGGCAGCGATGTTCAGGCCCAGGCCGATTACGCCTGCCGCAAACGGCTCCAGTTCAAGTCCGATCTGCGGCCCGCCAAAGTAGATGATGAACAGTTGAACCAGGCAGGGAGTGCCACGAAAAACGCTGATGTAGAGTCTGGCAAGGCATCGAAAGGCGAGAACCGTGGACAACCGGCCAGCCACCAGCACGATTGCGACCAGAAACCCAAGCACAAGAGCAAGTACAGAAATCTGCACCGTAATCCAGGCCGCCTCCAGGAAAAACGGGAATGTGCGTTGTATGAGAGTCAGATCCATGAGCACGCTCGGAAAAGTCGGATTGACTGGCCCGACGACCCGTCGAGCCATGCTGAACAGCAATCAGCGGATATCGTTGCCAATCCACTTCATCGAGATCTTTTCGTAGGTGCCGTCGGCGAGCATGTCTTCCAGCGCCTTCTGCAGGGTCGCCTTGAGCTCGGGGTTGTTCTTGCGCAGGGCAATGCCCATGCCTTCGATGCCGCCATCGCTATCCGGTGGAGTAATGATGCGCACCTTCTGCCCGGTTTCCTTGATGGCGACCAGCACCGGAACACTGTCCATCACTATCGCATCGATACGCCCGGCCTCCAGGTCGACCAGCATTTCCGGAAGACCCTTGTACGTTCTGACCTTCAGATTGCCGCGGCCCCTGGCCCATTTATCGTGAGCATCGCCGAGGGTCACGCCGACACTCACATCCTTGAGATCATCGAGGCTTTTGATCGAAGAATCTTCCTTCACTACGATCGTGCGGCCGGCATGGTAATAGGGCCCGACGAAATCCACTGCCTTCTGCCGTTCCGGGGTAATGGTCATGGAAGCGATAATGGCGTCATATTTTTTCGCCAGAAGACCGGCAATGATCCCGTCGAACGGCGTGGTGATGATCTTCACTTTTACCCCCATCCGCTCAGCCAGTGCCTCGCTGATGGAAGCGTCGAATCCGACAATCTGGTTCTGCTCGTTGGCAAAGCTGAAGGGCGAGTATTGACCGCTCATTGCGATACGGATTTCCTTGGAATCCTGGATCGACTTCAAATCATCAGCATGAACAACCGCAGTAGAAAGTAGCGCTGCGGCCGCCACGGTAGAAGCGACAATCAAACCCTTGAGCTTTTTGGTTAGCATTGGATGGCACCTTGGAAGAATTGTTTATTATTTTCTTGGGGTTATTCACCCGGCCTTCATGAAAAGTCTTGCATAGGCACTTCTGGAAAGCACCCGGCAAGGTGTCAGCCTGCCTGACACATTGCCGGAGTTGGCCGACACTATGCCGGGCAGTCATATTGTCCAGCCAGGTCAGCGGAGTGCGGCCTTGAAACTTTCGTCCAGGACCTCGAGCAGAAAGTCAGCATTTGCCTGACTGAAAATCATCGATGGGCGCATCTTCAGGACATTGTCATGGGGGCCTTCAGTACCGATCAAAATGCCCCGTTCCCTGGCACCATCGGCTACTTGTTTGGCCAACTGCGTAGCCGGAACTTTGGTCTTGCGGTCCGTGACAAGTTCTATCCCGAGAAAAAGACCCTGCCCACGCACATCGCCTATTGCCTCGTAGCGCTGCTGCAATTTACGGAAGCCGTCGAGCAGATAGTTGCCAATGGTCAGTGCGTTGAGTTTCAAGTTATCGCGCTCGATCACATCGAGTACCGAGAGCCCTACAGCACATGAAACCGGGCTGCCGGCGAAGGTATTGAAGTACTCCATGCCGTTGTTGAAACTGTCGGCAACTTCCCGCGTGGTCACCACCGCCGACATCGGATGGCCGTTGCCAATGGGCTTGCCCATGGACACTGCATCGGGCACCACACCCTGGGTTTCAAAAGCCCACCAGTGGCTGCCAACACGACCAAAGCCGACCTGGACTTCGTCAGCCAGGCAAAGACCGCCTTCTGCTCGGACCATCGCATAGACTTCTTTCAAGTAGTTTTCCGGGAAGAACAGTTGCCCGGCGACACTTGGAATGGACTCCGCCAGGAAGAACGCCGGCGCTCTGCCCTGCTTGCGCATGAGCTCGATCTGATCCGCCACGCTCTCGGCGTAACGCTTGCCAAGTTCCTCGAACGCCCACTGATCCACGCCACGGTAGGCATCCGGAACGACCGCCTCGAACACATGATCTGCGCGCCCTTTACCGGCTTTACGCTTGTATTTGTAAGGGCTGAGGTCAATCAGTTCCTGTGTCGTGCCGTGGTAAGCCCAATCCAGCACAATTGCATCGTTACGCCCTGTGTGATTGCGCGCCATACGCAGCATGAGGCTGTTTGCTTCACTTCCCGAACAACCGAAGGAAGCGACCGCCAGGCCTTCAGGCAAAGTGGCGGTGAGCCGCTCTGCATACTCGACGATATTGTCGTGCAGGTAGCGCGTGTTGGTGTTCAGGCGTGCAGACTGCCGCGAAAGCGCCTGCACTACATCTGGATGGGAGTGGCCGAGATGGCACACGTTATTGAAGCAGTCCAGATACGCCCTGCCAAAGTTGTCGATCAACCAGACCCCGTCACCGCGAACGAACTTGATCGGGTCCGAATAGGAGATCGACAGGTTTGGCAGCAACAGCTCCTTGCGCTTGGCCACAATCTCTGCCTTGGTGCGCCCGTCCTGGCTGTAGGTTTCCGCAGGAATCCCCGCGAGAGTCGATGCATCGGGAAAAATGTCGGCCCATACCTCAAGATAAGCCCGTTCACCGACGCCGATGAACTCACCCGCTTTCAATCCGGTGTCAGTGGACATCTGAAAATGCACATGGGGAATCCACCCACCATTTTCCGTGTCCTCCCCCATGTATCCGACAAGCGCGCCAGCCTCCAGGCAGTCACCAGGCTTGAGGCGAGCGAGAGCCTCATGAGCCATGTGCCCCCACAATGTCAGGAATGGCGGGCAACCTTCCGGCGAGTGTTTGAGCATGATCAAACCACCATAGCCAAGCGGCTCATGTTCGATCTCGACGCTCTGTACCACACCGGCAACAGGCGTATAGAGAGGCGTTCCTGCGGGCATGATCAAGTCGACACCGACGTGAATGATCCGACGCTGCCCTTCAATGAATCGCGACTCAAACGCCGTGTCGGTGTAGATGGTCCTTTCCTCACCCCATGGCCCGATACCGAGCGGCACCTTGTGTTCGGCAGAAAAATCATTCCACCACTTCGTTGCCTCTGCTGGACGCTGCTCGGCTGAAGCAATAGTCATCACATGGGAAGCATCTCCGAACGGGGCAATGACCTTGTTCATGGTTGCAGCAGATGGACGCACGATATCGGCGAAGGACTTGCTGTTTTCGGCAACCCAGCGGCGAACCGCACCCGCGCCTTCGATCGCGTCAAAACCACAGGCTTTGCGCAGGATCGCCGTCGCCAGTCGAGGGTTCATGCGATCCAGCCTTTCCAGAAGACGCCAG
The DNA here is from genome assembly GCF_949767825.1 of Pseudomonas sp. IT-P258. Classification (NCBI taxonomy): domain Bacteria; kingdom Pseudomonadati; phylum Pseudomonadota; class Gammaproteobacteria; order Pseudomonadales; family Pseudomonadaceae; genus Pseudomonas; species Pseudomonas sp. IT-P258. Next base: position 52,352 of record NZ_CATKPU010000019.1, on the reverse strand, counting down.
GCCGGCGCTTCGCTGATGCCAAGGTAGGGATTGTCTTGCGTTCGGTCGGATCGCGATGCCGACAAGGTGACGCTCGTGACCAGGCGCATCGCAATGAGATTGAAGAGGACGTCAAGCTCTTCCGGCTGCAGAGGGTACTTGTCATGGAAACCGGCCGTGAGGGCGGCGGCCGCGCCGATTGGATCTTCCATGTCGAGTATGGAATAGGCGCAGGTGATGGCTACTTCGGCAATCAGAATCGTATGGACCGCATCGCCAAAATCGATGATGCCCGAGACTTTCTGGTGATTGTGCGAGTCGACGAGAATGTTCCAGTCATTGCCGTCATTGTGAATGACTTGTGCACGCAGGCGCGAAAGCCTCGGTTGGACGTTTTGTTCGAAGCTTTCAATGAAGCGTTCCAGAATCGCTCTTCTGCCAGGATCTTTCACAAAATGCAGGCGTGATCGCGAACGTGCGGCGTGACGCAAATCCCAGTCGAGATCCCGCACCGCGCCCGAATGAATGAAGCCCTGAAGCGCACGGTCGATCTCACCGAACGACTGGCCAAGGCTGCGCATCAATTCGAAGGTACGCCTGACCTCGGCCAACGGCGTTCCGTGCAACCAGCTCACCAGGCGCACCGCATGGCTTTCGCCCGAGGGCGCTAGCGCAGTGGCGAGGTATTCACCGGCGAGGCTTTTCTTGAGAAAAGGCACGGTAAGCTCGGGATTGTGAGTGGCGAGATGACTGAGAATGGCCGTCTGAAACTCGCTTTCAACGCGCGGCTCGGTCGAGTTGACGACCTTCAGAATCCATCCCGCATCGGTTCCGGTGTTCAACCGGTAGTTGCGGTCGCGCTCGCCATCCAGAGGCGTGGCCGTACCAATAACGTTGAAAAGCTGCTCACTGAGTTTTTCGGCATCCCCGGTCGAGAACTGGGGGGCAGGATGGGAGAGATTTGTCATGGTAATTGTTTTCCAAGCCATTTTTTTCAGATAGCTTGGCACGCAACGCCCGGGACGGCAGTAGGTATACGGTCGGCTTGCGCCTGCATATTGCCGGAATCGACCGGCACAATTTCGGCAGCAAAATTAGGGAGTTCTGATGCGCGACCTGGACACGAAAGATCGCGAAATACTCGAAATTCTTTCCAAGGAAGCCCGCATTGCCCTGAAGGCTCTGGCGGCGAGAATCGGGCTTTCAAGAAGCGCGACCAGCGAACGGGTCATCAACCTTGAACGCAATGGCGTGATCCGGGGCTACCGCGCTGATATCGGTGAAATCGACGCCAACGTGATTCGCGCAATCCTGCTGGTCTGCCTCAAGCGCACGCCTGCAATGGGCCTGCTCGACCTGCTTGCGCAAAACTCGCAGGTCAGACGCGTGTCCTCGGTCAGTGGCCAACTCGACCTGGTCATCGAGATCGAATCGCGAACCATCGATGACCTGAATCGGGTCAGAGATGCCGTCGCCAGTCACGATTACGTTGAAGACATCACCACCGCCGTCGTGCTGCGGCGCGATATCGATCGGCAGAGTTCCTGATTTGCAACGGGTGTAATCACGCCGGCGGAATCGTCGCCAGCATACCGATCAGGATGGTCAACAGCAGAAAACCGCCGAGAAAAATCGTCATCTTGGCCATGGGGCCTCCCACACTATGAATTGGCGGTACAGGGGCGGCGTGTGCTGCCCGAGCGTCGTACCGAAGACTTATTGTGGGCTGACGGCTGTATTCGTTACAGATGCAGATTGCGCTGAAAAATACGGATCAGATCCGCTTTCAGGCTGTGCTTTCAAGGGTTTCCCAGGAAGCAGTTTGCGCGCGATATCCACGAAAGGCGTGACGATCAAGCCCTGCAGCGTCAGGTAACGCTCGTGATCCTGTTCGCCGGTACCGAAATGGATGGCCTCGGGTGTGGACCGGGTGACGTACAGCGTGCCGAACATCCAGTCCCACAGTGACAGGTTGATGCCGAAGTTCTTGTTGAAGTGTCGCGGTGCATCGCTGTGATGAATCTGGTGTTGCGCCGGGCTGCTCAGTACCCGCTCCAGCACCGGCCCGAAGGAAAACCAGACATGGCTGTGACGCAGGTTGGCCGCCAGGGCATTGAAGATGAATACGATGTAGGTCACGCCAAACAAGGTATAGCGGCTGATCTCCCCGCCACAGACGTACCAGAAGACACCGGCAAACGCGCCGACGCAGATGATGTCCGTGAGCTTTTCGACCACTTCTTCCAGAAAGTGCACGCGGCTGGCCGTCGCCGGCACCAGCACGGGCGCCGAATGATGGACTTTGTGGAAGGCCCACAGGTACCGCGAATGGAAAGCGCGATGGCCCCAGTAATGGCTGAAATCCTTGACCAGAAATACGCCCAGCCCATAGAGCAGGGTCAACGCCAGGTGCTCCTCCACTTGCGTACGCGCGCCCCATAGTTGGGTGAAGAACGCGATGTAGTCGGCTGAACGCAAGACGTACGGATCCACCAGACCGACGATGGGCAGCACCAGGGCAACCTTGAGGATGGCGAGTACGAAGTAGTAGCGGTAGTCCAGCAGTGCCGAGCGATGCAGGTACACCCGGCGGCCGCCGATGAACTGCCCGAATGAGCGAGCGTCGGTCAGGCCCCGGGATTCTCGGTAGCGGAACAGGCAGTAGGCGACGCCGTAAGACATGCAGAGAAAGGCTAGACCGAGTCTGCCGTTGAAGTCGAAAATGCCCAGGAACTGCCGGGTGACCGGTTCGATCACCCATTGGGATAAATAAAGATGGATTGTGGCAAGAACATCCATACCAGGCTGCCCAACGTAAATGGAAGGGCAATTGTAAATGAGAATGAGTCTTTAGTGTGTTGATTTATGACCGGCTGTCAGCCGCCCAGCGCAATGATCGCAAGGATCAGCACACCCCCCGTAGCGGCCATGATCACCCCACCCTGCCATTGCGTGGCGCCAGCGTATCTGGCGAGCATCCAGCCGGCGATGAACAGCACCACGAGCCCGATCAGGTTGGACAGGCGAATGGCGAGTGCCGTCTGATCCAGCAGTATGAACGGCACCACCAGCGGAAACGTCGAGCCCACGACCAACAGGAAAACCCCGAGGGCGCCCCTGAAGTCGTTCCAGCCCAGGCCCGCCCTGATCGGCAAGGAGGGCTGCTCGAGCAGCCGCCGGCGCAACAACTCCAGGCCCTCGCTGCCGGCCGCCGTCGCGAACTGCAACGGCAATACCTGCGCAACGAGCGCCTGGCCGGCCACGGCGTCCGCGCCATTGCGCAAGGCCATGTACAGCTTGATCCTGCGCGTGCGCTCGACCAGTGCGCGCAACAGGTACATGACCGCATCGGCCAGTCCCCAGGCGAGATTGCAGCCGAGCGCGGCAATCATCATCGTGCGTTCGGCTGCCTGGTCCGCCGTGGCCACGCTGATGGTGCCGGTGAACGTCATGGCCATCAGCAGGCCGAAGATCACCTCGGTAATGCGCTCGACAGGGTCCAGTACAGGCGCCCTTTCGAATTGACCATTGTCTGGCATGAACTCACCTCGTCGGAGTGTGCTTGCACGATTTCGGTCGACGCGTCGGCCAGGCACCGGTTGCTCCGGCTGGATAGCCGCATCCCCGTCAAGTGTAGATTGAACGGCTACACTCATGCGCACACGTTATCTGCTTCAAGAGGAGTGGTTCATGCTTGATTACTTCGCCCTGGGCCTGCTGGTCTTTGTCGGGCTTGTGCTGTTTTACGGGATCATCCTGCTCCACGACATCCCCTATGAAATTGCTGTCCACCGCAACCACCCTCACCAGGATGCAATCCACGCCACCGGCTGGGTCAGCCTCTTCACCCTGCACGCGCTGTGGCCGTTCCTGTGGATCTGGGCCATGGCCTATCGAGAGGACCGGGGCTGGGGTTTCAGTGACGGACATTCACCCAAAAGTCATGTGGTTCACCTCGAACAACAGGTCGCCGAGCTGCAAGGCCGGATCGAGCGGCTGGAGGCAGCGACGGGCACGACCCAGAACCGGGTGCCAACGGACAATCTCGGCGAGGGCATTTGAGCCATGGATCTCTTACTCATTCTGACGTATGCCGCTCTGTGCGTAGCCATCTTCAAGATCTTCCGCATCCCCCTGAACAAATGGACAGTACCCACGGCGGTGCTGGGCGGAGTCGTGATTATCGGCGCGCTGATTTTCACGATGAACTACAACCACCCCTACTCCGAGGTGGCGCGTTCCTATTTCGTGTCGGTTCCGGTGATTCCCGTGGTCAGCGGCCAGGTGATCGATGTACCGGTGAAAACCAACCAGCCCCTGGAAAAAGGTGATGTGCTGTTTCGCATCGACCCGGCGCCGTTCGAATACCGACTGAAATCCCTCAAGGCGCAACTGATTGCCGCCCAGGCCGATCGCGCGCGGATCACCGAGCTGATCAAGCGTAATTTCAGTACCCAACGGGAACTGGACATGGTGGTCGCGCGCAGCGATGACCTGAAGGCACAACTGGACAGCGCGCAGTACGAACTCGACAACACCACGGTCCGTGCGCCGAGCAAAGGCTTCGTCACCCATGTTTCGCTGCGTCCGGGCATGATGGCGACCAAGTTGCCGCTGCGCCCTTCGATGGTCTTCATTCCCGCGGAAGGGCATTACTTCTCCGCGTGGATGCGCCAGAACAGCCTGTTGCGCCTGACCGAGGGCGATGAGGCCGAGGTCGCTTTCGACGGCATTCCGGGCAAGGTGTTCGAAGGCAAGGTCAAGACCGTCGTTTCGGTGATCGCCGAAGGCCAGATCCAGCCGTCGGGCACGCTGATCGGCTTCACCGGTTCACCACCGGCCGGCCGGGTCCCGGTGATCATTGAGATCACCGACCCCGACTATGCCCAGTACGCCGGCCAGATGCCGGGCGGTGCCTACGGCCAGGCGGCGTTGTACAGCCAGCATTTCCATCACATCGCGATGATGCGCAAAATCCTTCTGCGCATGGCCGCCTGGATGAACTACATCTTCCCGTTCCACTAACCCGGGCAGCATCGGCCACTGGCTCAATCCCTGGATTGGGTCAGTGGCCGGTTCAGCAAACCGGACTGATTTCGCAGGCTAAGGATCGGAGGAAGAAGGCCAGACAGTGGGTCGCACCATTGGGGTGCTGGAAGAATCGACAGGAAGGAGCGAGGCAGCGAGGGTCGGCGCTAAATAATCCAATACAGCAGCAGGCGAGAAGCAATCCAGTGAGACGCCTGGACCACCCCCCATGCCAGCAGGGCACACATCAACAGGTAGCCCGCAAGGAACCTGAACATCGCGTCCCTTTCCATGCAACCCTCCCGGCTTTACAGCCATACAAGGCGTTCAATGCCAGCGCGTAACCATTACGACGTCCGTCTCGCCCGTATAGGCTTCGATTGCCAGAATGGCTTCCAGTTCCACAGCCGTACAATTCGGGAAAAATGACCTGCCCCTGTCCGCAGGCAGGCCACTGCGGCGCTCACGTCACTTCAGATACCACCCCCAGGGTTCGCCGTTGTAGCGGGTGATCTGCTTGGTTTCCAGGTAGCTGTTGTAGCCCCACTCACCCAGTTCGCGACCAATGCCGCTTTGCTTGTAGCCGCCCCAGGGTGCCTCGACGAAGGTCGGTTGCGAGCAATTGACCCACACGATGCCTGCGCGAAAACCGCGAGCGACCCGTTCGCAACGCGGGATATCCCGGGACATGACGGCCGCCGCCAACCCGAACGGCGAGTCATTGGCCAGGCGGATCGCTTCGGCTTCGGTGTCGAAGGCCCGCAGGCACACCACCGGGCCGAAAATCTCCTCGCGCCACACGGCGCTGTCCTGCGGGACATCGGCGAAAATCGCCGGCGTCAGGTAATACCCCTTTTCCAGATGACCCGGCCGCACACCGCCCGACACCAGCCGCGCCCCCTCTTGCTGACCGGCTGCAATGGCCGCCAGCACCTTGTCCAGTTGCCCCTGGCTGACCAGTGGTCCGAGCTTCACCCCCTCCTCGAAGCCCTGGCCAATCTGAATCTGCTCGGTGGCGGCAATCAAGCGCTCCAGCAACGCCGGGTACAACCCGCGCTCCACCAGCACCCGCGAAGTGGCTGAACAGACCTGGCCCTGGTTCCAGAAGATCCCGAACAGAATCCACTCCACCGCCGCCTCAATATCACTGTCGGCGAAGATCACGAAAGGCGATTTGCCGCCCAGTTCCAGGCTGATGTTTTTGATCTCGCTGGCAGCGGCCTGCATGATCTTGCGTCCGGTCGGCACGCTGCCGGTGAAGGCGATCTTGTCGACCTGCGGGTGTTCGGCCAACGGCGCTCCCGCTTCGCGTCCCCAGCCTGTGACCACATTCAGCACCCCGGCCGGCAACCCGGCCTGGTCGGCGATGCCGGCCAGTTCGAGGGCGGTCAGCGGCGTCAGTTCGGAAGGTTTGAGCACCAGGGTGCAGCCCGCCGCGAGTGCCGGGGCGACTTTCCACGCGGCCATCAGCATCGGGAAATTCCACGGGATGATCGCCGCGACCACGCCCACCGGTTCCTTGATCACCGACGAGGTGAAGCGCGCATCCGGCAAATCGATCGATTGCTCATTGGTTTGGTCCGACTGCTCGGCAAGTCCGGCATAGAAATCGAAGCACCCGGCGGTATCGGCAATGTCCCACAAGGCTTCCGGCAGCGGTTTACCGTTATCGCGCACTTCGATGGCCGCCAGTTCGTCCTGGCGAGCGCGGATGCCCTCGGCGATGTTCCTCAGCACTTGCGCCCGTCGTGCCCCGGACCAACGTGGCCAGTCACCCTCGTCAAACGCCCTGCGCGCCGCCGCCACGGCCAGATCGATGTCCTCGGCGGTCGCCGAGGCAACCCGCGCCAGAACCGACTCGTCACTCGGATCGAGGGTTTCAAAAACACCGCGCTGGACGGGTAAGACCCACTCGCCGCCGATGTACAACCGTTGATAGTCACCCATGGGACACTCCTTGATCCTGCGCTGCCGACGTTGCTGGTACAGCTGTTCGGCGACCTGCAATTGCTCGCGGTCATTGACCCCGAGCACATCGACTTCATCCACTTCCACGGCCGTCACCGTATGCCCCGCTTCGTTGGCCACCGCCACCGCGTCGGTGAGGTAGTACTCACCCTGGGCGTTGCGGTTGCCGATACGCTCCAGCAACCACAGGCAGGTGTCGGCACGCAGGCCCATGACGCCGCCGTTGCAGAAGTTGATGTCCAGCTCCTGCGGGCTGGCGTCTTTGGCTTCGCGGATGGCCCGCAGACGACCGTCCTTCACCAGCAATCGCCCATAGGGTCCCGGTTGCCGGGTATGGAAACCCGCCACCGCCACCGCTGCGCCGTCTATCAGCGCCCGGCGCAAACGGTTCAGGGTCTGCGGGGTGATCAACGGCGAATCGCCAAACAGCACCAACACACAACCCTGCTCGTGAGCCTGCAGTGCAGGCCGGGCCGCCAGCAACGCATGGGCCGTGCCCAGTTGTTCGTGCTGGGTAAACACCTGCGCCGTCGGTGCCACCTGTTGCAGGTACTCGGCCACCTGCCCGCCGCCGGCGCCCACCACCACCGCCCGTTGCTCGATGCCCGCCGTCGCCACCGCCGCCAGCACATGGCCGAGCAGCGGCCGGTTGCCCACCGGGTGCAAGACCTTGGGCAGCGGCGAACGCATGCGCGTGCCCTGCCCGGCCGCGAGAATCACCGCCAGGGTCGGCCATCCCATGTTGTCGCTCATCACGATCCTCCTGTGTGCATCACGGCTTCAGGCCGGATCGCGATAGAACACGTCGTCGGCGTAGGGATACCACCAGTCCTGGATTTTCGGCTGGTGGTCGATGATGACCATTTTCGAGCGGCGGAACGCTTCCAGCCCCTGACGCCCGAGCTCGCGCCCAAGGCCGGACATCTTCCAGCCACCGAACGGCAGCGCATCGTTGTCGATCAGCGGATTGTTGACCCAGACCATCCCCGCCTCCAGACGCTCGGCGGCTTCCATGGCTTCGGCCAGGTCCGTGGAAAACAGCGAGGCGCCAAGGCCGAACGGCGAATCGTTGGCCAAGCGCACCGCCTCGTCGAAATCGCTGACCCGGCAGATCGCCGCCACCGGGCCGAAGCACTCTTCCTGCAGAATCGCCATATCACCGGTCACGCCGGTGAGGATGGTCGGCTCATAGAACCAGCCGACGCTGTGCCCGGGTGGAATCCGCCCGCCGCACACCACTGTCGCGCCCTTGGCCACGGCGTCATCGACCAGGCGCATGACCTTGTTGCGTGCCGCCTCGCTGACCATCGGCCCGATCTCCGAGCGTTCCAGGCCATGACCGATACGCAGGGCGCGGGTGCGCTCGGCGAACTTCGCGACAAACTCGTCATGGACTTCATCGACGACGTAGAAGCGTTCGGCCGAGGTGCAGATCTGCCCGCTCAAGTGGAACGCCGCCGTCACCGCCCCCGCCGCCGCCACGTCCAGTGGCGCATACCTGGAGATGATCAGCGGATCGCTGCCACCGGCCTCGATCACGCAAGGTTTCATCCGTTCGGCGCAGGCCACGGCCACCGCCTTGCCTGCGGCCACGCTGCCGGTGAAGGCCACCGCGTGGGTCTGATCCGACTGCACCAGCAATTGCGCGGTGACTGCATCGCCCGGCACGCAAGACACCAGCCCCGGCAGCAACGCGGTGAAATGCTCCATGAACTTGAGGGTGCACAGGGTCGTGGCTTCCGCCGGCTTGATGATGCAGGCATTGCCCGCCGCCAGCGACGCGGCGACCGTCCAGCACATCAGCAGGATAGGAAAGTTGAACGGCATGATGTGCACGCTGACGCCGTACGGCTCGTAACGCACATGCTGGAAGGAGCCGATCTGCGTGGTGCCGGCGACCTTGCCGGCATCGTCCCGGGCCATCTCCGCGTAGTAGCGAAAGATCGGCGCGCAGTTGGCCAGTTCGCCCATGGCTTCGGGAAACGGCTTGCCCATCTCCAGGGTCATCAGGCGGGCGACTTCACGGTTGCAGGCCACATTCTGTTCGATGGCGTTGGCCAGCTGATGCAAGCGCGCGGCGCGACTTTTCGCATCGATCAGGCGCCATTGGCGTTGCGCGGCGGTGGCGGCATCGGTGGCGGTCTGCACATCGGCTTCGCCACACACGCCGACTTGCCCGACCGGTTGCAGGGTTGCCGGGTCGAGCACTTCGCGCACACGGCCGTCGGTCAGCGGCAGGAATTCAGAATTGATGAAACGCAATGCGGTGTCAGTGTTGAACGTGGCCATGGGATGATCCTTGAACCAATCGATAAGGGGTTTCACGCAACGTCGCCAGGGTCGCGGCGGGCAGCTCTTCACGCCAGCCCGGCACGTGCCGCTCGAGCCATTGACGCAGGGGCGCAAAGGCCTCGGCGTCCAGGGCGCGGACAAACAAACCGAGGGTGCGCGGCAAATGCGCCAGGTAACCGTGCTTGCCGTCACGGCCGGCCAGGCGCACGAAAATCCCCAGCACCTTGGCGTGACGCTGGGCGGCCAGGCACCGGTAATCTTCGAGAAAACCCGGCGCATCCAGCTCCGGGCGCTGCAACAGGTAATGGCTGATCAGTGCCTCGCGCAGTGCCTCGGGCACATCGCGCCGGGCGTCTTCGAGCAGCGACATCAGGTCATAGGCCGCCGCCCCGACCAGGGCGTCCTGGAAATCCAGCAAGCCGCAGGCGGCGACACCTTCGCGGCCTTGCAACAGCATCAGGTTGTCGACGTGAAAGTCGCGCAGCACCAGGGCTTCACGGCGTTTTGCGACATCGCGACAAGTGTCGGCGAACAACGCCAGATACTCATCGCGCAGGTCTTGCGCCGCGTCCTTGCCGATCAGCAGCGGCACGTACCAGTCGATAAACAATGCGTACTCGTTCGCCAGTCGCTGCCCGTCGTAAGGCGCCAGTTCCGTGGCTGGCGCAGCGCGATGCAAGGCCACCAGCGTATCGACCGCCAGGTGATACAGCTGCGACTCCGAATGCCCGGCCAGCAGCAGCCGGGTGTAGGTGTCGTGACCGAAATCCTCGATCAACGCCAGCCCCGCCGCTTCGTCCACTTCCAGCAAGGCCGGCGCGGACAGGCCCAGCCCCTGCAACTGCCGGGCGATGCGCACGAACGGGCCGATCGGCTCACTGTCGGGGGGCGAATCCATCAGCAACAGGCCGGCGCCCTCCAGGCGGAAATAACGCCGGGTCGAAGCATCCGCCGGCAAGGCGACCAGCAAGGTCCCGGCGTGACCGGCGCGGGCCAGAAAGGCGGCGCGCAGATCTTCACGGGTTGGCAATGACGCCAGTGCATCTGTCATGGCAGTCACCGGATCATGTAGACCTTTTTGATGGTCTCGTGGACGGTGCACACACCCTTCCAGTCCTTGCCGAAGAAGGCGGCGGTGTCCGGCCTGATCTCGATCACCTCGCCGGACTCGTGGACGTACGTGCAGCGGCCTTCGAGAAAGTGGCAGAACTCGTCGCTGGTCACATGGCAGAACCACTTGCCCGGGGTGCAGATCCAGATACCGCATTCGGACTGGCCTTCGGGGCCTTTGTGCAGCACCACGCCGGAAACACGGGATTCGCCTTCGAGCATGGTCGGGATCACGCCCCAATCCTTAACGTCGGTGAGGCTCAGCGGGTCGTACAGAAACGGGGTCTTCATCTGTTGCTCTCCAAAAAAATCGGTTCATGACGGTTCATCACATACCCTGTGGCGAGGGAGCTTGCTCCCGCTGGCCTGCGCAGCAGGCCCCGCTTTTCAAATCAAAAGCTGGGGGCAGCTTCGCTGCCCAGCGGGAGCAAGCTCCCTCGCCACAGGTTCACATTCAATTTCAAGTCCAGCGTCAGGCCAGCATGTACACGTTGCGCAGGGTTTCGCGGACGTGGCATTCACCCGTCCAGCCGGCGGGGAACAACACCAGGGTGTTGGGACGGACCTCTATCACTTCGCCGTTGTCGTTACGGTAAGTGGCGTGCCCCGCGATGAAATGGCACAGCTCATCCCGGGGAATCGACAACCGCCAGCGCCCGGGGGTGCACACCCACAATCCGCTTTCCGGGCTGTTGTCCGGGCCCTTGAACAGCAAGCGGCCGCTGGAATGCGAGACGCCTTCGACGGCGTCGCTCTGCACGCCCCAGTCCACCAGGTCGGTGCGGCTGCTGACGGCTTCGAGGTACGGCGTGATACCCGCCGTGGTGGATGAATCAGGCATCGTTGAGCACCTTGTCGAGAATTGCAGCCGCGTCTTGCGGCCCCTTGCGCGATTGCATCTGCACGCTGGTGCGCTGCAGGCGTTGGCGCATCGCCTCGTCGTTGAGGCACGCGTGGAGTTTTTCCGCGAGCTGTTCTTCGCTCCATTCGTAGCGGTCGAGCTTGAAGCCGTGGCCGCTTTCTTCGGCGCGCATGGCGTTGTCGTGGCCGTCCCAGACGTAGGACATGACGATCGCCGGTTTGCCGAAGAACAGGCACTCGGTAAAGCTGTTGTTGCCGCCGTGGTGGATCACCGCGTCGACCTGGGCGATCACCGACGGCTGCGGGAACCAGTTGGAAATCTGCACGTTGTCCGGCAGGTCCGGGTACTCGTCGAGGTGCTCGCCGACGTTGAACAGCGCCCGGTAAGGCAGCTTGCCCACCGCCTCGATCAGACGCTTGAGCAGCTCGACATCGCCGGAACCGAGGCTGCCGAAACTGGCGTACAGCAGCGGCTTGTCGTTGTGGGCGCGAAACTGCGGAATCTCGTAGGGCGTGTCGTGGCGCACGCAACCCTGCAGGTAATGGAAGCGCTCGGCCGGCAATGGGTGGCGCCGGTCGAACTTCACCGCATCCGGGTACAGCAGCAGGTTCATGAACGGCGAGGCTTCAAAGAAGGTACCCAGCGGATACGGCTGCTCGCCATGGGCCTGGAGGAACTGGTTGAAGTCGTCGTGGATCGGCCCGACCACTTCTTCGAAACGCTGGCGGAATAACGCGTGGCCAGCCTTGTCGTCGATGCTCATGCCCGACAGGTGCGGCGGGATATCCGGGTCTTCGATCTCGTTTTCCGAGCAGGAAATGATCCGCACCCAGGGCTTGCCGTATTGCTTGATCGCCGGGAACAGGATCACGTTGTCGACGCAGATCAGGTCGGGCTTGACCTTGTCCAGCACCGCCGGCAGGTCCTTTTGCGCCCACTTGGCGGTTTCGACGATGGCGGCCCAGCATTCCTTGACGTAGTTGTCGATCTGGTCGAGCGGCGACTTGCGGAAGTTCGGGATGTGGCCGTTGATGAAATCCACCCAGTAGCGGGCCATCTCTTCGGCCGGCATCGGTGCCGACATGTTGACCATGTGCTCTTCAAAACCATAACCGGCGTAGACACCGCTCATGCCCGGGTCGGTGAGGAACACCGCTTTGTGCCCCAGGGCTTCACAGGCCTGGGCGATACCCACTGAGTTCAGGGCCGGGCCGTAGGCGGCTTCGGGGAAGAATGCGATCACTTTCTGTTTCATCGAGTGCTGCTCCTGCCTGGTCTTTTTATTGTTCAGCGCGTCAATACGCGGGCATGCCGGGCCTGCCAGCCCAGCCGGATGGTGGTGTCGATTGCAAAATGGGCGAATTCAAACTGTGAGGACGGCACGCGCACGATCAGCGGTTTGTCGCTGAGGGGGGTCTGCACGTGCAGGTTGGTGTCGAGGCCGTGGTAGGCGATTTCGACGATCTTGCCGCTGACCTGATTGGCGCAATCGCCGCCCTGCTCCGTCAGCACTTGCAGGCGTTCGGGGCGCACCACCACGGCGACGGATTGGCCGCTCACCGAAGGCGCATCGGTTTCGACGCTCAACTCGTGGCCGTTGACCCGCACCGAGTGCGGGCCCGAGCGCACGCCTTCGAGCAGATTGCTGACGCCGATGAAGTTGGCGACAAAACGGCTGTTGGGGTTTTCGTAGAGCTCGGTCGGGCTGCCGCACTGGCAGACCTTGCCGCCATCGAGCACCGCCATGCGGTCGGACATCACCAGGGCTTCTTCCTGGTCGTGGGTGACGATGATGAAGGTGATGCCGCTCTCGTGCTGCAGGCGCTTGAGTTCCAGCTGCATCTTTTCCCGCAGCTTTTTGTCGAGGGCGCCCAAGGGCTCGTCGAGCAACAACACCCGCGGACGCTTGACCAGCGCCCGGGCCAATGCCACCCGCTGACGCTGGCCGCCGGAAAGCTGATCGGGCTTGCGCTCGGCCAGCTCACCCAGTTGCGCGGTGTTCAGCACTTCATCGACCCGGCGGCGGATTTCGGATTCCGGCAGGCGCTCCATTTCCAGGCCGTAGGCGATGTTCTTGCGCACGGTCATGTTGGGGAACAGCGCGTAGGACTGGAACATCAGGTTCAGCGGGCGCTTGTTGGCCGGCAGCGGCGAGATGTCGTTGCCGTCCAGGTAGATGCAACCACCGCTGGGGGTCTCGAAACCGGCGAGCATGCGCAGCAGCGTGGTCTTGCCGCAGCCCGACGGACCGAGCAGCGCGAAGAACTCGTTCTCGCGGATGCTCAGCGACACCTCGTTGACCGCCAGGCCGTTGCCATAGGACTTGCTGACCTTATCCAGGATCAGTACCGCGGAAGAATTATTCATGGGTGCGAGGAGCCTTGTTGAGACGCTGCGAAGCCAGCAGCGCGGTGATGCTGACCAGCATCACCAGCGTCGCCAGAGCATTGATTTCCGGGGTGACGCCAAAGCGGATCATGGCGTAGATCTGCATGGGCAACGTGGTCGAGGCCTGGCCGGAGCCGGAGTTGAAAAAGGCGATGATGAATTCGTCCACCGACAGGGTGAACGAGAGCAACCCACCGGCCAGCACACCGGGGAAAATCACCGGCAGCAGTACCCGACGCAAGGTGGTGAACCAGCTCGCACCCAGGTCGATCGAGGCTTCGAGGATCGAATAGTCAAAGTGCTTGAGCCGCGTGCGCACCACCGCGCAGACGAAGGCAATGTTGAACACCGCGTGGCTGATGATGATCGAGTGCAGCCCCAGGCCGACCTTGAGCAGGTTGAAGAAACTCAACAGCGCAATCGCCAGCACGATGTCGGGGATGATCATCGGCGCCATCAGCAAGGTGTCGACCACCTGGCCTTTGTCGTTGCCCTTGCGGCGCAACTCGATACCCAGCGCCAGGAACGTGCCGAGCACGCAGGCAATCAAGGTCGCCGACAAGGCAACGATCAGGGTGTTGAGCGCCGCTGACAGAATCGCCGTGTTGTGCGCCAGTGCCGCGTACCATTTCAGCGATACACCGCCCCAGGCGGTAGGCAATCCGGACTTGTTGAACGACAGCAGGATCAGCACCAGGATCGGTATATATAAGAAGGCGTACACCAGCCCCAGGTGCGAACCCAGCACGGTGGCGCTGACAGAACGAGACTGACTCATGAGCGCGCCCCTTCTGCACGACGGGCCACCAGGGCCTGGATGAACAACAGGATCAACATGATCGCGATCAGGAAGAAGCTCAGCGCCGCACCGAACGGCCAGTCCCGCGCCGTGAGGAATTGCGAATAAATCAGGTTGCCGACCATCTGCACCTGCTTGCCGCCCAGCAGGTCGGCAGTGATGAAGTTGCCGATGCTCAGCACGAACACAAACACCGCGCCCGCCGCGATACCCGGCACGCTCAGCGGCAGGATGATCCGGCGAAAGGTCATCCAGCCCGAGGCGCCGAGGTCTTTCGAGGCATCCCACAATTCGTTGTTGATCCGCGACAGCGACGAGAAAATCGCCAGGATCACAAAGGGGATGTAGTTGTAGACCAGCCCCAGCACCACGGACGATTCGGTGTACAGCAGGCTGATGGGTTCGCCGCTGTAGCCGAGCATTTGCAGCAGGCGATTGATCAGGCCTTCGCGGTTGAGCAGGACGATCCAGGCGTAGGTGCGGATCAGGTAATTGCTCCAGAACGGCAGCATCACCAGAAACAGATACACCGCCTGACGCCGCCGTGGCGCACGGGCAATCGCATAGGCCGCCGGGTAGCCGATCAACACCGCGAACACTGTGGCCAGCCCGGCGATCTTCGCCGATTTGAGCAGGATGCCCAGGTACAGCGGATCGAACGCGCGCTGGTAGTTTTCCCAGGTGAACAACCAGTCGATGCCGCCATAGGCGCCACGTTCAACGAAGCTGTAGACCAGCACCAACAGGCACGGAATCACCAGGAACATCAGCAGCCAGCCGAAGCCGGGCGCAAGAAGCCAGGCCGACAGGCGCCTGTCAGCATGCAAAGCACTCATTAACCCTATCCTCCCGCCTCAGGACAGAGGCGGCTTGCGAGTGTGGCGAGGCATGCCGGGCATGCCTCGGATCGACGTGGCGTTAGTTCTGCGCCGCCATGATTTCGGTGACGGCGCGGGTGTAGGCCTTTTGCGTGGTGCCACCCAGATCGCGCAATTGCTCCATTTTCAGCAGCTCGGCGGGGGCGATGGTCAGGTTGGGGTATTGCTTGAGCAAGTCAGCGGACAACCCGGCCATGGCCGCCTGGTTGGGAACTTTGTAGAGGATGTTTTCAGCGACCCAGGCGTGGTTTTCCCTGGCCAGCATGAAGTTGATGAACTTGAAGGCTTCGTCCTGGTGCTTCGAGCTTTTCAACACGACCATGGTGTCCACCCACAGGTCGGAACCTTCCTTGGGCACCACGAACTTGATCGCCGCGTTGGCCTGGGTGCCGTAGTTGCACCAGCCGTCCCAGGCGTGGGCCATCAGCGATTCGCCGGAGGCCAGCTTGGAGTAGAAGGTGGTGTCGTCGAAGGAGAGAATGCGTTTCTTGGTGGCGATCAGTTGATCGCGAACCGCGGCGATTTGCGCGGGGTCGCTGTCGTTGACCGACCAGCCCTTGGCGAGGAAACCGGCGCCGAGCATCCAGCGGTCGGTGGCGAGCATCGTCACTTTGCCCTTGAGCGCATCGCTCGGATTGAGCAGCTCGTTCCAGCTCTGTGGCGCCGGCGTCACCTTGTCGGAGCGGTAGCAGATGCCGGTAGTGCCCCAAGTGTAAGGCACGGAGAACCGGTTGCCCTGGTCATACTCCAGGTGCGTGGCTTCGGGGTAGAGGTTTTTCAGGTTGGGGACCTTGACCGGATCGATGTCCGCCAGCAGCCCCTGTTTGTGCAGGACTTCGGCGAAAGGCGAGGAGACGAACACCACGTCGTACCCTTCACCACCGGAGGCCATCAGCTTGCCCATGATTTCTTCGTTGGTGGCGTGCAGCGCCTTGTCGACGTCCACACCGCTGGCAGCCTTGAACTTCTCCAGCGCATCCGGGGCCATGTAGCCGTCCCAGATGGAAATCACCATATCTTTCGCACTTGCAGCCTGTGAAGCGATCGCCAGGGAAACGGCCAATCCCACGCACAGAAGATCATTCAGCTTGCTCATAAATACTCACCCGACGATTGTTTATTGTTGTGTTCGAAGGCAGTACGGCAAAACGAGAAACGATTGTTTGTGTTTTTTTTTAGAAATTAGGACCAGCATCAAAAGATGTCAACGCTTTTTTTACGGCCTGACGCTTCGCCGGCGCATGACATAAGATGAGCACCTGAGTCCGACAGCGGATCACAACGAGAAAACACGCTTGAGCACGACAGCCGAAAAAAAACCGCGCACCAATCACCTGGAACTGGCCCGGCGCATCCTCGAGCACACCCAGGAAAGCGGCCTGGTGGCCGGTGACCCGGTGGCCGAACAGGCCCTGGCCCGGACCTTCCAGGTCTCGCGCACGCTGATTCGCGGCGCGCTGAAAGTGCTGCTCGAAGAAAACCTGCTGAGCCATGAAGCGGGCAAGGGTTACACCCTGCTGCCCCCCCCGGCCGGCCAGACCTTCAACGCCGCCCTGCCCCAGGCCGAAGAAGAAGAACTGGCCGCCTCGGTGCTGCGCGACCGCATGGCCGGGCGCCTGGGCGACAGCATCAGCATCAGCGAACTGATGCGCCGCTACGACATCGGCCGGCCGGCGGCGCAAAAGGCCCTGCAGCAACTGAGCGAAAACCAGGCCATCGAGCGCGGCCCCGGCCAGTCCTGGCTGTTTCGCCCGTCACTGAACAGCCTGGCCGCCCTCGAAGAAAGCCTGAAATTCCGCCTGATTCTCGAACCCGAAGCGTTGCTCAGCCCGAGCTTCAACGCCGACCCGCAACGCCTGGCGCTGTTGCGCAGCGCCACCCAAAGCCTGCTCGCCCGCCCCGTGGAAGATTTCGATATCCAACAGTTTCGCGAACTGGACATCAGCTTCCACGAACTGCTGGCCCAGAGCTGCGGCAACCGCTTCATCAGCGACGCCCTGCTCCAGCATCAGGGCCTGCGGCGCCTGCCGAACCTGCTGCCCTCGGTGAGCGTGCACCGCCTGCAAGAGGCCCTGCGCGAACACCTGCAGATCATCGCGCAGATCGAACGCGGGCAGATGGAGATCGCCGCCGACCTGCTGCGCCTGCACCTGCGCCTGAGCGCCGCGCAACGCCCGCAAACCGCCAACCGTGGCATCCCGCAAAGTCATCTGTTCGGGCGTCGCTAACCGGCTTGCAAAAAACATGATGATTTTTTTTTGAAAATAAGACAGCATCAAAAACACCTTCAGGAGCGGCGGGTCTGACCCGCCATGGACAGTCCCTCGCCATGCAAAAACAAAAACTGATCGCCCTGTTTCCCGAAGCCAGTTTCGGCGCGGCCTTGAACTGCATTGGTATCGCTCAGTCGCTGCGTGAACTGGGCGCCAGGCCGGTGTTCATCTGCCATGAACATTTCCAGGGGCTGTTCGCCGAATACGGTTTCGACGAATACCCGATTCCGCAAGCGAGCCCGTTGTCGGCGGCGGAACACCAGCACTACTGGGAGCGCTTCATCGAGCGCAGCATTCCCTACTTCGACCAGACCCCGCTGGCACAGATCGACAGCTACGTGGCGCCGGCCTGGGAAGCCATCATCGACACCGCGATCGAAGCGGAAAAACCCTTGCAGCAGTTGCTCGGCCGCCTCAAGCCCGACGTGATCGTGCTCGACAACGTGGTGATGTTCCCGGCCATCGCCAACGCCGGTTGCCCCTGGGTGCGAGTGGTGTCCTGCGCCGAAACCGAACTGCCGGATGCCAACGTTCCACCGTACCTGTCCGGGTGCCTGGCCAGCGACCCCCAGGCCTGCGAACGCTACACCGAGCAGTACCTGAAGGCTGTCGCACCGGCCCATGAACGCTTTTCGCAATTTCTCCTCGGCAACGGCACCGCGCCGTGCCCAGCGGGGCAGTTCCTCACTGACTCGCCATGGCTGAACCTGCTGCTGTCACCGACGCCAGTGCGCTATGCGCGCCAGCAAGCGCTGGACCCGCAGCGCTACGTGTACCTCGACGGTTGCGTACGCCGCGAAGCGCCGTACATCGTCCCGGACTTTCCACGGCACAACGACGCGCCGCTGATCTACCTCAGCTTCGGTAGCCTTGGCGCCGCCGACACCGGAATGATGAAGCGCCTGATCAGCACTATCGAAACCTTGCCGTACCGCTTCCTGGTCAACGTCGGCGCCTACCGCGACATGTACACCACCGTGCCGGACAACGTGTACCTCGACAGCTGGTTTGCCCAGCCGGCGGTGCTCAAGGAATGTCAGTTGTTCATCCACCACGGCGGCAACAACAGCTTCTGTGAAGCGCTGTATTTCGGCTTGCCGTCGCTGATCATTCCCTATTGCTGGGACGGCCACGACAACGCCGCCCGCGCCGAGGAAGTCGGCGTCGGCCGCTACCTGCCGCGCTTTGCCGATCCCCTGGCCGCCCTGCCCGCCGCCCTCGAACAGCTGCTGGCCGACCAAGCGATGAAACAACGCCTCAAATCGTTCAGCGAGCGCATGCAAGCGACCCGCGGCACCGACATTGCCGCCCGCGCGATTCTTGCGCTGCCAGACCTCTAGCCAAAACAACAAAAACCGTCGGGCAACCGAACGCAATCGTCGCTGCCCGACACACCGCCGGAGTTTCAGCATGAATGTCCCATCGCGTCTCGATGCGCTTGACCGTGCCCTGCCTCACCCCTTTTGGCAGGACACCGTTACCCCACCGCCCGCCGCGCCCGCCGTCAGCGGGTCCATGCAGTTCGATCTGGTGGTGGTCGGTGGTGGCTTTACCGGATTGTGGACCGCGCTATTGGCGCGCCAACGCAACCCCGGGCTGAGCATCGCGATCATCGAGGCACGACGCTGTGGCGGTGAGGCCAGTGGGCGCAATGGTGGTTTCTGCGCGCCGAGCATTTCCCATGGCGTCTCCAACGCCCTCAAGCGCTGGCCGAATGAAGCAGAGCAACTGATCCGCCTCGGCCGGCAGAACCTCGACGAACTGGCCGCCGACCTGCAACGCTTCGGCATGCACGTAGAGTTCGAACGCCAGGGCAAACTCAACGTCGCCAGCCAGCCGTGGCAGGTCGACGGGCTGCGCTCGATGCAGCGCAACCATGCGCGGTTCAACATCGACTGCCAGTGGCTGGAAGGCAGCGATCTGGCACAGAAACTTGATTCACCGGCGTATGCGGCCGGCCTGTTCGAGCCCAATTACGCCCTGCTCAACCCGGCGAAAATGGCCGCTGAACTGCGCCGCATTTGCCTTGAGCAAGGCATTCAACTGTTCGAAAACAGCCCGGTCCTGCAACTGAGCGCGGACAAAGACAACCTGCGCCTGCGTACAGAAAGCGGCGAAGTGACCGCCGGAAAAATCGCCCTCGCCACCAACATCGCCCCGCCACTGCTCGGTCATCTGGCATCGAGCGTGATCCCGGTCTACGACTACTCGCTGGTCACTGAGCCGCTGAACGATGCACAACTGGCCGCCATCGGCTGGACCGGCCGCTACGGCATCGCCGACGCCGGCAATCAGTTCCACTACCTGCGCAAGACCGCCGACAACCGCATTCTCTGGGCCGGCTTTGATGCCATCTACCATTTCGGCGGGCGCCGCGACGAAGCCCTGACCCAGCGCCCGCAAAGCTTCCAGCGCCTGGCCGAACAATTCCAACAGACCTTCCCGGCCCTGGGCGATATGCGTTTCAGCCATGCCTGGGGCGGCATCATCGACACCTCCGCACGCACCACGATGTTCACCGGATGCGAGCACCAGGGCCGCGTCGCCTATGCCTTGGGCTTCACCGGGCAAGGGGTGTCCGCCAGCCGCTTCGCCGCGCTGAACATGCTCGACCTGCTGGCCGGCGAGCGCACCGAACGTACCGAACTGCTGATGACGTCCAAGGCGCCGTTCCGCTTTCCGCCCGAACCCTTGCGTTATGTCGGCGTGAAACTGGCCCAGCGCTCACTGGCGCGCGAAGACCGCGACGGTCACCGCGACCTGCTGCTCAAGACCTTCGATGCCGTTGGCATCGGTTTCGATTCCTGATCCGGAGACCACCATGTCCACAGCCCTGCCCCGGCACGTCATCGACTTCGCCAGCGACCTTGCTCCCCGTGAAACTGAAATCAACGACCCGGCCGTGGTTGACGCGCCTTACCGCAGCAAGAGTTGGCGGCACTTTGTGCAGCCCGGAAAAAACGCCGTGGCCGGCATCTGGGAGGCGGGACCGCACCGCGAGCGCTGTCAGTGCGATTACGACGAGTTGTGTCACATCCTTGAAGGCAGCGTGCGCCTGACCGATGCCGAGGGCGTCGCGCGCACGTTCGGCCCCGGTGATTCCTTCGTGGTCGCCAGCGGATTCAACGGCACCTGGGAAAACCTCACGACGGTGCGCAAGGTCTACTTCATCCTCGGCTAAACGGCCCCGACCGCTACGTCAGGCTGCTGACGCACCTGATTGCGCCCGTTGCGCTTGGCCTGGTACAGCGCATCGTCGGCGCGGGTCAGCAGGCTTTCCGGTGTGTCGCCAGTTTGCGCATGGGCCACGCCAAACGATGCGGTGATGGTGTCCAGCACCGTGTCGGTGCCCCGGGCCTTGACCCGCAGCGACTGGATTTTCAGGCGCAGGCGCTCGGCAAAAGCGCCCGCGGCCGCCATATCCGGGCAATCCTTGAGCACCACGCAGAACTCCTCGCCGCCATAACGCGCCGCGAACGCTTCTTCGGGCAGCGAATCGCGCAACACCCGGGCGACATGCTGCAGCACGCGGTCACCCAAGGGATGGCCGTACTGGTCGTTGAACTGCTTGAAGTGATCGATATCCAGCATCACCAGCGCCACACCTGTCGCCACGTTGCCCATGGCCTGTTCAAGCTGGCGGTTGAAAGTGGAGCGGTTGAGCAATTCGGTCAGGCCATCGAGGGTCGCCGCCAGTTGGGCGCGTTCGAGTTTGTCCCGCAGGCTTTTGATTTCATGCTGCGCCGACTGCAACTGGGCGAGGAAATGCTCCTGCTGCCCCTGCATCAGCCGAGTGCTTTGTTGCAGCTGGATCAGGATGCTCGGCAAGCGCTCGTCGGCGGGTTCTTCGAGCATCTGCAGGTATTGGCCAAGGCTGGCCTGGAAGTTCTGGTTGCCTTGCACGCTGCGCGACACATCGCGCTCCATGTCGTCGACCAGGTTGATCGCATCCTGCTGCCCGGAGCGGGCATCCGCCAGTTCATCGCGGATGATGTACTCGCGAAACAGCTTGGTGGCGGACTCCGGCGGAAAATAGTCAAAGTCGTTGACCACCCGGTCCAGTTGCCGGTTGAGCTCCGGCTCCTGGCCCTTGCTGTAGGTGTACCAGAGCGCGTAATGCACCGGGTTGGGCGGAATGTTGTGACGAACCATCAGCGGCACTGCCTGCTTGAGCAATGCCGCGGCCTCGCGGGAGTCTTCCGGATACAGCGCTAGAACAGTCGCTCGCGTGTCTGATTGGCTCATGGTTTCACTGTGATTGTTATCATTGGCGTTTGGCAAACTCGCTGAGCATAGCGATACGCCCGGCAAACGACCATCCCGATTTACACAATCATTTCAACCCGGCACACCCGAAGTATTGCACCCGGCTTTTTTGTGGGAGCGGGCTTGCTCGCGAAGGCGGCCGCACATCCAGCATCGATGTGACTGAAATACCGCTTTCGCGAGCAAGCCCGCTCCCACAGGGGTTATGCGGTGTCTGTGTTACCGCGCAGCCCAGGCATTGAAGCGCTGTTCAAGCTCTTCGCCATGGTCGACCCAGAACTCCGCGTCCACGGCCCGCGCACCGGCCAGGTTGGCCTCGGCGGTCGGCAGTTGCTCCTGCACGGCCTTGGGCAGCAATGGCAGGGTCTGGCGATGCACCGGCCCGTAGGGGATGGTTTCGGAGAAGACTTTTTGCGTCTGCGGCTGGCTGGCAAATGCAATGAAATTTTCCGCCAATGCCTTGTTCGGCGTGCCTTTGACCACCGCCCAGTATTCCGGGTCGTACAGGCTCTGCGGCCAGACGATGCTCAGCTTCATGCCTTCCTTCTGCGCCGAGGCGATCCGGCCGTTGTAGGCGGCGCTCATCACCACGTCCCCGGCCACCAGCCATTGCGCTGGCTGGGCGCCCGCCTCCCACCACTGGATGTTCGGCTTGATCTGGTCGAGCTTGGCAAAGGCCCGCGTCACGCCTTGCGGGGTGTTCAAGACCTTGTACACATCGTCCGCCTTGACCCCGTCGGCCAGCAAGGCGATTTCCAGGGTGTACTTGGCGCTCTTGCGCAGGCCGCGCTTGCCCGGGAAGTCGGCGACGTTCCAGAAGTCTGCCCAGGACTGCGGCGCCTTGGCCTGCTTGCTCTGGTCGTAGGCCATGACCATCGACCAGACGTAAGTGGCCACCCCGCACTCGGTCAGCGCACCGGGCACAAAGTTCGCCGAGTCACCGAAACGTCCTTGATCGAGCTTCTCGAACAGACCCTCCTCGCAGCCGCGCAGCAGCTCGGGGCTTTCGACTTCTACCACGTCCCAACTGGTGTGACCGGCGGAGACCATGGCCTTGATCTTCGACAGCTCGCCGTTGTACTCACCGGCGATGATGTTGCCCGCGCCACTGGCGTTGAAGGGCTGGAAATAGGCCTTATCCTGGGCCTGTTTGGTAGCACCGCCGAAGGAAATCACGGTGAGGTCCTGGGGGGCCGCCCACACACTGGCACTGAGCAACGCCAGGGCAAACGGAACACTGCAACGCAAGGATCTGGACATGGATCGCTTCCTCGGGGCTTGTCGGCCCGTTGTTGTTATGGGTGTTCGGATTCACTCAAGTAAGCCGCCAGGCGATCCATCAAGCGGTCACAGGCCGCCATCTGGACAACGCTGACAAATTCATCGGGCTTGTGCCCCTGGTCCATGCTGCCGGGACCGCAGACCACCGAAGGAATGCCGGCCTGATCGAACAGCCCGCCTTCGGTGCCAAAGGCCACGGTGCTGAACGCGTCGCTGCCGCACAGTTGGGCAATCAGCCGGGCCGCCGCGCTGTCGACGGGTGTCGCAAGGCCGGGGTAGGCGGAAATTTTTTCAAAGCGGATAGCGGTATCGGTGTCCACGGCCTGCATGGCCGGCAGCAGCGTCTGCTCGGCGTAGTCCTGCAGTTCGTCGACGACCACTTGCGGGGCGAAGTCGGGCAAGGCGCGGATCTCGAAATCGAAACGGCAGTCCGCTGGCACGATGTTCAACGCCGTACCGCCCTGGATCACCCCGACCTGCACGGTCGAGAACGCCGGATCGAAGCGCTTGTCGTGCAAAGTTGGCCGGGCCAGGGTGGCACCGATGTCGCCCAGCCGACCGATCAGGCGCGCGGCCTGCTCGATGGCATTGACCCCGTAAGGCGCGTAGGCCGAATGGCAAGCGGCACCGCGTACGTGGCAACGCATCGCCAGCTTGCCTTTGTGGCCGAGCACCGGCTTGAGTTCGGTCGGCTCGCCGATCAGGCACAAGGCCGGAGCCGGGATGCGCTGGGGCAGCACTTCCAGCAAACCGCGCACACCAAGGCAGCCGACCTCTTCGTCATAGGAAAACGCCAAATGCACCGGGCGCTTCAAAGGGCTGGAGAGAAACATCGGCACCGCCGCCAGCACCGAAGCCAGATAGCCCTTCATGTCCGCGGTGCCACGGCCGTAAAGCTTGCCATTCGCCTCGCTCAGGCTGAATGGCTCGAACGTCCAGGCCTGGCCGTCCACCGGCACCACGTCGGTGTGCCCGGACAGCACGATGCCGCCGGCCACACGCGGGCCGACCGTGGCTAACAGATTGGCCTTGGTTCGCTCGGCGTTGTAGATCAGTTCGCAATCCACGCCCAGTTCGTGCAGATAGTCACGCACGAACTCGATCAGCTCCAGGTTCGAATCGCGGCTGACCGTGGCGAACCCGATCAATCGCGCGAGCATGGCGCGGCTGCGCAACTCACTCATCGCCGGGCACTCCATAGGCGGGGGCCAGGGTCGGATTGAGGGCACGGGTCAGATAATCCTGAAGTTGCGGCTCGTAGGCCGCCCACAGTTTGCCCAGCTCGCCGATCGGGTTTTCATCCGCCCAATCCACCCGCAGGTCGACCATCGGCCAGGTCAGGTCACCCACCACCGACAGCGCCGCCGAGTGCACCGCGCCGGCTTCGCCACCGGCATCCTGCCCGGCCTGCAACGCGCTCATCAGCCGGGTGGCGAGGCAGCCTTCGCTGTTTTCGAACGCCGCGACCATGGCCTCGATCACCCCACTGTTGGCCAGAAGGTTACCGGCCGCCACGCATTGGTCACCGGCCACCGCATTATTGATGCCCAGGGCATGGTTGCCGCTGAACACCGCCGTGCGCCCATGGGCATCGACCACCGCCACCTGCCGATACTGGCTGTAGCCGTTGCGGGTCAACGAGTGGTCCAGCGCCTGGGGCGGCGCCGAGCCGCCTGCCAGTTCATCGAGGATCTGCGGGCCGAGGGCCGGCAGCGTGATGTTCTGGCTCGACACCGCACCGACACCGGCACGCAGCCACGGGCAGCGCGCGCCGACGGCAATGCTCGAAGAGCTGATGGCAATGCCCAGCTGACCGGTCTCGGCGCAGCGACCCACGATGGAAAAAGTCATGACGAACTCCTTATTCCGGGATGACAGCGATCACGTCGATTTCCATCAGCCACTGCGGCTGGCCGAGGGCGCTGACCACCAGGCCAGTGGAAATCGGGAACACGCCCTTGAGCCACTTGCCGACCTCCTGGTACACCGGCTCGCGGTAGCGCGGGTCGATCAGGTAGGTGGTGGTCTTGACGATGTGGCTCAGGTCGCTGCCCGCCTCTTCGAGCAGTTGCTTGACGTTGCGCATGGCCTGCTCGGCCTGGGCACGCGGATCACCGAGGCCTACCAATTGACCGTTGAAATCGGTGCCGACCTGACCACGCACATACACGGTGTTGCCGGCACGCACGGCCTGGCACAAATCGTTGTCCAGCGTCTGGTTCGGGTAGGTGTCTTTGGTGTTGAACATGCGGATGCGGGTATGAGTAGGCATTAACGAACTCCCATGAGGCTGGCTTTCTGAAGAGGTGCACGGGCGGCTTCGGCTTGACGCTGGGTCGCATCCCGGTAGTTGAGATAGGTGTGCTGTTTAACGATGTGATCGGCGATGTGCTTGGCGTCGTGCCAGACGCCCCAGATAAACGCGGAGCCGCGACGGGACTGCCAAGGCAACCCGACGAAATACACCCCGGGCTCGGCCGACACGCCGCGCTGGTGCAGGGGTTTGCCGTTTTCCTTGAAGGCATCGACCTTCAGCCAGCTGTAATCGGTGGAGTAACCGGTGGCCCAGATGATGGTGGTGACGCCGGCCTTGAGCAGGTCCAGCTCCAGGATTGGATTCGTCACGCAGTCCGGGTCCGCCAGCATGGCCCGGGCTTCGGGTTCCAGCGGCAGGTCCAGGCCGTTGCGTTCGATGTAGGCGTCGGCCTTGTCGAGCAGCGCCAGGTAGTTTTCATCGCCACGCTGGATGTTGTCGGCGAGGTTATTCTCGAAACTCACCACAGCGCCGTTGAACGCCTGGGTCAGGCCGACCAGGGTCATGCCCTGGTGAGCCAGGCGGCGGAAGTCCACGGTGTGGCCGCCACGGGCACCGCTCACGGCGATGGTCACGTGCTCTTTACCGGGCTGCATGGCTTCGGCATCCCACTCGCCCAGCACCCCCAGCCACCAGCAGAAATCACGGTTGCGATAGGCACGGGGCGGACGATCGTGGGCGCCTACCGACAGGTAGACCTGCTTGCCGGAACGTTGCAGTTCATCGGCGATCTGCACCCCCGAGGAGCCGGCGCCCACCACCAGCACCGCGCCTTCGGCCAGTTGCTGCGGGTTGTAGTACTGGGCGGAGTGAATCTGGGTGATGCCGGCGATTTCGGGGGCAATCGGCGGGATTGCCGGACGCTGGAACGGACCGGTGGCGACCACCACATGCCGGGCTTCGATCACGCCGTCGGAAGTTTCAACGGTGAAACCGGGACGGTCGATGTTACGTTCGACTTTCTTCACATCCACGCCGGTACGGATCGGCGCGTTGAACTTCTTGGCATAGGCTTCGAAGTACGCAGCCACTTGCTCTTTACCGGCGAAGGCATCCGGGTCCAGACCGTCGAATTCCAGCCCCGGGAAACGGTCGTGCCAGGCAGGGCCGTTGGCTACCAGCGAATCCCAGCGACCGGTGCGCCAGGCTTCGGCGATACGATTGCGCTCCACTACGAGGTGAGGCACACCGAGCTTGCTCAGGTGTTCGCTCATGGCCACACCGGCCTGGCCGGCGCCAACAACAAGCGTATCAATTGCGGTTTTATCAACTGTCATGGCTGTGCACTTCTGAAAGGTGGTTTGATTCAGGTCGGTCATGGCTGCCGCCTCGATTCTGATCACTGTTGTTCTTCTGCTTCGGCTATCGGTGTCAGGGTGTTGGCCGCATTCTGTTCGGAGCCGGGAAATAGCGAAATTATGTTTTTTGTGGTCGCTGGCGAGGAAAAAGCGTCGAGGTGACCGACTGGCCGTGCAAGGTTGCGGTCGACCCGATCCCGGCCTATGGTCCAAGCGATGCATTGCCCGCGACCGGCGCGAAGACCCGGCGCGGATTGCTGTCCATCCAGTGCGGATTTACGCAAGGAGTGATGACATGCCCGACAATTCCCGTCCTGCCGTGCTCGAACTGATCGGCAATACACCTCTGGTGCGCGTCAGCCGTTTCGATACCGGCCCCTGCACCCTGTTTCTCAAACTCGAATCCCAGAACCCCGGCGGCTCGATCAAGGACCGCATCGGTCTGGCCATGATCGATACCGCCGAACGCGATGGTCGCCTCAGGCCCGGCGGCACCATCGTCGAAGCCACCGCCGGCAACACTGGCCTGGGCCTGGCCCTGGTCGGTCGCGCCAAGGGCTACCGCGTGGTGCTGGTGGTGCCGGACAAGATGTCCACCGAGAAGGTCTTGCACCTCAAGGCCATGGGCGCCGAGGTGCACATAACCCGCTCCGACGTCGGCAAGGGCCATCCCGAGTACTACCAGGACGTCGCTGCGCGGCTGGCGGCGGAAATTCCCGATGCGTTCTTCGCCGACCAGTTCAACAACCCGGCCAACCCGCTGGCCCACGAATGCAGCACCGCGCCGGAGATCTGGGCGCAAACCCAGCATGATGTGGACGCCATCGTCGTCGGCGTCGGTTCGGCCGGCACCCTCACCGGCCTGACCCGCTTCTTCAAACGGGTGCAGCCGGACCTGGAAATGGTCCTGGCCGACCCGGTGGGTTCGGTGATGGCTGAATACAGCCGCGGCGGCACCCTCCCCACCCCCGGTTCCTGGGCGGTGGAAGGCATTGGCGAAGACTTCATTCCGTCGATTGCCGATCTGTCGAGCGTGCGCCACGCCTATTCGATCAGCGACGAAGAAAGCTTCGACCATGCCCGCCAACTGCTGCGTGCCGAAGGTATTCTCGGTGGCTCGTCGACCGGCACCTTGCTGGCGGCGGCGTTGCGTTACTGCCGCGAACAGACCCAGCCGAAACGGGTGGTGAGCTTCGTCTGCGACACCGGGACGCGTTACCTGTCGAAGGTCTACAACGACCAGTGGATGAACGATCAGGGCCTGCTGCAACGCAAGCACTACGGCGACCTGCGCGACCTGATCGCGCGGCGCTTCGAGGATGGCCGGGTGATCAGCGTCGGCCCGGATGACACGCTACTGACGGCTTTTCAACGCATGCGCCTGGCGGATGTCTCGCAGCTACCAGTGCTGGTGAACGGCAAACAACTGGTCGGCGTCATCGACGAATCCGACATCCTGCTGGGCGTGCACGAAGACGTTGCGCACTTTCGCAAGGCCGTCTCCAGCGCCATGACCGACAAACTGCAAACCCTGTCCCCCGATGCCACCCTGGCCGAGCTGGAAGCCGAGCTGGGCCGTGGGCTGGTGGCGATCATCCAGGATGCCTCGGGCTTCCACGGCCTGATTACCCGAACCGACATGCTCAACCATTTGCGGAGATCCCTGCCATGAGTCAACAGGACAAAAACGCCCCGCCACAGGGCTTCGCCACCCGGGTGATCCACGCCGGGCAAGCGCCAGACCCATCCACCGGGGCGTTGATGCCGCCGATCTACGCCAACTCCACCTACCTGCAACAGAGCCCCGGGGTGCACAAGGGCCTGGACTACGGGCGTTCGCACAACCCGACGCGCTGGGCGCTGGAGCGCTGCGTGGCCGACCTTGAAGGCGGCACCCGGGGCTTTGCCTTCGCCTCGGGGCTGGCGACCATTTCCACGGTGCTCGAACTGCTCGACGCCGGCTCGCACATCGTCTCGGGCAACGACCTGTACGGCGGCACCTTCCGCCTGTTCGACAAGGTACGCCAGCGCAGCGCCGGGCACCGCTTCAGCTTCGTCGACCTGACCGACCTGGCGGCGTTCGAGGCCTCCCTGCAAGACGACACCCGCATGGTCATGGTCGAGACACCGAGCAATCCGCTGTTGCGCCTCACGGACCTGGCCGCCATCGCCCGCACCTGCCGCGCCCGCGGCATCATCTGCGTGGCCGACAACACCTTCGCCAGCCCGTGGATCCAGCGCCCGCTGGAACTGGGTTTCGACATCGTGCTGCACTCGACCACCAAGTACCTCAACGGCCACTCCGACGTGATCGGCGGCATCGCCGTGGTCGGGCAGAACGCCGAACTGGCCGAACGCCTGGGCTTCCTGCAAAACGCCGTCGGCGCCATCGCCGGCCCGTTCGATGCCTTCCTCACCCTGCGCGGCGTGAAGACCCTGGCCCTGCGCATGGAACGGCATTGCAGCAACGCACTGGACCTGGCGCAGTGGCTGGAGCGCCAACCGCAAGTCTCACGGGTCTACTACCCCGGCCTGCCGTCGCACCCGCAGCACGAACTGGCCCAACGGCAAATGCGCGGTTTCGGCGGGATGATCTCCCTCGACCTCAACAGCGACCTGGCCGGCGCCAAACGCTTCCTTGAAAGCGTGCAGATCTTCGCCCTGGCCGAAAGCCTGGGCGGCGTGGAAAGCCTGATCGAACACCCGGCGATCATGACCCACGCCACCATCCCACCCGATACCCGCGCAGAACTGGGGATTGGTGATGGGTTGGTGCGGTTGTCGGTGGGGGTCGAGGATGTGGAGGATTTGCGGGCGGATCTGGCACAGGCGTTGGCAAGGATGTAACGCTTGCGAGAGGACCAAAGTCAAAAGATCGCAGCCTGCGGCAGCTCCTACAGAAGGTGTGCATCCCAATGTAGGAGCTGCCGCAGGCTGCGATCTTTCAAGGCTTCATCTATACGAGCCATTGCACCCATCTTCTCCATGCGCTGGAAGACCATGCTGGTCAAGTACGCTGGAGTCCCTATAATCGCGGCGTTTTCGTCTACCCTCACGAAGCGTCGTGCAGCAATCAGCTTGTGCGGGGCGCATCGACATTTTTCCGCTATTGAACCGGAGAACTTCCATGCTCAAACGTACCCTGGCATTGGCCGTCGGCCTGACCCTGTCCTTTTCCACCCTGCTGGCACAGGCCGCCGACACCCTCAAGGTCAGCGCCATCCCCGACGAAGCCCCCACCGAATTGCAGCGCAAGTTCAAGCCCCTGGGCGAGTACCTGGAGAAGCAACTGGGCATGAAGGTCGAGTTCGTACCGGTGTCCGACTACCCGGCGGTGGTCGAGGCCCTGGCCACAGACCGTATCGACATGGCCTGGCTGGGCGGCTTCACCTTCGTGCAGGCGCGGCTGAAAACCGGCAATGCCATTCCACTGGTACAGCGTGAGCAGGACGCCCAGTTCACCAGCAAATTCATCACCGCCGACCCGGCCGTCAAGTCGCTGGCCGACCTCAAGGGCAAGTCGTTCGCCTTCGGTTCGGTCTCGTCGACGTCGGGCAGCTTGATGCCGCGCTATTTCATGCTGCAGGACGGCATCAAGCCTGAAACTTACTTCAGCCGTGTCGGTTACTCCGGCGCCCACGACGCCACCGTCGCCTGGGTTCAGGCTGGCAAAGTGGACGCCGGCGTGCTCAATGCCAGTGTCTGGGAAAAACTGGTCAAGGCCGGCAAGGTCGACACCGACAAGGTCAAGGTCTTCGCCACCACGCCGGCCTACTTCGACTACAACTGGACCGTGCGCGGCACCCTCGACCCGGCCCTCGCCGAGAAGATCAAGGTGGCCTTCCTCGCGCTCGACCCGGCAAAACCTGAAGACAAGGCCATTCTGGACCTGCAAGCCGCCAGCCGTTTCATCGAGACCAAGCCTGAGAACTACAAGGGCATCGAGGAAGCCGCGCGCGCTGCCGACCTGCTGAAATGACCTTGCACCTGAACCGGGTCAGCCTGACTCACGGCAACGGCGTACGTGCGCTGCATGAGGTCGACCTGCACATCGCTGCCGGTGAGCAGGTCGCGATCATCGGTCCGTCCGGCGCTGGCAAGTCGAGCCTGCTCAACGTGCTGGCCACCGCCCTGCGCCCGGACAACGGCGCGGTCGAGGTACTCGGCGAGCACGCCTGGCAGCTTGGGGCCCATCGGCGTCAGCAGCTGCGGGCGCGCATCGGCCTGGTGCACCAGGCGCCACCCCTGCCACCGCGGCAACGGGTGGTCACGGCGGTGCTGGCCGGAAAGCTGGGCCAGTGGGGCTTTGCCAAAAGCCTGCTGAGCCTGCTGCATCCGGTGGATGTTCCCGGAGCGCGGGCGGCACTGGCCAAACTGGACCTGGGAGACAAGCTGTTCGCCCAGTGCCAGCAATTGTCCGGCGGCCAACTGCAGCGCGTGGGCATTGCCCGGGTGCTGTACCAGGCGCCCGAAGTGCTGCTGGCCGATGAGCCGGTGTCGGCGATGGACCCGGTACTGGCCGGGCACACCCTGTCGATCCTCTGCCGCCACGCCCGGGAACACAAGGTGACCCTGGTCGCCAGCCTGCATGCGGTGGACCTGGCCCTGGCGCACTTTTCACGCATCATCGGTTTGCGCGAAGGTCAGGTCCTGTTCGACCTTCCCGCCAGCGACGTCGACCACGATTTGCTCGACAAGCTCTACGCCAACGAACAATTGCTATCGCCGCCCGTTCCGGTGGCGCCCTTGAGCCTGCAGATTCCCCGATGCTGACGCGCGATACACGAGACCCGGCCACCCTGCCCCGCCTGCTGCTCAGTCTGTTGGCGCTTGCCCTGCTGTGGCCCGGTATTCATTTCAGCGAACTGGATCTGGGTGTGCTGCTCCAGGCCGACAGCCAGAGTGAGATGGGCCGGTTTGTCTCAGCCTTCTGGCCACCGGCCCATGGCGAAGAGTTCCTCCAGCTACTGTGGCAAGCCACGCTGCAAACCCTGGCCATCGCCACCGCCGGCATGGCCCTGGCCTTGATGTTGGCCGTGCCCGCCAGCTTGTTGGCCAGCCGGGCGCTGTCGTTGTCCGCCGCCTCTCGCAGCGGTCGCCCGAGCGCCTTGGGCCGACTGTTGCGCTGGCCGGTGCGCGGGCTGCTGATCTTCCTGCGCAGCGTGCCGGAAATCGTCTGGGCCTTGCTGTTCGTGCGCGCCGTCGGCCTTGGCCCGACCGCCGGGGTGCTGGCGATTGCCATCACCTACAGCGGCATGCTGGGCAAGGTCTACGCGGAAATCTTCGAGTCCGTCGACCAGCGTCCCGCCCACTCGCTGCTGCAAGCCGGCAGCGGCCGGTTGGCGGCGTTCTGCTACGGCATCCTGCCCAATGTCGCGGCGGAGTTGCTGTCGTACACCGTATATCGCTGGGAGTGCGCGATCCGCGCCTCGGTGGTGATGGGCTTCGTCGGTGCCGGCGGGCTGGGCCAGCAGATCGACCTGTCGTTGCGCATGTTCGCCGGCGGTGAAGTGGCGAGCATGTTGCTGACCTTTTTCGTCCTGGTGCTGTTCGCCGACCAAATCAGCCGCCTGTTGCGCTGGAGGTTCGCATGAATCGCCTGATCAACCTGCTACTGATCCTGTGCATTGGCGCAGCGGTCATCGCTTCATTCCGCTATCTGGGCATCGACCTCGGCGAACTGACGGGCAGCGGCAACCTGAAGCAGATGGGCGCCTACGTGCTGCGTTTTCTCAGCCCCGACCTGAGCGCCAGCCATCTGCAAGCCATCGGCCGTGGCGCCGTGGAAACCATGGCCATGTCGGCCCTCGGCACCCTGCTCGCGGCGGTATTCGGCCTGGTGCTGGCACTGCCGGCGGCCGGGCGTTTCGGCTGGCCGTTGCAGAGTGCGTCGCGCCTGGTGCTGAACGCCCTGCGCGCCATTCCCGAACTGGTGTGGGCCGCGCTGATGGTGCTCGCCGCCGGACTCGGCCCCAACGCCGGCACCCTGGCACTGGCCATGCACACCACCGGGGTGCTGGGTCGATTGTTCGCCGAAGCACTGGAAAACACCCCGCCGCAACCGGCTGAAGCCATTCGCTTGCAGGGCGGTAATGTGGTCTGGGCCTTTTGCTACGGCACCCTGCCCAACCTGTTTCCGCAGCTGTTGGCGTACATCCTGTACCGCTGGGAAAACAACATCCGCATGGCTAGCGTGCTCGGTTTTGTTGGGGCTGGGGGGTTGGGGCAGATGCTTTATGTGAGCCTTAGTCTGTTTCAGGAGGCTCAGGCCAGTACGGTGATTTTGGCGATGTTGGTGTTGGTGTTTGCGGTTGATGGGTTGAGTAGTTGGAGTCGGCAGCGGTGGGTTAAGGCTTGATGGGGGATTGGATGGATTTGGTCAGGTGATTGCATTCGGGCTTAGGGGGGTGTCAGAAATTTTGTGTTCGGGCATAACATGAGTAAGAGGTGCATGTATGCCAACCAAAAAGAAACCCGCGTTGCGAGAGCTTCCGAAAATCCCGAAAGAGCTGCTTGAGCAATTCAGCGATGGACCGATGACCGCTGAAGCCATTGAGGACGCCTCTGCGGCGTTCAAGAAGGCTTTGATCGAGCGAGCCCTGAGTGCTGAGCTCGGCCACCACCTGGGCTATCCGCCGGGCGCGCAGCGCCCAGAGGATGAAACCAACCAGCGCAATGGCAAAAGCGCCAAGACGGTTTAACCGGCGACGGCCCGCTCCGACTGGATATTCCTCGCGACCGGGACGGCAGCTTTTCTCCCATTCCGATTCCCAAACACGAGCGCCGTTACACCGGGTTCGACGACAAGATCATCGCCATGTATGCCCGTGGAATGACTGTCAGAGAGATCCGTGCGTTTCTCTCCGAACAGTACGGTACTGACGTTTCTCCCGACTTCATCAGCTCTGTAACCGACGAGGTCATGGCAGAGATCGGTGCATGGCAACAGCGGCCTTTGGAGCCGATGTACCCGGTTATTTTCTTCGATGCTCTGCGGGTCAAAATCCGCGAAGAGGGGCTGGTTCGCAACAAGGCGATCTACCTGGCCCTGGGTGTATTGCCTGACGGAACACGCGATATTCTCGGCATCTGGATCGAAACGACCGAGGGGGCCAAATTCTGGATGAAGGTTTTCAACGACCTCAAGACACGCGGCGTCGAAGACGTGTTGATTGCTGTGACCGATGGCCTTAAAGGCATGCCAGAAGCTCTCAGCGCCGTATTTCCAGAAACGACACTGCAAACATGCATTGTTCATCTGATCCGCAACAGTCTTGATTACGCGGCTTGGGATAAGCGTCGCGAACTGGCCAAGGCGCTCAAACCGATCTATCAGGCTGTCACCGCCGAAGCGGCCGAGCAGGCACTGGATGCGTTTGAAAGCGGGCCATGGGGCAAGCAGTATCCGACGGTAGTGGCTGCCTGGTTTCAAACGGGGGCTATTTTTCTCATCGCCGCTACAAAGGGCAATGACGTCAAACAGACATTGTTGGTATTTACTTAATGCTCAAATGCTCGCAACCCTGTCCGGCAGGGGTTCAAGGCTGTTCTTCCACTTTCAGGACGAGGATGAATCATGCGGATATGGATAAAAGCAGCGGTCAGGCCCATCAGCCAATGGATGATGGCCGCTGGTATCGGCCTTATCGCAATCGTAACCAATGCGCAGGCTCAAGCCACACCTCAAGCCACACAAGAGATAAAGGGCTTGCTGGACTTTGTCGAGCATAGTGAATGTCGGTTTGTGCGTAATGGGGACGAATTCCCAGGTCCCCGGGCTCGGGCGCATCTGGAGAAGAAGCTGAATTATCTCGAAGGCAAGAATAGGGTGAACAGTGCAGAAGACTTCATCGAGCTTGCTGCCACTAGAAGCAGTATGACTGGCCGCGCCTATGAGGTGCGATGTCCAGAAGGCGCACAACCGGCAAGCACCTGGTTGAAGACGGAACTACAGAGGCAACGGCAGCTCCATTGATTTTTGCCGCTCTGACGCAAACCTGGTTCGCCTGCACGCACGACTAAACCGATTTTTCAGTCTCGTCTTGATGCCGATGAGTACAGGATGAAAATATGAGTAGCGGAAGGTCAAACACCAACGCTGAGCTTTTTCGTATTCCGCGCACGATTTGGGCTCTTGGCTTTGTCAGCCTATTCATGGATCTATCATCCGAGCTGGTACACAGTTTACTGCCTGTGTTTTTGGTTACAACATTGGGCGCGAGTGCATTGGCCGTCGGAGTGATCGAGGGTATTGCCGAGTCGACTGCCATGCTCGTCAAGGTATTTTCTGGTGCTATCAGCGACTATATGGGGCGGCGCAAAGGATTGCTGTTGCTCGGGTATGGTTTAGCCGCTGTGACCAAACCACTTTTTCCTCTGGCTCATTCCGTTGAAGTGGTCTTCACCGCCCGCTTTCTGGATCGAATTGGCAAAGGCATTCGTGGAGCACCACGAGATGCTCTAATCGCAGATGTGTCGCCACCAGAAATTCGTGGCGCCTGCTTTGGACTGCGGCAGTCAATGGATACCGTAGGGGCTGTTCTTGGCCCTGCCCTGGCCATCGTACTCATGTTATGGCTTGCAGACATAGAGCTTGTCCTGTGGTTTGCAGTTGTTCCGGCAGCGATGGCGGTGGCTCTCATTGTCACAAGCGTAAAAGAGCCCACACACAGCCCCAGTGCACAAAAATTTCTATCTCCAATTCATTGGAGAGTCCTGCGTGACTTCTCCTATGGGTATTGGTGGGTCGTCATTGTTGGAGGGGTGTTTACGCTCGCCCGTTTCAGCGAGGCGTTTCTGGTATTGCGGGCACAGCAGGCAGGCCTGTCGATCACCTGGACTCCACTGGTGATGGTGGTGATGGCACTTTTCTATACGTTGTCCGCTTATCCTGTCGGCTGGCTATCTGACCGCATCCGTCGCACCAAACTGCTCTGTGTGGGGATGGGACTACTCGTCCTGGCGGATCTGCTGCTGGCTCAGTCCAGCTCTGTCATTACGATGATGTTTGGCATTGCCTTGTGGGGGCTTCATATGGGATTCAGCCAAGGCATTCTTGCCTCGCTGGTAGCCGATAACGCTCCCACGGAGCTCAAGGGTACGGCCTTCGGCATTTTTAATCTTGTCAGTGGTGTATGCATGCTGATCGCCAGCGTACTTGCGGGCTGGCTTTGGCAAAACATGGGGGCAGACAGCACTTTCCTCACGGGGGCGCTGCTTGCCACAACAGCTCTGCTCTTACTGTTATTCAAGAAGCAGTAAGCAAAAACAAAAAGTAAACAGTACTGCCCACAAAAAACCCTTCCTGCGCATCACCGCAGGAAGGTTTTTTTGTTTGCGGCTAATCAGTCTTTAGCCTGGCTCAACTTGGTGAACAGCTCGGTCGGTACTTTCTTGCCGTTGGAGATGAACTGGTTGGTGCGGAACTTGTACACCTCACCTTCGGAAAGGAAGCCGTCGCCGTTGGTGTCCATCGCCTTGAATTCCTCAGTGCCCTTGGGCGCCACCGCCAGCAGTTCCTTGAGCGACACGCGGCCGTCATGATCGGCGTCGGTACGCGCAAAAGATGCATCGCCGCACTTGCCCTCACCGCACTTGCCCTCGGCCTGGGTCTTTTGCGCGCTGGCTTCGGCACCGCACTTGCCTTCGCCACACTTGCCTTCGCTGGTCTTTTCCGCGGAAGCCAGTTGGTAGCCCTGAGGCAAGGCCTCGGCGGAAAACGCCAAGGACGTGAAGTTGATACCGCCGACCAGTGCAACAGCGAGCAGGCCAATACGGGTTTTGTTCGACTGGATACGAGTCATGTTGATACTCCGGATCATTTGCGCGGCGGGACCGTTATTGGTCGTACCACAAGGGTTGATAAACCTGGTTGCGGGGTGCGTTGTGCACCTCGCTTTGCCAGGTCTATTTGGCCTCGGTGGTGTATCCCGGCTGTATCCGTGAAGCGCTGGTTTTGTATGGCTGTACGAAGATGTGGTGCCTTGATACACGGCGATACAACAAAAGCCTCAAGCGACTACCCTTCGTTGACGACCTAGACCTTACAAATCAAGGAGCGTCAGGCATGAACGGCAAACGTATGGCAGCGGGATTGAGTCTTTTGTTCGCCCTCAGTGGTGCGTGCCTGGCGGCGCCGGGCACCATCAGGTTTCAAGGCAGCATTGTCGAGCCGGGCTGTCAGTCACGCGTGGGGACGGATGGCACATTCGGACTTTACCAATGCCCTGCCCAGAGTCGTGCGATGGGGATTGAGGCAAACAGCATCGCACCAACCGCCAGTGTGAGCGCTGTCGGTCAATCCAGCGTCAACGTAAAACTGCTCGCTGACAGTGGTCGGGAAGGCCGATATTACGATCAACGGTTTGTGTTGATGGATGACGCAGGCTTACCGATCCGTTCCGGAGACTATCTGGTTACCCTCAGCATGCCTTGATCACGGGGCGCGCGCAGAGCGTCTGCATCTGAGCAATAGCACTTGTTTAAAGAGGCTGTAGGTTATTTCCTGAGAGCTACAAGACCTTGCGTCGTTGCCTACGGTTACGCCAGAATCCGCCGGCTTGTGCGCCCTGCCCCTGGTCTCTATCGTTTCCACGCCACTGCCCATCAGTGGTCGGGTTTAGCAGCCCGGGGTTGTAAGCAAGGTGCACATGCTCCTGTCAGTCAGGTATTCCCATGCCTGCATTTGATGGTGGCTGTGCGCAGGGCGCCTTCGGGCGCGCCGGCTTTGCTAGCTTCCCCGGTCTGCTAACCTGCGCACAGCTGCCTCCTTCTCGTTTAGCAGCAAGAGGGTTGGCACCCAATCAGAGAAGCAAGCATATGTTCAAAGTCACCCCCAACCCGCCGGACACCGATCCGACATCCCCGTACGAACCCGATTCAAAAACGCTCAACGAGGCCGCCGAACGTGCGCTCGCCTTCCACTTCCCCTCGACTGCCGACATCAAAGCCACGCCGCGCAGACCCAGCCACCTGTTTACCGTTGACCCCGAAGCCACGACCGAAACCCTGGTGGTTTATCTGGTCGAAACGCTGGCCTCGGTCGATGTGATGGTGCATCAGTTGGTGGATCATCTGGACGGCGGATCACGCAATGCCCTGCTGGGGATTTCCAACAGTGTGATGTTGGCGGAGATCACGGCGAATCGGGTGCTGGACCAAATCGACCCGCCCGCATAAACACTGAATCTGTGACTAACACTACCCCCGTGGCGAGGGGCATTGCCCCCGCTCGGCGGCGAAGCCGTCGCAAAACCTGACTGCACCGTCTGACTGAAGAAAAGCGGGGGGCCGCTTCGCAGCCCAACGGGAGCAAGCTCCCTCGCCACAAATGTCGGCAGGCTCAATTAGCGCAACAACACATACATCGCATTGAATCATTGGCAGACGCTAACTCTGTAGCTAACACCGCCCTTGTGGCGAGGGAGCTTGCTCCCGCTGGACTGCGCAGC
The DNA here is from genome assembly GCF_949767825.1 of Pseudomonas sp. IT-P258. Classification (NCBI taxonomy): domain Bacteria; kingdom Pseudomonadati; phylum Pseudomonadota; class Gammaproteobacteria; order Pseudomonadales; family Pseudomonadaceae; genus Pseudomonas; species Pseudomonas sp. IT-P258. Next base: position 14,166 of record NZ_CATKPU010000019.1, on the reverse strand, counting down.
AGGCCCTGCTTTTCAGGTGAAGAGCTGGGGCCGCTACGCGACCCAGCGGGACGGTGCAGTGTTCCGACAAGCTCCCTCGCCACAGGTTTTGTGTGATTGATGTTGGCTGGGCCATCTCTAGTTCGGGTCCAGCAACCCGCCACTCCAGTTTCTCGACACCCGGCTACCAGTGAATTTCGCCACGCCCATGCCCTGGGGGATCAGGCGATCGCGATAGCGCGTCACCAGGCGTCCCGCTTGTTCGGCGTGCAGCACCACTTCGGTGGACGGGTCGCCCGGGCGTCCGAGAATCCGCGCAAAGCGCTGGCCTTCCTCGACGAAATCCCCCAGCTCTTTTTCGAAGATCAGCACGCCCGGTTGCGGGGCGATGATGGTTTCCATGTGGCCCATTTCCACGGCTTCGACGGGCCAGTCCGTGGGCGCCACTGATTCATCGATGACAGCGCAACCGCACAGCCAGTTGTATAGCCCTTCGGCATCCGACTCGGCAAAACGGTCGCTGACATCGCCCTGCCCGCGCAACTCCAGGGTCGCCGCCATGCGCCCCGCAGTGGCTCCGTCGCGTATCCACGGGGCAATGATGGTTTCCTCGAAGGAGCCATCGCCGCCGTCATCCCAGATGATCGCCACGTCCATCTTCATCGCCGCCGCCAGTTCGCGGCCACGGGGCCAGAAGCTGCGGTGCACGTAGAGGTACGGCAAGGCCTCGTCATCGGTGTGCAGGTCGAGCATCACATCGGCCGGGGCAGCCAGTTGCACCAGTTGCTTTTGCCATTGCTGGACGCAGGTCGAAGGTCGTTCCATGGCTGCCGACTGGTCGAACGCGCGGTTGAAGTTTTGCCCGGTGGCGTCGTGATAACGGCCAAGGATCCGCCCTTGGCGAAACTGCCCGATGCCCAGCGGATTGGCCTGGGGCACCACGGTGATGTTGCCTTTGAGCCGGCCCTGGGCCTCGGCGTTTTGCAACCGTTGCATCAGCAGGTGCAGGACCAGCATCCCGGCGATTTCATCGGCATGTACGCCGGCCTGCAGGTGTACGTTTGGCCCGCTGCCGTCGCCTGCATAGCGCCAGGCACCGACCCGCACGGCGTCACCGTTGTTGTTGCGAACACTGAACGAAATATCCTGCGGCATTGGCTTTCCCTCCCGTCATGAACCTTGAAAAACGTTGTATCGCTGCTGCCGAAGCTGGTGATTGAACAGACGTTCAACTAAGCTCGGCATCGTGGAACCTCACCCAAGGACAGCCTTGTGACAACCGATGCCCCGAAAAACCGCCGCGCCGAACCCGAAGACCGTCGCGAAATGCTGGTGGCCGCCACCCTGCGCTGCCTGGGCCGCGACGGTCACGCCGGGATTTCCGTGCGGCGTATTGCTACCGAGGCCGGGGTCTCCGTGGGGTTGCTCAACCATCACTTCGGCAGCATCGAGGCACTGATCGCCGACACCTACCAGCGGCTCGCCAGCGAACTGACCACCGCCCTGCTCCAGGAAATCGAACAGGCCCAGACACCGGCGCAAAAGATCGATGCTTTCCTGGAAGGCTCGTTCTCGCCCAGGGTCATGGACCCGAAACTGCTCGGCGTGTGGGTGGTGTTCTGGAGCCTGATCCGTCACTCCGAACACGTCAGCCAGTCCCACGAAAAAAGCTACCGCGCCTACCTCGACCTGATCCGCCAGTTGCTCGACGGGCTGGCCGCCAGCGAAGGTTTCGTGATTCACGACACGCGCCTGGCCGCCATCGGCTTATCGGCGATGCTCGACGGTCTCTGGCTCGAGTGGTGCCTGAACCCCGAGACCTTCAGCGCCGCCAACGGCCTGCACATCTGCCGTTGCTGGATAAAGGGGCTGCGTCACGGAGCATTCAGCACCGACGACGTCCTGTGACGGGTGCCGGCCGAAGATCATCGCCAGGGTGCCGCTGACCGCGATCAGCCCGGCGCCGATCATCAGCGACATGTCCATCAGCGTGCCCCAGATCAGGCTCGACAGGGCAAACGCCCAGATCAGCCCGGTGTATTCGAACGGCGCGAGCAAGGTCGCGGTGGCGCGGCGGAAGCTGGCGAACAACAGGAACTGACCGATGCCGCCCACCAGGCCGGCGCCGAGCATGCCCAGCCAGGCCGGCGTCGGTGATGGCGTGTGGGTCCAGGGCAAGGCGACCGCCATGCAAATCACGAACACCACGTTGGTGATCAGCATCTGCTCCAGCACCGAGGTCTGCTCATCCACCTGACGCAGCTGGATATAGGTGAATGCCCAACACATCGCCGCCAGCAGGGTCAGGACGATCGGCAACGGATCGGTCATGTTGTCGGGACGACAGGCAATGACCACCCCGACAAAACCGATGATCAGGCTGAACCACTGCCAGCCGCCGGCGCGCTCCTTGAGTATCACCGCCGCCAGCACCGTGACCATGATCGGCGCGGAAAAATACAGGGTGGTCATCTCGGCCAGGGTCAGGTCCCGGGCCGCCGTGTAGTACAGCACCCAGGCGACAATCGACAGCAACCCGCGCACCACCAGCAGACGCCGGCTCGGCGAGCGCCAGGCTCGCTGGATCAGGCGCAGGCGCCCCACCAGCAGCACCGCCACGACCACCACCGCGGCGCGCCAGAACAGAATGGTGACCACCGAATAGTCGGCCACCAGCCACTTGATGACCGCATCCTGCAACGCCAGGAACGCATAGCCCAAAGTGCACAGGCCGATGCCTTGCAGCGAGCGGTCAACGGTTGGAGAACTCATCAGGCCGACCTGCGTACGGGCGTCCCGCGCCGCTCGGCAAAGGCAAACAGCGCCTCGATCAGGAACGTCAGGCAGACGTAGACGCCGGCCACCAGCAACAAGGGTTCGTACACTTGCAGGGTTTGTGCGCGGACCACGTTGGCGGCGCCGAGCAGATCGATCACGGCGATGGTCGAGGCCAGCGCCGTGGACTTGAGCAGCATCACGGTTTCCCCGGCCAGGGTCGGTAACAGCAAGCGCATCGCCCGGGGCAAGCGCACCCGCAGCAAGGACTGGCGCGCCGTCATGCCGAAGGCCGACGCCGCTTCCATTTCACCCTTGGGCACCGCCAGCAGGCCACCGCGAATCACTTCGCCAACATAAGCCCCCACCGACACCACCAGGGCAAACACGATGTACCAGTAACCATCGCGCAGGTAGGGCCAGAGGAAACTGCCGCGAATCAGCGGGAACTGGGCAAACAGACTGCCCAGGCCGTAGTAGAAAATGTAGATCTGGATCAGCAACGGCGTGCCGCGGGTGACGCTGGTGTAGAACAGGCTGACCTTGGCGATCACCTTGTTTTTCGAGATCCGCGCCAGCGCCACCAACACCGCCAGGCCATAACCCAACACACTGGCGATCAACAAAATCGTGAGGGTGGTTTGCAGCCCCCGGCCCAATAGTGCCGCGTATTCAACTATCCACGCTGGAATCATTTCATTCTCTCTGCCGGTTCAGTCAACAAGAGGCATCCAGCGACGAATGCGTCGCTCCAACCGTCCCGAAAGGTAGTTGGACACCAGCGTCACTGCGTAATACAGCGCCGCAGCCGTGAGGTAGAACAACAGATAGTGGCGCGTCGACCCCGCACCTTGCTTGGCGGTGTATAGCAGCTCGTTGGTGCCAACCACGCTGATCAGTGCACTGTCCTTGATCAGGTTGATCCACAGGTTGGCCATCCCGGCCATGGCATAGGGCGCCATGATCGGCAGCGTGACCCGGCGGAACAGGCCGAAACCGTTGAGGCCGAACGCCTTGGCCGCTTCGATCTGGCCGAAGGGAATCGCCTGGATCGCCGCGCGGAAAATCTCCGAGGCGTAGGCGCCCTGCACCAACCCCAGCACCACAATGGCCGCCAGCGGACCGCTGACATCGACCACGCCGTAGCCGAGATGGGTCATCAGCGAATTGAGGAGCATGGAGCCGACGTAGTACAGCAACAGAATCAGCAGCAACTCCGGAACAGCCCGGAACAAGGTGGTGTAGCCACGCATCAGCGCTGCAATCGGCTTCGGCGCGCCAAGCTTGAGGCACGCCACCACCAGCCCGATGGCCAGCCCGAGCACAAAGGCCCCGGCGGAAATCTGCAGGGTCATCCAGAGCCCTTTCAACAGCGCACTGCCCCATCCCTGCTCGGTGAAATTGATCAGATCGAACATTGCCGGCATTTCAGTCTCCAGTCAGCGGTCCTGCACTGTCCCTTGTGGGAGCGGGCTTGCTCGCGAAAGCGGTGTGTCAGTCAACATTTATGTATCTGATACGCCGCTTTCGCGAGCCGCTCCCACAGGGGATCTACGTTTAACCCGTCGTCAGAACGCAGGCTTGACGCTGGTGCCGAAGTAGCTCTGGGACAGCTCGTCGTAGTCCTTGCTCGCCAGCAATTCCTGGATGGCCTTGTCGAGCTTGGCCTTGAGTTCGGTGTCGTCCTTGCGCAGGCCGGCGCCCACGCCTTTGCCGAAGATCGGGTCATAAGGCACGGTGCCGAGGTAGGCCAGGTCCTTGGCATCCGGGGTCTTGATGAACGCGGCCATGGCGGTGCCGTCGGCCATCATCAGGTCGATGCGCCCGGCAATCAGGTCGGCGTTGGCCGAGTCCTGGGTGTCGTAGTACTTAACGTCGGCAATTTTTTCGTAGTAGGTCTTCAGGTAGCTGGCGCTCACGGTCGAGTTCTGCACGCCGATGATCTTGCCCTTGAGGTCATCCGGGTATTTCTTCACCGATGCTTCTTTCGGGCCGACGACGGCAATCACCGAGTCGTAATAAGCCTTGCTGAAGGCGATCTGTTTTTCCCGCTCCTCGGTCACCGACATTGACGAGAAAATCACGTCGATCTTCTTCGCCAGCAACGATGGAATGATGCCGTCCCACGCCACTTCCTTGATCTCGCACTCGGCTTTCATTTCGCTGCACAGCTTGTGGATCAGGTCGACTTCAAAACCTTTCCACACGCCGTTGGCCTGCTTTTCGGTGTACGGCGGATAGGGTTCCGCTGCCACCGCGAACCTGATCGGTTGCGCCTGAGCAGCACTCATGCCGACCAGCATTACGCAGGCCGCACCGGTCAACCAGTTTGCAAAACGTCGATTTCCCATGTTGTTTTCCCGTCTTTTTATGATGAGTTAGCGAGTCTGATGAGCGTTGACGAATTGCCGGCAACGCTCGCTGCGTGGGTGTACGAACACTTCGTCCGGCGAACCGGTTTCCTCGATCAGCCCTTGATGCAAAAAGGCGACTTTGGATGAGACATCGCGTGCGAAAGCCATTTCATGAGTCACCAGGATCATGGTCCGGCCTTCTTCGGCGAGGGAGCGGATCACCCGCAGCACTTCCCCGACCAGTTCCGGGTCGAGTGCCGAGGTGGGTTCATCGAACAGCATGACCTTGGGCCGCATGGCCAGGGCCCGGGCGATGGCCACCCGTTGTTGCTGTCCCCCGGAGAGAAACGCCGGGTACTCGTTGCGCTTGGCCGCAAGACCTACGCGTTCGAGCAGGGCTTCGGCCCGCTCTGTGGCCTCCGCACGGCTTTCACGCAGGACCTGGGTCGGCGCTTCGATAAGGTTTTCCAGCACCGTGCGATGGGGCCAGAGGTTGAAGTTCTGGAACACCATGCCCAGGCTGGAACGGATGCGCACCAGCTGTTTGGCGTCCGACACCAGCGGAGCGCCGGGACGATTCTGGTTGAGGTGAATGCTTTCGCCATCGACCAGGATGCGCCCCTGGTCCGGCACTTCGAGCATGTTGATGCAGCGCAGCAGGGTACTTTTGCCCGAGCCGCTGGCACCGATCAGGGAGATCACGTCGCCCTCGCGGGCGGTCAGGGAAACGCCCTTGAGCACTTCGATATTGCCGAAGCGTTTGTGCAGGCCATCGACCTCGATCATGGTCTTGGCGGCGACCGGTTCGACGGTGGCGGTGCTGGTCACCGTGCCGATCACCGGCCGCGGCGCTTCACCGTTGAGCACCTGGACGAAGCCGCGAATGCGCTGGCAGGCCTGGGCCAGGCGCTCGTCACTCAAGGTGAACGACAGCCGTACAAACCCCTGGGCCGGCTCACCGAATGCCGCCGCATCGAGCACCGAGACACCGGCCTCGCGCAGCAGGCGCCAGGCGAACTCCAGCGAGGTCAGGCCGGTGCCGCGCACGTCCACCAGCACGAACATGCCGGCATCAGGGTTGAGCACGCTAATGCCCGGGCAATCCGCCAGGCCAGATACCACCAGGTCGCGGCGCCGACGATAGATCTCGCGCATGCCGTGGGTGACGTCGTCATGGGACTGCACGGCCTTGAGCGCCGCTTCCATGACAAACCCGGGCAAGCCGTACAGCATGCTCAGCACCAGGGTTTCGACATGATTGACCAGGGCTTCATTGGCCACGACCCAGCCGATGCGCCAACCGGTCATGGCATGGGATTTGGACAGGCTGCCGATCACCACGCAGCGCTCGGCCATGCCCGGCAACGCCGCCAGGCTCAAGTGTTCACGCTCGTAGGCGAGGCTCTCATAGACCTCGTCCACCACCACCCACAGGTCATGGGCGATGGCGAGTTCGGCGATGGCTTGCAGCTCTTCGCGCCCCAGTACCACCCCGGTGGGGTTGTTCGGGTTGGAGAAGAAAATCGCCCGGGTGCGCGGGGTAATGGCCTTGGCCAGCACGGCGGCATCGAGGCGGAAACCCGAGTCCGCCGCACAGGGCACCCGCACCAGCGTGGCGCCGGACGCCTTGAGCGTGGCTTCGTAGGTGACGTACATCGGATCGAAGGCAATCACTTCGTCGCCGGCACCGAGCAGGCACATCGAGGTGGCGAACAAGGCGTTCTGCGCACCGGCCGTGAGAATGACGTTGGACGCCTGCAGTTCGCGGTCGATCAGTTGGCTGTAGCGGCCGGCAATGGCCTCGCGCAAGGCCTGGCGACCGGCGATTTCGGTGTAGTGAGTATCGCCTTCACGCAAGGCGTGGATCGCGGCATCGGTAATGAAATCGGGGGTGGGGAAATCCGGGTCGCCGACGCTGAGGATGATCACGTCCTCGCCTTTGCGCTGTGCCGCGCTGGCCGCGTAGTGGATATCCCAGGCGGCAACGCCTTGGCCACTGATCCGTTCAACAAAGGGTGAAAACCGCATGCCAGTGCCTCGTTCGAATTGAAGAAACGCAAGCCCGCAACCAGCCGGGGGAAGGTGGCCCCAACATAGTCCAGACTGAACACTCGTTCAATAGAAAACTCGCAAGGCTTCGCGTTCAGCGCAAACAGGTCGTTTTCACGACAGTCGCGCCGTTTTTCAGCACGGCGCAATCAAGCGACGTGAAACGATTTTGCTGATCGCGCCCAGCACCAGGGCCACGAGAATCAGCCCCGCAGCCACCGCAAACGTCAACCGCATCCCCTGCGCGATTGCCTCGGGTTGCGCCTGCAGGATATCGCCGCTGGCCGTGCCGAAGGCGAACACCGCGCCCATGACCGAGGCGCCCGTGATCAATCCGAGATTGCGCGACAAGCCGAGCAATCCGGACACAACACCTCGCTGCCGCGCCTCGATTTCCAGCATGACGGCGGTATTGTTGGCCGCCTGGAACAGCGCATAACCGGCGGTAATGACAGCCAGCGGCACGATGTAGCCGGGCACACCGAACGTCATTGGCAAGGCCGGCAGGATGCAAGCGCCGGTCAACATGGCGATCAATCCAGTCGTGCTGGCTCGATACGTGCCCAAACGATCGACCCACCGGCCCGCCGGCACGCCTGCCAGCGCCGCCACCAACGGCCCCGTCGACATCACCAGCCCGACACTCGCTGCATCCAACGCCAGTGCGCCAGTGAGGTAAAACGGCCCTACCACCATGGTCGCCATGACCACGGTGGTCACCAGCATGCTCATGACCAATCCCGCGCTCATCCGCGAGTTACGGAATATCGTCAATCGAACCAGAGGCGACTCGGCCGTGTGCTCGACGAATACAAACACGCCCAGCCCGAAAACCGTCGCCAGCAACAGCGTCATGTTCAGCGGCCCCAGGGTGCCACGCCCAATGGTCATCGCCAGTGCATAAGCCAGCAGCATCAGAACCAGCACCAGCGTGCCGGGCACATCGAAGCCCGCTCGATCCGCCCTCTTCTCACTGCGATCACTCGGCAAAAAGTAGAGCGCGAGCCCCATCGCCAAAACACCCACCGGCACATTGACCAGAAAAATTGCCTGCCACCCCAGATTGGCAATCAAATAACCTCCAAGGGTCGGGCCGAGCGAGGTGCCAATCGCCGACATCGTGCCGAGCACGCCCATCGCGCTGCCCATTTTTTCCTTGGGCACCGCCCCGCTCACCAGCGCCATGGTCAGCGCCATCATGGTGGCCGCGCCGACGCCCTGTAAGGCCCGGGCGGCAATCAGCAGCCACAGATTGGGCGCCAGGGCGCACAGGAGCGAGGCGACGGTGAACAGCGCAATGCCGATCAGCAGCAAGCGCCGCCGCCCCAGAAGGTCGCCGAGCCGGCCGATGCTGACGATCAGCGCGGTGATGCTCAGCAAGTAGGCGAGCACCACCCACTGCACGGCCTGGAACGACGCTGAAAACGCCTCGGCCAATGTCGGTAAACCCACGCTGGCAATGCTGGTGCCCAGGGACGACAGCAGCATGGATAACGACAGGCTGGCCAAGGCGCCCCGGATCGATATGGACTTCATTTTCTCGCGACTCCGCAAAGGGTTGTCCCGAGCCTAAGCCTGGCCATAACATGGCGGAAGACGCAGCATTTGCACTGTATACATGCATATAACGCCACCTACCCACAACCCAGTGTGGGAGCGGGCTTGCTCGCGAAGAGGCCGTCAGCTTCACCATTAACGTTGGCTGACACACCGCCTTCGCGAGCAAGCCCGCTCCCACAGGAATTGATTCGATGCCCGATCTGAATCTGTTGATCACCCTGAACGTCTTGCTCGAAGAAGGCAGCGTGGCCCGCGCGGCAAAGCGTTTGCACCTGAGCCCGTCGGCCATGAGCCGGGCGCTGGCGCGGTTGCGCGAAACCACCGGCGATCCGCTGCTGGTGCGGGCCGGGCGCGGACTGGTTCCCACGCCCCGGGCGCTGGAGCTGCGTGAGCGCGTCGGCCTGTTGGTGCAGGACGCCGAAGCCGTGTTGCGCCCCGCCGAGGCACTGGACCTCAACCAACTGGTGCGCACCTTCACCCTGCGCACCAGCGATGGCTTCGTGGAAAATTTCGGACCGCCCCTGATCGCCCGCCTCCATCAGGACGCACCTGGTGTGCGCCTGAGTTTCGTGCAGAAGCTGAACAAGGACAGCACCCTGCTGCGCGAAGGTTCTGTGGACCTGGAAACCGGTGTGATCGGCGAATCCACCAGCCCGGAAGTGCGGACCCGGATGCTGTTTCGCGACCGGTTCGTGGGCATCGTGCGCAAGGGCCATCCACTGGCTCGCGGCGAGATGACAGCGGTCCGTTATGCCGCCGCCCGGCACATCCTGGTCTCGCGCCGGGGCCACGAAAAAGGCGTCATGGACGACGCCTTGAACGAGCTGGGACTGAGGCGGGACATCGCCACCATTGTCGCCGGCTTCTCTTCGGCGATTGCATTGGCGCGGGCTTCAGACCTGGTCGCCAGCGTACCGCAGCGGCACGTCGGCAACCTGTGCCAGGGGATGCACTGCTTTGCCCTGCCGTTCCCCACCCCGGCGATCACGGTTTCGATGCTGTGGCACCCGCGCATGGATGCCGACCCGGCGCATCGCTGGCTGCGCGGTTGTGTGTGGGAGGTTTGCAGTTCGCAATGACCCGGTAGCCCGCCTACTCCTTCAGGATCAGCAGCGGCTCGCCTTTGTTCACGATGTAGGTCGCCAGCTCCGAAGCCTTACCCTGGCCCACGTTCTTCGCCACATGGGCAACGCCTTCGGGGATGTACAACGAATCACCGGCCTTGAGCGTCACCGGTGCCCGCCCTTCCAGTTGATACTCGAAGGTGCCGCTGATCACGTGCGCCACCTCGACACCGGAGTGAGCATGTCTGGGCGACGTCACGCCCGGATCGAAGTCCACGAGCACCTGAAGGACTTCGCGGTTGGCGGCACCCAGGTCTTCACGTACCAGGTCGGTGCGATGCAGGCCCTGCTGCCAGCTTTTCATCGCCGGGGCCGGCTGAGCTTCCTGGGCTTGAGAGAAACCCGCGAAGGTGGCTAGCCCGGCGGCTGCCAGGACCAGACCAAGCTTGCCGAGGGTGTGACGGGTGTGGGTACGCAACATTGTCTTTCCTCCAGTTGAACCACGCCAGGTCGCGCCGAAAGTGGCGCGATGCCGGTGGTTCCATTGGAAGGCCGCCGTGTATCGCCCGGGTGTCGGGAAACGGCGGTTTTGTATGCCCGGGTAACGGCGGGCGTTGCGGATACCTGCGGATACAAACCCACAGCCGAGGGCATACCATCAATGACAGCTTTATATCTGCGTACCCCCCTCTCCGGCGTCCTGCCGACCGAACACCAGTCCCTTCATGCACTATTGCCCGTTGCTACGTTGAAATCTCCACGGAGAATTCGCGATGCCAAACTCTGACCTACTCCCTTCCCTGCTCGCCCTGGAAGCTGCCATCCTGGAACTGTCGAACTGGGTCGAGCAGCACGGATCGGCCTATTCTGTTGAAAAGTCGGCCATGGTTTTCACGGTAGAAAAGTACACGCTTGAGATTAAAATCTTTGCATTGAGCGGAGGACTCCCGGCTCAGATTTCGCGTAGCGGCGCGCAAAAAAAGGCATTGTCAGCGGTCAGTATGCAGACGATCTGGAAGAACCGACTTTTTCAACAGAATCGGCCAAAAAGCGCTCGTTCGGTCACTCGCAAGTATTCCTGACACGGGTGCTGACTCAGCTCATTGCAAATTTATTACAGATAAATGACAGGAATTACGCCCGAATGATCTAGAAATGCGACACCCGCATTGAGCTCAAACACGGGCTGATATAGAACACCTTGGCAGCATTTTCCACAGTTGTTCAATCCGTGTTCTAAGGGCTCGAATGTGAAAATAAAAACAAAGAAAATCCTAATCTCCCCCTTGTTCCTCTCTCTGCTGATGCTTCATGGGACTCCCAGCTTTGCCGAGGACGTCGCCAGCCCACCTTCAAATCTTTTAACGGCTGCCGTTGCCTGGAAGCAAACCGCCGCCGAGTTTGAAGCGCTTTATTATCAAGGGTTCAACGTAGCAAGAATGCAGCTGGATCGAGCCCTCCAGGCCCACAAAGCGGGCGACCGACCGTTAGCGATCATCAGCGATGTCGACGACACCGTGCTCAGTAGCAACAGCTATTGGGGCTATATGATCAATGCCGACAAAGAGTTTTTCGACGACGCCGCATGGGATAAATGGGTGGCCGACAATGGTCCGGTTGCCACGCCTGGCGCGGTGGATTTCTTGAACTATGCGCAATCAAAGGGTGTTGAGGTTTTTTACGTCACCAGCCGTGACCAGGGCGAAAAAACCTTCGAATACGCTTTGGCGAATCTTCGGAAAAACAATCTTCCGTTTGCCGATGATAAACACCTGACGGTTTATCGTGAAAGCTCCAACAAGGAGCCACGTCAATCAGAGATCGCCAAGGATTACAATGTCGTGGTGATGCTGGGTGACAACCTCAACGACTTCAAGCGCAAGTACTACGTTGCTGACGTTAAACAACGCAATAGCCTCATGATCGAAGACAAGGAGCAGTTCGGTCGCAAGTTCATCATCTTCCCGAACCCGACCGATGGCCACTGGCTCAAAGCGATTTTTGGCGACTCGGAACCACCGGCCACGCCGGAAAACCGCGCGAAGTTCAAGGCCGCGGCCGGCTCTACAGCCTGGCAGCTGAAGCAATAACAGGGCTAGATCCGGTCAAGGCTTCAGGGGGCGACAACCATCGTTTCGCCCCCATAACGAGACGGGCTTTCTCACTTTTTCTCGGTCGCGACAGCCATAATCGGCCAGCAACGGCCTATCACATCGCTGTTCAGAGTGATTTACACGTCAACCAAGCACCCCAGAACAGGCTGCTGAAAAAACGCGTAGCGTCCCCAAAACCCGCGTCATGCAAAAGCTTCTGCACCGCCGCCTCAGAATGTGGAGGGTCAGCTCCTTGAAGAATTTTACCAAGCTTGACCTTCACTTCATCCGGGCTGGCTCCGTGCTGCCGCCAGCGTTGCCCCCAGGCGGCGAGGAGTAACGGCTGGCTGGCATAGGCATATTGATTGCCGGCGACAATCAGCGCAGCCCCCGGTTTCAGACGAGCCCGAATGGATCGTAAAATTTGTCCTTTGGCATCATTCCCGTCGAGATGATGGAGTACACCGATCAAAGTGGCTGCGTCGTAGGACTCATCTGCCGCCAAGTCTTCAACGTGCCCCAGATGCAGGTCCGTTCTTTCGAGCACGTTGTTTACGGCTAACTGCTGTTTCGCGGTTTCAAGCATCGGCTCAGATGGATCAACTGCGGTGAAATGCCAGCCCGGCTCAAGCCTGGCCATCGCGATTATCTCCTGCGCCGTACCGCCAGCGCCGACTACCAGTATTTTTGCCGAGCCCATATTTCCAAGGCTTGCCGCGAGCATGCACGCCACCAAGTCCTGACAGGCGTCATAACCTGCCAGTGCAATTCGGCTCTGTCGTCCGTACTCATTGGCCCGTGTGTTATCGAACTTTTCAGCTGAGTTGAGTGTTAATGATTTCAAGGGCGGTTCTCCATGTCCTTGAATCAACTTAGGTCATAAACAGCGATAATAGAAATTCATTAATTTCATATATTGAATTCCTGTCGAGAATACCAAACCGCTCAGAGTTCGCCCAAGCGACAGTCCGCTTCACGCCCTGAGGAAGTCAGTCAACCTAAATCAAGGATGATGCAGACCGCTAAAAGAAAGCGGTATCAACGCATATTGGAAAAAGCCTCCACACGCTGAGCGTGCGGAGGTTTTTTTTCTCTCGACAATTACCCAATAGATTGGGCGATCATCCTCAAAGTCTCTTTTCGTGCAGACTCAACCGATACGATTTTGTCTCCGGCTAGAAAAGTTACCGGCCATTAGCACAATCCTGCTCCCATTCTTCGAGCATATCGTTCATCACAGGGGCTTCCTCACCTTGGCTCCTACGGAATTCTGCGACCTTACCTTCGACGCATTTATCGGGGTCTGTGCTGTTAGCAACTGGTACTGGTTGAGCTAGTCTCGGAGGTCGGTTCCCGTTGATGGCTGCTGACGACAGCTGCGCTAAAAAGGATGTAACGGTCGGTGACTTACTGAACTCGACATACATTTGATCGCCATTATCTGTAGGCTGTGCGGTATATTCGATGTCCTGAGCATATTCACGCTCTCCGGTTTTAATACCTGCTTTGGCTCCATATGCGTCGAAATCTCCATTCGGAGAATGCGTCCAAACCCCCATGAGTAGCAAATTCATTGAGCTATCGAGGTTGTTGTGGTCCATTCCTTTTGTCGCGCGCGAGAGTGCATCTTTCGAGACATCGAAAGCTATTTTCCCGGCACAATAACTTTTGTTGATCGCAGCATCGACCTTGGTGGTACGCGTGCTTATTAATTTGGGTTTGAACTCCGACAGGATGGATTGAATTTCCGTTTCGTCTACCTTCGGCCCGCCTACCATAGGTCTAGCGTTGTCGATGAGTACTTGCCGAATCTGGCTCTTGACATCATCGCCGATAATGTTTGCTACCGTTTCGTTGTCGCAGCCAGGTGGTTTCGGACCGCACCCCGCTATGAATGCGATTGTTACTGCAATTGCACCGAATTTAAGTGGGTATCGCATGGATGTTCCTTGGCATGATTGATAAAGCTCCCCCTGCTATGTCGGTTAATTTGCATTTTTCTGAAGTGCATTTTTTCCGCAAGCCACAGTTGTCAGTTGAAATTCCTATTCTTATCTACAATCAAATGCCGTCGGAGTGAGCCGTCTAGGGATTTATAGGCATATTCGAAAACCGCTGTTCGATTGTAGTTTTTCGCGGAGGACTGCAATTGGCTTGCCGCGGACAGTTTTCAGCCTGTCACGACAGGCAGAAAACGACTGTGGATTCAACCGGCCCAGAGTGTGTAAAAACACAACTACGCTCAAAAGCCCTGTATCGAATTTTTATTTCGTTGTACGTTGAAGCCGCGGG
>NZ_CATKPU010000018.1:0-88616 GCF_949767825.1 Pseudomonas sp. IT-P258 | reverse complement strand
CAATGGCAATGTGATCGGCACCGGCACGGTTGGTAGCGATGGCAACTTCGAGGTGGTGCTGACCACCCCGCAAGTCAATGGTGAAACCCTCACGGCGATGTTGACCGATGTTGCAGAAAATGTCTCAACCCCGACCGACGTAATTGCACCGGATATTGATGACACGGACGCCGATGCAGACGCCGATGCAGACGCCGATGCAGATGCAGATGCAGATGCGGATGCGGATGCGGATGCGGATGCAGATGCGGACGCCGATGCTGATGCTGATGCTGATGCTGATGCTGATGCTGATGCTGATGCTGATGCTGATGCTGATGCCGATGCCGATGCCGATGCCGATGCCGATGCGGACGCCGATGCGGATGCGGATGCGGATGCGGATGCGGACGCCGATGCCGATGCCGATGCCGATGCCGACGCTGATGCGGATGCGGATGCGGATGCGGATGCGGACGCCGATGCGGACGCCGATGCGGATGCGGATGCGGATGCGGATGCTGATGCGGATGCGGATGCGGATGCGGATGCGGATGCGGATGCGGATGCGGATGCGGATGCTGATGCTGATGCTGATGCTGATGCTGATGCTGATGCTGATGCGGATGCGGATGCGGATGCGGATGCGGATGCGGATGCGGATGCGGATGCCGATGCCGATGCCGATGCAGATGCCGATGCCGATGCGGACGCCGATGCCGATGCCGATGCCGATGCGGATGCGGACGCCGATGCCGATGCCGATGCCGATGCGGATGCGGATGCCGACGCTGATGCGGATGCGGATGCGGATGCGGATGCGGATGCGGATGCGGATGCGGATGCGGACGCCGATGCCGATGCGGACGCCGACGCCGATGCGGATGCGGACGCCGACGCCGACGCCGATGCCGATGCGGATGCCGATGCCGACGCGGATGCCGATGCGGACGCCGATGCCGACGCCGACGCCGACGCCGATGCCGACGCCGATGCCGATGCGGATGCTGATGCGGATGCTGATGCTGATGCTGATGCGGATGCGGATGCGGATGCTGATGCGGATGCGGATGCGGATGCGGATGCCGATGCCGATGCCGATGCTGATGCCGATGCCGATGCTGATGCGGATGCTGATGCTGATGCTGATGCTGATGCTGATGCTGATGCTGATGCTGATGCGGATGCGGATGCGGATGCGGATGCCGATGCGGACGCCGATGCCGATGCCGATGCGGATGCGGATGCGGATGCGGATGCGGATGCGGATGCGGATGCCGATGCCGATGCGGACGCCGACGCCGACGCCGATGCCGACGCGGATTTGGAAGCCTTCGATGACCTCGCAACCGCTGAACTGACCGTAACTCCGGTTACGACCAACACCGCGCTCAACAACATGACAGTGTTCACGTTGTTGGATGTAGGTGGAATTCAGCTCGGTGTGCCTACGTTGTCGCAGCAATTCACTGTGACGGATGAAAACACCGGCATCTTGAATCTGTCCTTCGGTTCGGGCGATCTGGTCTCTGTGTTGGGTAGCGGGTTCACCGCGACACTTGAGGTCAGCGACGGAGCTGGCGGCTGGACTCCGGTTGATCAGGGTGGCGTGGACGGTGGCTTGCTCGATTTGCTTGGGTTGTTCGGTTCGGGTAATACCAGCGCTAAAATCGATGGTCTGGCGGCGGGTCAGTATCGCTTTACGCTCTCCATGGACCCTGCTCTCGTGGCAGTTGGTGCAACCGCTACAGCGCAGCTGAGCGTCGATAACGAAAGCCTGGTCGACTTCAATGTGACGGGTGGTGAGGTCAGCGGTAACGTCATCACCGATGAGGGCTTGACCGGTGTACCGGACTCTCCAGGGGCTGCAGCGGATGCGTCGGTGGAGGAAGTCAACGGTATCGTTGTCGGTACTGATCCTGCGATCGGTACCGTTGTGCACGGGCTGTATGGTGATCTGACGATCTTTGCCAACGGTGATTACAGCTACACGCCAAATGGCGATGCGGCGAACGTCGGCAAGGTTGATACCTTCGCGTATCAACTGGGGACAGCAGCGGGCGGGACAGCTTCGGCCATCTTGTACGTGCGTATCGACAGCACCGACACCACGGTCATCTGGAGTCCCACCGATCCATCGGTACCGGGTGTCGTGGAGGTGGTTGCCACCGATGACATCGGAGCGACGCTGATTGACCGCGACAACCTGGTAGAGACTGAAAACCTGACGGCGATCAGTTACTCACCACCGGCACTCTTCGGTACCCAGACAGGTACAGGGCAATCCTTCGTGGTCGATGCCGACACGACGGCAGAGCTTTTTGTCAGTCGCAGTTTCGCGGGTGTCGGGGTACTCCCTACGACAACCATCGTCCTGCAGAAGTGGGACGGTACAACATGGAACGAAGTGCCTGGCGAAAGTACGACTGCTTCGACGCATACCTTCACGCTGGGTGAAGGTCAGTATCGAGTGACGTCAACGACGGGGGCCTTGGCAACACTTGGCACGATCACAGTGGCCCAGACGCTGACCACCACTCACCTGACGGAGTTCGTCACAGGTGCAGCTATCGCCGCAACGGGCAACATCCTCGCGCTCAGCGCTCACTCCGCCGCAGACAGCCTCGGCTCGACGTTGACGGTACTGAGTGTATTGATCAACGGGGTCTACGTCACACCGGGTCAAACCGGAGCCGTGGTGCAGGGTCAATATGGCACGCTGACGTTGCATGCAGACGGGGACTATAGCTACACGCCGACCCCGGGCCTGGCGCTGGCTGACCTCGGTAAAGTGGACAGTTTCATCTACAAACTCACCACCCCAGGTGGCCAGGAGGACACCGCCACGCTCTACGTACGCCTTGACTCGCCGGATCTTGATCTGGTCTGGGACGATGCCAATCCGGGCAATCCTGCTACCGAAGCCCCAGGCTTCGCCGCAGCTTCGTTCGAGCAGGAACCGTCATCGGCCACGATCACCGAAGGTGCCGACGGTGCTGATCAGATCGCGATCCATGACACCGAGTTTGCAACGGTGGATGGCGGGGCTGGTTTCGACACCCTGTTGTGGGACGGTGGTGATGCGACGATTAACTTGAGCTTGCTGGTCGGTAAAGTCAGCAACATCGAGAGCATCGATCTGAACGACTTCAGTGCGGTCGATCTGACCGTGAGTCTGGAGGACCTGTTGGCAGTGACGGCGCCCGAGACGGATAGATTGTTTATCCAGGGTGACGAGCAAGACAGCGTCCATCTGACGGGCAACTGGTCGGAGGGCACTACTCAACTGGAGAACGGGCAGGAGTACGTGGTGTACACCAGCCAGGAAGATGAAACCCATCAGCTCTGGGTACAAAGTGGCGTCAACGTGGTTTAACCACGTTGCTGGCGGGGAGCATCAGGCCGCAAGGCCTGGCGTTCTCGTCTCATTCATTCACTAGTCAACTGTAATGTTCCAGGCGGTGCATTCTGCGCCGCCTGGCATTACACAGCGAATGTGAGTAATGCCGTGCATCTCACTGAAATTGAATGAGTAGCAGGGCAAATAAGCGTCTATCTTTTCATCACAAGTTGATGTGGAGCATTACTTGAAACCTAAGGATCGGTTCGAGTTCCTGTTTGTGACGTTGTTGGCCGTCGCTGTACTGCCATTGACGATAGAGCGGGCCGTAGCACTGACACGTGACTACGAACCCGAAAGTATCAACACCATCAGCCCCAAGGATGTGGGCAAGAATTTACCGGGTGATTCGTTTGGTGCCAGCCAGCCGGCTGCCCCCAATCGTGCTGTCCCCGACAATCTGGAGATGCCGCGCGCCATACAACTGGCTGTTGCCTGGCATCCCGCGATCGCGGAGTCGATCGGTCAGCTTTACCAACAAAACGACAATGTCACTGTAGCCCGGGCCGGCTATTACCCGCAGATTCGTGGCGGGTTCAATTCCGGGTATGACAGCGGCCTGACCGGTAACGGTCAAAGCCAGGCCTTCACCCTGTCGGCCTCGCAGATGCTGTATGACTTCGGCAAGGTAGACAGTGCGGTGGACAGTGCCGTGGCCCGGGTGAATGGCAAGCAGGCTTCGGTCTTGCTGGCCATCGACCAGGTGGCGCGCGATACCGCGTTTGCGGTGATTGAACTGCAGCGCTACCAGGCGTTGCTCAATATTTCACGGGCGCAGGTCAAGGGGCTGACAGCCATTGCTGACCTGGCGCAAAAGCGCAGCGACATGGGCGCCAGTACCCGCTCCGATCTGATCCAGGCGCGTTCGCGGGTCGAGGCTGCGGTGGCCACGCAGTTGCAATATACAGCGCTGTACAACCGCTGGCGCAGCAGCCTGGGCAGTTTGCTCGGCGCGCGAGCACCGGTCAGTGTCACGACCGAGGTGCCGGGCACGCTGCGCCAGTCCTGCCAGGGTATCAACGCCGACGAGGTGCTGACCCCCTCGCTGTTGATCGCCCAGGCCCAGCAGGTCGATGCCCAGGCCCAGATCGCCCAGGCCCGGGCCGAAGCGATGCCGACGGTGTCGCTGGATCCCACGGCCACCCAGTACCTGGACAACAACGATGAAGATGGCAGTGTTGGCGGACGCGACCGCACGCGCTACGGGATCTTTCTCAACGTCGAGATGCCGCTGTACCAAGGCGGCGCAATTAATGCCCGCAAATCGGCAGCGGCCCAAGCATTGCGGGCGGCCGAGGCGGCCAACGACGCCGCGCGTCTGGCGGTACGCCAGGGTTTGCTCGAAGCGCGGGATCAAACCTCCAGCCTCGAACAGCGCCTGACGACCCTGGATTTTCGTGAGCGCAGCATTTCTGAAACCCGCGATTTGTATCGCCAGCAATACCTTGAGTTAGGCACGCGGCCACTGCTCGATCTGCTGAACGCCGAGCAGGAAATCCACCAGGCTGCCATGGATCGGGCCAATACTGCCGCCGATCTGCACCGTCTGGAAATCGATTGCCTCTATAACAGCAGCGCCTTGCGCACGGCGTTCAATCTGGACAGCAGCACGATCCAAGGTGTGGAGATTCGACCATGAACGATGCCGTGAACCTTGATACCCAGAGCGCCACCGAACCCCAGAACCTGGAGGTGGCCAGCGAGCTCAGTTACGAAGGCTGGCTGGAGGCGATACTGGTCGTTGCCCGGCACAATCGCCTGGATTGTTCGGCGCAGAATGTGCGCATCGCTGCGCAGTGGAGCAAAGATGTCGGTGTCGACGAGGTGCTGCGCCAGATGGCTCGCCAGGCAGGGCTGAGCCTCAAAGTCGTCGACTTCACCACGTCGCTGTTGGTGCAGCGGCGCCTGCCCCTGGTGCTGCAGTTCGATGATGGTCAAATCGGGGTGTTGCAAACTCTCGGCGACGACGATGAACTGGGTATTGTCTATTGCGGTGACCAGGGGCTGCAAAGTCGCATCAGCCGTGCGGATCTGGTCGCTTCTGCGCGCAAGGCGCTGATTCTGCGGCCAGTGCAAACGGCCAGGGATACTCGGGTCGACGACTACATCAAACCGTACGAGAAGAGTTGGTTCCGGAGCATCATATTGCGCGACATGCGGCCGTATGGTCATGTCATGTTGGCGTCGCTGGCGGCAAACATCCTCGGCCTGGCCGGGGTGTTGTTTTCGATGCAGGTGTATGACCGGGTGATCCCGGCCGAATCGATGCCGACACTCTATGTACTGTTCGGCGGCGTGACGCTGGCGCTGTTTTTCGATTTCGTCCTGCGCGTCATGCGCGTGCGGATCACCGATCTGCTGGGCAAGCGCGCAGACATGCGGGTGTCGGACCTGGTCTTCGGTCATGCCATTCGCCTGCGCAATAGCGCCCGGCCGAAATCCACCGGTTCGTTTATCTCCCAGTTGCGCGAGCTTGAACAGCTTCGCGAACTGATTACCTCCAGCACCGCCAGTGCCTTGGCCGACCTGCCGTTTTTCCTGATGTTCGTGGTGATCTACTGGTTTATTGCCGGGCCGCTGGTGGCCGTGCCGTTGGGCGCTGTGATGTTCCTGGTGATCCCGGGGCTTTTGTCGCAGAGAAAACTGGCCAGGCTGGCCAACCAGTCGATGCGTGAAAGTTCGCTGCGCAGCGCCATGCTGGTAGAAACCGTGCAAGGCCTGGACGACATCAAGATGCTGCAGGCCGAGCAGCGTTTCCAGCAGCAATGGAACCACTACAACGCGACCGCCGCCGAAGCCAGCCTGCGTTCGCGTACGCTCACCAGTGGGCTGGTGACCTGGACGCAGAGCGTGCAAGGAGGCGTATTTGCGGTGGTGGTGGTATTCGGTGCGCCGATGGTGATGGCCGGAGATATGACCACCGGTAGTCTGGTAGCTGCGTCGATCCTGGCTTCGCGCATGATGGCGCCGATGTCACAGATCACCCTCGTGCTGACGCGCTGGCAACAGGCCAAAGTGGCCCTGCAGGGCCTGCACCGGATCATGCAGATGCCGGTCGACCAAGCCGAAGGCAGCAAGCGTGTGCATCTGCCTGTGGTCCGAGGGGACTATGAGTTCAAGCAGGCGGTGTTCAAGTACAGCGAAGAGGCGCCGATGCCGGCCTTGACGGTCAAGGACTTGAAGATTGCCCCGGGTGAGCGCATCGCAGTGCTCGGGCGCAACGGCGCGGGCAAGTCGACCTTGTTGCAGGCGATGGCCGGGATGATCGACCTCAGTTCGGGCTTGCTGACCCTGGACGGCGTCGGGCTGAGCCATATCGACCCGGCCGATGTACGTCGAGATATAGGTTTGCTGACCCAGAACTCGCGGCTGTTCCACGGCACCCTGCGTGAGAACCTGATGATGGGGGCACCCCACGCCGGCGACCAGGAAATCCTCGACGCACTGGCATTGACCGGTGCGCTGGAGTTCATCGGCAAGTTCCCGCTGGGCATGGACCATATGATTCAGGAAGGCGGTCTCGGCCTGTCCGGTGGTCAGCGGCAGTCGCTGTTGCTGTCGCGATTGATCATTCGCCAGCCTCAGATTGTGCTGTTGGACGAACCCACCGCGGCACTGGACGATGCCAGTGAACGCAAGTTGATACAGAGCCTGGACCAGTGGGGGGCGCAGCGCACGCTGATCATCGCCACACACCGGATGAGTGTCCTGAGCCTGGTGGACCGCATCATCGTCGTCGACAACGGTTTGGTCGTGATCGATGACACCAAGGACAACGCCATTGCCCGGCTTTCAAAGCCCCGGAACCAGGCTCAGTAAGCCGGCTACCCATGCAATTGACTGCGCAAAAGGATAGTTCAGATGCCCAATGACAATCGTGCTTCAGGGGCGAACCTGGAGCAGGCCGGCGTGCCCCTGGCCGGATCTTCTCAAGATACCTCTGCGTCCGGTGACGACAATCTCGATGACGCTACCGTGGTCCGCTCGACGCGTGTCGTCTGGTGCGTGGCGCTGGTGCTGTTGACGTTTGGGGTATGGGCCTACCTGTTTGAAATAGACGAAGTGTCGACCGGCACCGGCAAGGTCATCCCGACCTCGCGCGAGCAGGTCATCCAGTCACTGGAGGGGGGGATCGTCGCCGAACTCAACGTCGCCGAAGGAGATATCGTCAAGCAGGGTGAAATCCTCGCCAAGCTCGACCCGACCAAGACCGAATCCAACTTCGGCGAGAGCGCAGCCAAGTACCGCGCGTCCCTGGCCAGCGTCGCGCGCTTGCAGGCGGAAGTGAACGGCATAGCGCTGACCTTTCCCCAGGAGCTTAAGGCCTATCCGGCACTGATGGCCGCCGAAACCGATCTGTACCAAACCCGGCGCAAGGGGCTTGAAGAGTCTCAGGCGGGGGTTCGGGCCTCCCTGGGGCTTGTGCGCAGCGAACTGGAAATCACCGAGAACCTGGCCCGCGTCGGTGCGGCGAGCAACGTCGAGGTGCTGCGCCTGAAGCGGCAGAAGTCCGAACTTGAGCTCAAACTCACCCAGTCCCGCTCCGAGTACATGGTGCGGGCCGGCGAAGAACTGGCCAAGGCCAACTCCGATGTGCAAACCCTTTCCTCGGTCCTCAAGGGCCGTTCCGACTCGGTCACCCGCTTGACATTGCGCTCGCCGGTGCGAGGTATCGTCAAGGATATCGAGGTCACCACCATCGGCGGAATCATCCCCCCTAATGGCCGCTTGATGCAGATTGTGCCGATGGACGACCAGTTGTTGATCGAGGCGCGCATTTCACCGCGTGACATTGCCTTCATCCACCCGGACCAGGAAGCCAAGGTCAAGATCACCGCCTATGACTACTCCATCTACGGCAGCATGGATGGCAAAGTGGTGACGATTTCCCCCGATACGATTCAGGACGAAGTCAAACCCGAGGTGTTCTACTACCGCGTGTTCATCCGTACCAATGACAATGAACTGCACAATAAGGCCGGCAAGGCGTTTTCCATTGTGCCGGGGATGATCGCGGCGGCGGATATCAAGACTGGCCAGAAGACGGTACTCGATTACCTGATCAAACCCCTGAACCGGGCTCGCGAAGCCTTGCGCGAACGCTAGCATCATGCTCGGATCGAACTTGGCGCGGCGGTTGACGTGCCTGGCCCTGGTGCTCAGCACCCCGCTGTGGGCTCGGGATATGGATGATCTGCCGCTGCTATGGAATACCCCGGCCGACCAGGCCAGCTGCGTCGATCCGGAGTCGGCCCTGTGGGTCGAGTTTATCAGCGGCCAAGCCTGCATTCGCTACTTCAGTGCTTCACCGCTTGAGCATGCCCCCGTGGTGATCGTGATGTTTCACGGTGACCGCAATATCGAGATGCACCGTGCGCCGCAGGACATTGCTGGCAATACCCTGCGAGCCAAGGACAAACAGGCGGCGGCCCTGAGTCGGCGTGCAGGAGTGCCGGTGGTGATTGTCGCGCGTCCGGGGACCTACGGCTCCAGTGGCAATCACGGACAGCGGCGTCAGGCCAGCGAGTTTCAGGCGCTGGATGCTGCGCTCGACCAGTTGCGCCAGCGTTACTCCATCGGTCGGTTTGTGCTGCTGGGGCACAGCGGTGGGGCAACGGTGGTGGCGGCCTTGCTGACACTGGGGCGCGAGGACATTAAGTGCGCGGTCATGACCTCAGGGGCATTTGCGTTGCTCGAGCGGGCGCAAATGATTCGTCGCAGCAAAGGCCTGCCGGCCCGCGAAGGGCGCGATACTAATGGCCTGCTGCATCCTTACGATCCCTTGCGGCACGTCGACGGTATCGCCAAGGTGCCTGATCGACCGTTATTGGTAATGGGTAATCGCAACGATCAAGTAGCGCCTTTTGTGCTGCAGGAACAGTTCTACCAGGCGTTACGCGATGCGGGACTGGACGCTCAACTGATCGAAGCGCCAGCTTCCGGATCGGCTTCTCATCAATTGCGAAACGATATCGGGCTGAAGTCGGCGGCTCAGTGTGCCAAGCCTTGAAGAAACGGCTCGCTGACGCCAGCGAGCCGCTTCAAAGGCCGGCGTCAGCGCCCCGCGACGGCGTTCCCGGCTTGTGTGAGTGAGTCGACCAGTTTCGAGAGACCGGTTCCGCCAGAGCTCTTCACCAGTACCCAATCACCCTCGCGGAACCAGCGCGCCGCCTGTTCGGGCAGTTTATCCTGCAAGGCGTTGACGTCCTCGAACCACTCGATGCTCAACTGATCACTCAGCTGCAAAAACAGTGCGTGCATCAGGGGGCCACAGAGCAGGGTATGCCGTGGAGACGCCGCCAGCAGATGTTCGGCCAGATCCAGGTGGTAGCGTTGAGTATCCGGCCCCAGTTCGAGCATATCCCCCAACACTGCAACGCGTTGGTCGGTCCGACCGGGCAGTTCGGCGAGCATTTTCAACGAGGCCCCCATTGATCCCGGATTGGCGTTGTAAGCGTCATTGATCAACTGATAGTCGCCGTGCCCGCAGGGAATGGTCAGTGTGTTACCGCGACCGTCAACCGCCTCGAATGTCTCCAGCGCAGCCAGTGCTTGCATGATGGGCAAGCCGACTGCAACCAGTGAAGCCAGTACCGACAGGGCGTTGAGCACCATGTGTTGGCCTCGGGCGCGCAGCTTGAAGTGCAATGGGGTGCCTCGAAGGCTGGCACTGACCTGCAGGTGCGACGGCGTGGTGAGACAGTCGAGCACCCGCAGATCGGCTTGTGCATGCTCCCCGTAGCTGAGCACCGTCAATTGCGCCCGCGTGGCGGCATCGGCGAATACCTGGTAGTAAGGCATGTCATGGTTCAGCACCGCATGCCCGCCAGGCACCATGGACCTGAAGATTGCGCTTTTCTTGCGAGCGAGGTTTTCCAGGGTGCCGTGGTATTCCAGGTGCGCTGGCGCCAGGCTGGTGACCACAGCGACATGGGGGCGAACCAGTTCGGAGTTGATAGGCATCCTGCCGACGGCCATTTCCAGGACCCAGAAGCGGGCCGGGTCGGTCATGCTGGCCAGGTTCCAGGCGATGCCATGGGGCAGGTTGGCGTTACCCTCGGTTTGCGCCACGCTGCCCAGTTGCGCCAAGGCATGGGAGAGCATGGCGACCACCGTGGTCTTGCCGGCGCTGCCGGTGACCCCGAATACCTGGCCATTGAAGGCTTGCCGGGCGTAACGCCCCAGTTGCAGCATGGCATCTGCCGTGTCCTGGACCTGCAACACCGGCAGGCCGCTGCCCAGGTAAGGCGTGGGGTCGACGCAGACCAGGGCTGAGGGACGCAGGTGTGGATCGGCCTTGGCCCACAAGCGTGCGAGCCGTGCCTCGTTGGCGCCGATTTTGCTCGGATGGCGGTTCAGCATGCGGTGTTGTTTGAAGTAGGCCATGGATGGAGCCAGCCCGCTGGCGAACCAGTCGACTTGCGGTGCGACTGCCCAAGTGCCGCCGGTGGCTTGCGCCACGCTGGCCGCATCCCAATGCCAGCCGTCGCCACCTTGCTGCCTGTCCGGCCGCGCGGCCCGGACCTGCTTCGCGCCGTCGAGCAGGTAGCCGTGATAGGCAATCAGCCCCGAGAGGTAGTGTTCGACATCGTCGATGCGCACGCGGAAGGCGTGATGGCGGATGAAAAACGAGCCGACGATACGTGCTGGATTGCCAAAGAACATCGCCATTTCCGGCCAGAAGTAACCGTTCAACAAATGCCCTGCACGGTGGTGCAAGGCACGATAGAACGCCTCCAGATCGACCTCGTTGAGCAGATGACGCAGCGCGGGCAACTGCTCTATGCGCTGCAGCATCTGCTGAGCGGCCATCATCAACTCCAGCAGGGTCGGAAAGGTGGTGATGCGCTGCTGCACAAAACCCAGGTAATCGATGAAGTTGTTCAGACCGAAGCGGAAGTATTTTTCCTCGGGTCGATATCGCGTCAGCTCGTTGACGCAGTAACTCAACCAGTGGTCATGCTCGCGCCAGTGTTCCTTTGCGATGAAGTATTCGAAGGCGTTTTCGACGACGTGCAACCAACGCTCGTCGCCACTCAGCCCGTAGAGGCGCATCAGCCCGAATGCCGCTTCACCGTCGTAGTAAATAATCCTGAAGGGTGCCTTGACGCTCAAGTCTGCGGCATGCAGAACGTGGTTGAAGCCACCGGTCTGCGGGTCTTGCATCCAGGCAATGCCATTGGCCAGCGCCTCCAGCAGCGGCAGATAGTCGCGGCTGTCGGTGACTTCGCTGTATTTCACCAGGGTCAGCAGGCATACCGCATTGCCGCCGAGTTTGATTTCGTCGTCTGCGTCCACCAAGAAGGCGGCGGTGCTGCCGTCGGGCAGGGTGTAGGGCCTGATCAACGTTTGGGTGAGGTAATCGAGGGCACGATGTATGGATGACTTGAGTGCTTCATCCTTGGTCAGCACCCAGGCTTCGACCATGGAGTAAGTCGTACTGGCATGACGCAGGGTGTTGTAGTTCTGGATCGTGCGGTCAAAACAGGGGAAATGGCCGTAGACAAATTGTCCGCTGTCCTTGACCTGGCGAGTGAGGAAATTCGAGGCCGTTACGATTTTTTCCCGAATATCGCCAGCTTCCGGTACACCCGTTTGGCGTCGGCCGACATCGGGGCCGCTGCTATTGAGGGCGTGGGCGATACCGTCTTCGGCACAAAAAACGCCTTGGGTCTGGAACAGGTAGACCGGAGTCTGTGGGTGGGCTTGTGCGTATTGGGCTGCCTCCAGCACAGTCGGGTCGCCAAAGCGCTTTTTCACGTATATCGAAAAATTGCCCATGTTGAAACTGGCAAGAGGAACGGTGGATCCGCCATACAGGATGGCGTTGGCGTTGATTTCCTGCTCAGTGAGGGCAGTCTTCAACCCCTGATCGAAGGCGATGCCGTGTCGGAAGTAGTTGCGCTTATGGCGCTTGAGACGGTCCTGCAATTGTTCCCATGACAGTGTCGTCAGGTTGATTGCGCGCTCGACCCTGAGCCATAGCCGCCCGGGTGGCTGATCCTGTAGTTGCGCAGAGTCTGATAATGCGCTGCTCCACGCGGCCTCGAAGCTCTCTGCGGTGACGTGGAAAACCCTAGCCCGCTGTGTGCCGTCGCTGAGGGAGAAAAATAACGTACAGGTCGGCGAGACATCGGCGCTGGCAATGGGGTCTGCTGTCTGTGCTTTTAATAAGTTGTAACAAGCGCTTAGTTGCTGCTTCAAAGACATAAGAGAATCCATTGTCAACGTCAGATGAAGACGGATTTTTTGCGAGATTAGAGAAGTTTTGTTCGATAATCGAACTCTCGTGAGAATGTCAGGGTTTTCAGCGCCCAAGCAAATGGAAGGGGGCAGGATGTAGTGTAAACCGCATCAAATAATTGCCGGTGTATGCTTCTCCATAGATAAGAGCGCTCTTAGAGCAAAGAACCATGGATATGGTACTTTCGCTCTAGTTTGGCCGGAGAGAATCATTGTGGGTTGTTTCTTCAGGAGAAAAAACCATTGGCTGGTCAGACTCATCCAAGTGGTTCTTGATTAGTTTTCTGAGAATCTGCGACACGGTTAGATCGACAGCCTCAGAGAGATCCTCTAATTTCTTTTTAGTCGGAAGATCGATTAGTATAGTTAGGCGCGCTGTTTTCTTACGCATTTTCGATCCTTCTCTTCCGCCGCTGTTACTAATGCACGCAGCGGTCGGCTCTCCAGTGTTCAATAAAAAATAGCGCTTTGGATGGCAATTCCAAAGCTCAGTAGAGACTCTAATTCAACAAATGAAAATTTTCTACTTTTAGAAGAAAAAATATCATGCTTTCTCAAAAGGCACGGTTTCTGGTAGTGGGTAAGGCTTTTCAGGATGACGTTATAATGCCGCGCACATCTTATTATCATCGCATTGGCCGGATTTTTTTCCGCCTAAGCTCTCCAATTTTTCGAATTAAATCGCGAATGGGAAATGCTTTATTTATAACCGCAATTGGATTTGGATAAATAAATCTCGAATGGCGTGAATGGTATGGAGTTGCTTTTTGCGTATGGAGGTTTTTTAGTTGGCTTGTGATTATGGACGTGACGGCAAAAACTTGCCAGAGGTGTCCATTGAATGAACTCACGCGCTACCAGCAGCTGGTGAGGCTGTACTTTAGTCGAGTTGCTTTGGCGAGTAGTCGTCATTTTTTGGCGAGAGATATTCTTAAGTCTTGGAATTAATAGCAATTCGCAGGCTGCGCGATTTGTTGCTGCTCGTTCGCGCATTACCATATTTCTAGATGTGCGATAGGTGGTTGTATGGTGGCTACGACTATTTGAATACCCGATCAGTAATTATCGACGTTTTCCTAATCGTCTCCAGACCAATAGGGCGGTCAGTCGATAGTAATACCGGGTGATATCGGAGTGGGCCTTTCAGGTACTGAGTGAAAAACCAGAGCACATGATTGAGCTGCCAGGTCCAGGTTTACAGCGGCGACAGTCGCCACTTCTGTCGCCACGGCGCAGGCCAAATATTACGCGGGTTGTCGCCGCTGCCGCCAAATCAAGCATCACTCCATCTGGGGGAGTCATTTTCGGTTACCGGTGGTGTTCGGTGAGCGCTCACCGTGTCGGTTGCGCCATTGATAGCAGCTGCCGACAGATTACCCGTTCAGGGATGGTGCTAGCCATGGAGCGCTTGCCGTGGCTGACCAAGCGGTCCTGGAAGCCCATGCGTTTCAACGTCATGTTGGCTGTTGGCGTGGGTGCGCGGATTCAAAAATTAGCACTGCAAGGGCGGGAACACCATTTGGAGCACCCCAATGGTTGGAGCTAAAAAAACCTCTGTGAAACCCAGGTCGAGATGAAACCCTTGATTTCACTGGATTTCAGGCACAAAAAAAGACGTCCGTGGACGTCTTTAGATGATGAAGTGGTGGAGCCGGGGGGATTTGAACCCCCGTCCGCCAGTACTCCGCTGTCGGTACTACATGCGTAGCCGTGTCTATTAAGTTAACCCTCAGCGACCCGACGGGCAGGGTGCTTTGGGCGAGTTGTGTAAGTTTTAGCCGCTTCGTCCACAACGTACTGCACGGCGATTCTGTTCTATATGACAATCACTTTGGGTTTACAGACATCCCCTGGTGATTGCTGGACCCGAAGGTACCAGAAGCTCAGGGCTAAGGCTGCTTACGCAGCGAGAGCGAATTCCTGGCCGTAGTTATCGTCATTGGCAACTATAAGTAGTTGCAACAGTGGATTTACGAGTTCTGTTACCAACTCGGCATGCACCTAAAGTTTCGCAACCGGCGTCGAATCCTAAACGGCCCCGAGCCTGATGCTCTGTGAATCAAGTGAGCAGCAGGCCTGTACAGTGTACGTCATCACGCCCCGGAAGGCCAACCCGAAGGTTGACCACCACAGATCATGGGTTTGGTTGGTTGCCCTGACTGTCAGCAAGTGCCAATGCCTGGGTGGCCTCGGTGACGCATTTTTTGTCGTCCCCGGAGGCTTGTGAGGCTTCGGCGCTGGACATCAGCCTTTTGATCTCCATTGAGGTGTTTGTGGCGGTCGCCGGCAGCGCATTCACTTTGCCTTTGAGCTCTTGCAACTTGCTCGTACAAAGGTTGTTGTCCGCAGCAAATACAGGAGAGGCCAGCATGGCGGCAGCAATGAACAGGCCAGCGAGTGTGGTGCGTTTCATGGGTATCTCCTTGAGCTGATGGTCTCGGTGCTGGCGTATGAGCGGACAGCCAGGCCAAGCCCGAAAAATCAGCCACGATCTGATGGGGCCTACCTCAAAGACTGCGATTCAACGCAAGAATTCGGTTTTTTAAGAAAGTGTGTCGAGCTTTTCCAGCGATGGTAGGCAAATTTCCAGACCCCAGATGCAACAAAACCCGCAACTGGCGGGTTTTGGTTTGCTTCGTAGCGGGTGCAGCCGGGCTTTGAACTCCCGGCTGCCTGTACTCCGTTGTTGATGTACGCCAGCGTGGCGCGGAAGGCCAACCCGGAGGTTGGCCGTGAACCGGGTTACTTCCCGCCTTTTTTCGAGTCGGTGACGGCCTTGATGATGTCGTTGGTCTCGGCGATGCAATCATCAGTGCCTTCCTTGGTGCCTTTTGCCTGGTCGGCTTTGGCTTGCTCGACAGAGGCTTTTACCTGGTCAGTCATTTCCGGAGGAATCTGTGCCTTGCCGTTTTCGATGGTTTGCAGGTTGACCGCGCATAGGTCTTTTTCGGCCGCAAACGAAGTGGAAGCCATCATGGAAGCAGCAACGAACAAACCTAACAGCACAGAACGATTCATGTGTTTCTCCTTGAACTGAAGGTCCAGCATTGCTGGCCATCAAATCGGTTTACCGAGTTTTGGGAAAATCCCGCATTTGCGGGGCTTGATCAGTGGACTGCGGTGGCACATCAGGGTTCTTTTTTTCTGTGGAGCTGTCGATTCCGACAAGAAGCGTTAACGAAGGGCACCTTTATGCACCCTCCTTTAGATCCTGCTATCAGGGCACCCTAGCCTGGGTAACGCGGTCCACCAGATAGACTAGTCCGTGGTAGTCAATGCCGCCATGTTGCGTCAGACCGATCTCACAGGTGCGGCTGGTGGAAATCCCCTCGCTGCACTGTTTCACCGCGTCCTTGAGCGTGCGCAGCGAATGGGCGTTCAGTTCCGGGGTGGTGAAACCCTTGTCGCCGGCGAAGCCGCAGCAGTGGATACCCTCGGGAATAATCACGTTTTTGCTGCACTTGCGCGCCAGGTCGATCAACGCCTGGCTTTCTCCGAGGTGCTGGGTGCTGCAGGTTACGTGCACGGCGATTGGCGCCTCCTGAGGCGTGAAATCCAGGCGGTCCATCAGGTGTGTACGGATGAAGCGTACCGGGTCGTACAGGTCCAGACGGACTTCACCGAGGTCTTGAACCAGGCGCAAGGTACAGGGGCTGGTGTCGCAGTAGATCGGGTCGAGCCCACCACGACTGGCGTGAAGCAGGGCGCCGATCAGTTCCTGTCGTTTGTGCTCGGCTTGCTCGGCGTAGCCTTTGGAAGCGAATGGCTGACCGCAGCACAGATTGTCCAGGTTGTCCGGGAACACCACCTGGTAACCCGCCTTTTCCAGCAGGCCACGGGTCTTGTCGTGCAGCGACATTTGCTCCGTATCGCCCGCTGCCGGACCCATGGCGCGGGACACACAGGCCGCCAGATAGACCACGCGCGGGCGCGCGTCCGTCACCGTCGGGCTGAAGCGAATGGCTTTTTCCGGTTGCGGCATCGCGTTGGTCCATTGCGGGACCTGACCCTTGGACAGGCGCGTCAACGTCGCCGACAACTTCGCCAATCTCGGCGCCCCCAGCAACATCCGCGCGCCATTGGCCACGTGCAGGGTGAAGCGTGCACCTTGAAGTGCCGTGGCGAAATTTCCTTCGAGCCAGTTGGCGGTTTTCGTATGCGTCGCCTTCCGGCTACGCAGCTTTTTCACCAGCTCGCCGGTATTGATGCCTACAGGGCAACGCTGTGCGCACAGGCCGGTGGCGGCGCAGGTGTCGATGCCTTGATAGTCGTAGGCGGCTTCGAGTTCGGACGTATCGATGCCCGCGCGTTTCTTCGCCTGGATGTCGCGCCAGATCACGATGCGCTGGCGCGGGCTCAGGGTCAGTCCTTTCGACGGGCAAACCGGTTCGCAGAAGCCGCATTCGATGCACTTGTCCACAATCTCGTCAGCGGCGGGCAAGGGCTTGAGGTGCTTGAGGTGGATCTGTGGATCTTCGCTGAGTACCACGTCCGGATTGAGAATGCCGTTGGGGTCGAGCAGTCGTTTGAGTTGCCACATCAACTGGTAGGCATCGCTGCCCCATTCCAGTTCGACGAACGGCGCCATGTTGCGCCCGGTGCCGTGTTCGGCTTTCAGCGAACCGCCGAACTCCACCGCCACCAGTTGCGCCACGTCGTCCATGAACGCCTGATAGCGCGCGACTTCTTCCGGGCTGTTGAAGCCTTGGGTGAAGACGAAGTGCAGATTGCCTTCCAGGGCGTGTCCGAAAAGGATCGCTTCGTCGTAGTGATGTTTGTCGAACAGTTCGATCAGGCGGTTGACGCCGATAGCCAGTTGTTCGACCGGAAAGGTGACGTCTTCGATGATCACCGTGGTGCCGGTCTTGCGCACGGCGCCGACGGCCGGGAAGGTGTCCTTGCGGATGGCCCAGAGACGCGCGTTTTCCTGCGGGTCTTCGGTGAAGTCGACCTGCTTTTCCACCGGGAACGCCTTCAGCGACGCCATGATCTGCGCCAGTTGCTCGTGGAGTAAGGTGGACGACGCAGCGCGGGATTCGATCAGCAAGGCGCAGGCATTGTTCGACAGATGCTGTACGAAAGCGGGCATGCCGGGTTTGTTCTGCACCGAGCGCAGGCTGCGGCGGTCCAGCAGTTCCACGGCCGATACCGGTTGGCTTTTCAACACGGTGACCGCGTTGCAGCAGGTTTCGACATCCGGGAACACGATCAGCGCCGAGGCCTTGTTCGGGTGGTCGATCACGGTGTCGTAGGTCACGGCACTGATGAACCCGAGCGTGCCCTCGGAGCCCACCAGCAAGTGGCTCAAGATATCCACAGGCTCGTCGAAATCCACCAGGGCATTGAGCGACAGGCCGGTGGTATTTTTCAGACGGTATTTGTGGCGAATTTTCGCAGCCAGCTCGGCGTTGGCCCGGGTCTCGCGGCCCAGAGACGCCAAGCGCTCCAGCAGGGCGGCGTGGCTTTGGCGAAACGCCGCGACACTGGCGGTATCTTCAGTGTCGAGACGACTGCCGTCGGCCAGCACCAGACGAATGCCGGCCAGGGTGTGATAGGTGTTTTGCGCCGTGCCGCAGCACATGCCGCTGGCATTGTTGGCGACGATGCCGCCGATCTTGCAGGCATTGATCGAGGCCGGGTCCGGGCCGATCTTGCGCCCGAACGGTGCCAGCCAGGCATTGGCCTGGGCGCCGATCACCCCCGGTTGCAGGCGGATTTGCGTGCCTTGGCCGCGGATCTCGCGAGCGTTCCAGTTATCCCCCAGCACGATCAATACCGAGTCGCTGATGGCTTGGCCGGAGAGGCTGGTGCCGGCGGCGCGGAAAGTCACCGGCACCTGATCCCGTTGCGCCAGTTGCAGCAGTGCGACCACTTCGTCTTCGGACTCGACGCGGATCACCAGTTGCGGAATCAAGCGATAGAAGCTGGCGTCGGTGCCGAAGGCCAGGGTCGACAACGGGTCGTCGAAACGTCGCTCTAGGGGGATCAGTTGCTGTGCATCACGCAGGAAAGCAGCCGGTAGACTCATTGGTCCTCCAGGATCAGTACCACCAGGTCCTTCGGACCGTGGGCGCCGTACGCCAGCACTTGTTCGATGTCGGCGGTTTTCGACGGGCCGGATACCAGCAACGCGTTGGTCGGCATGCCCTGGGC
Organism: Pseudomonas sp. IT-P258; assembly: GCF_949767825.1. NCBI lineage: Bacteria > Pseudomonadati > Pseudomonadota > Gammaproteobacteria > Pseudomonadales > Pseudomonadaceae > Pseudomonas > Pseudomonas sp. IT-P258. The sequence goes on along the minus strand of NZ_CATKPU010000018.1, from coordinate 69,841 downwards.
CCATTCGAATTCCTGCTGCACTTGATAGAAGTTGTCGCGGATTTCACTGGCCTTGAGCAGGGCGAAATGCACCGGTGGCACCAGGCTCATCAGGCGTGGTTCTTCCCGGGTCGGCCAGAGAATAAGGCTGCCCGTGGCTGCGATGGCGCCGAGGGTTCCAGTGATGCTCGCCGGGGTGTCGTTGAACAGCTCGGCTTTCCATTCTTCAACCGGACGGTCGTAGGCCTTGAGCATTGGCAGGCCGGGATTATTCGCCCAGTGCTGCGTGATCCGTTGACCGTGGGGCGTTGTCGGTGCGATCAGCAGGCTTGGCAACTGGCGGTCCTGCAGCAACTGCGCGAGTAGCGTCGGCCACTCTTGGCCGGACGTCAGATGTGTTTCCGTGTGCACCGCTTCCATCAACTTGCGCAGTTGCGCAATGCGCTGCTCAGGGGCGTAGGTGTAAGGCTGGGTCACCAGATCGACATCGAAGTTGTCGGCCACTGGCGTAGTGCCTGTCAGGCTTTTGCGCAGTTTGGCGAGGATATTTTGCTTGGCGCTCATCAGCGGTCTCCCTGTTTGGCCAGATGTTCGCGGGCCATGTCATGCAGCGAGCGGGCAGCGGGTTTTGGTGCGCTGTGGTTTTGCGTCCATGGGCCGACGTTGCTCGGCGTGAGGGCGCGCAACCGGGTGGCGAAGAAACCGAACAGGCGATACAGCGTCGGCGAGCTGTTGAGCTTGGCCCAGGCGTTCCAGATGAACCGCTCCTTGCGCGAATACTTGCTGCCCTGACCGCGCATCACTTGATGGGGGCTGTCCGGGGCCTTGACGTTCTCTTCCCGCAGGCGTCGCAGCAAAGCAGGGATCGGGATTTTCACCGGGCAGACTTCACCGCAGGCACCGCACAGCGAAGACGCGCTCGGGTGATCCGGGACTTTCGCCAGGCCGACCATGTGCGGGGTGATGATTTTTCCGATAGGGCCGGGGTAAACCTCCCCATAGGCATGGCCGCCGATTCGGGTGTAGACCGGGCAATGATTCATACAGGCGCCGCAGCGAATGCAGTTCAGGGTCTGGCGCAGTTCGCTGTCGGCAAAGGCCTGGCTGCGGCCGTTGTCGAGCAGTACCAGGTGTACTTCCTGCGGGCCGTCGAGTTCATGCTCCTTGCGCGGACCGGAGATCATGTTGACGTAGGTGGTGATCGGAATGCCCAGGGCCGAGCGGGTCAGCAATGACAGCAACGGCACCACGTCGCGCAGGTTTTCCACGACTTTTTCGATACCTGTGACGGCGATGTGTACCGGAGGCACCGTGGTGGTCATGCGACCGTTGCCTTCGTTTTCCACCAGCAGCAGGGTGCCGGTTTCGGCCACGGCGAAGTTGACGCCGGAGACGCCGATGTCCGCTTCGAAGAATTTCTGCCGCAGGACTCTGCGGCCGATCTGAATGAGTTGGTCTACGTCCTTGGTGTATTCCACGCCAAGTTTGTCGTGGAACAAGGACGCGACCTGACCGGCGTTCTTGTGGATTGCCGGCATGATTATGTGTGAAGGCTTCTCGTGGTCGAGCTGGACGATGTACTCGCCCATGTCCGATTCCAGGCATTCAATGCCCCGATCAGCGAGGAAATGGTTCATCTCCATTTCTTCGCTGACCATCGATTTGCCCTTGATCACTTGCCGCCCCTCGTGAGCGCGGATGATCGAGAGGACGATGCCATTGGCCTCGTCCACCGTTTCCGCCCAGTGCACTGTCACACCGTTGCGGGTCAGGTTCTGTTCCAGTTGCTCGAGCAGGTCGGGCAATTTGGAGAGCGCGCGGGCACGGATTGCATTGCCCAGTGCGCGCAAGTGTTCTCTTTCATGGGCATCGCTGAACGCCGCTGCCCGTTTGGTCATCAGTGAATCCATCGCCTTGCGAAAGTTGCCTCGCAATTGCGCGTCACCCAGTGCGTTGTGGGCGCGGGTGCGGAAATCTTCTTCTACGGCAACCGTAGGAATAATCGTCGAGGTGCTCATTTCGCACCTCCGGTTCGCTGCCAGAGGAAACTGGCCAGATGCTGACCGCGCAACGCTTCCTGCTGTTTTTCCAGCGAGCCGTTGATGTTCATCAAACAGCCGCAGTCGGCACTCAACACCTTGTGCGCGCCGGATTCCTTCAGCGCCCGGGTCTTGTCAGCCACCATCGCGCCGGAAATGTCTGGCATACGGACGCTGAATGTCCCGCCAAAGCCACAGCACTCACTTTCGTGATCGTGATTGACCCGCTCCACATTGCTTAGTTGCGACAACAACTCGCGGCCGTGCAGGTGGGTGTTCATTTCACGGCGTGCCGAGCACGAGGTGTGCAGCGCCACTTTTACCGGTTCGCCACTGTCCTTGAGCTGCACCTTGCAGACAAACAACAGAAACTCGGCCAGCTCGTAGGTCCTGGCCGCCAGGGCCTGGACCTGTTTCAACGTATCCGGCTCGTCTTTGAATAAGTCGGCGTAATGTTCGCGCAGCATGCCCGCGCAAGAACCCGACGGCACCACCACCGGATAGTCGCCGGCGAACAACGCCAGTTGCGAGCGCGCCACGGTCCGTGCCTGTTCGGTGTAACCGGAGGTGTAGGCCGGTTGGCCGCAGCAGCTTTGCCCTTGCGGGTATTCGACACGAATGCCTTCGCGCTCCAGCAGGTGGATCGCATCCATCCCGGCTTGTGGGTAGAACAGATCGACTACGCAGGTCCCGAACAGGTAGACCCGTGACGGTTTCTCGCTGGGGTATTGCCGAGGCTCGGGCAGTGGCGGGGCGACACGGGTCGCATTCGGCACGGCGTTGTAATAAAGCTCGCTCATCAGGCGGTCTCCGGGTGGTCCCGGTTATTCGTCTGTCGAGGCTGCTGAATATAGAGCCGGAAGCTTTCAGCAGCCTTACAGACCGGGGTGTGAATAGCGGACGCCGGGGGCGTGGCCCGGCGTCGGTTTTTATCGTGTTGCCTGTAGCCCTTAGTGCACCAGCATGCCGGTGAACCAGTAGGCCTGGGCCAACGTGATCAAGCCGACAATCGTTGCAAAGAATAGGCTGTGCTTGAGGGTGAAGCGGAACAGATCCGATTCTTTGCCCACCAGGCCGGTCGCGGCACAGGCCACGGCGATCGATTGTGGCGAGATCATCTTGCCGGTCACGCCACCGCTGGTGTTCGCCGCCACCAGCAAGGTGTCGTTGACACCGATCTGGTGCGCAGTGGTCGCTTGCAGCGAACTGAACAGGGCGTTGGACGACGTATCGGAGCCAGTGAGGAACACGCCCAGCCAGCCGAGGAACGGCGAGAAGAACGGGAACGCCGCGCCGGTGCCTGCCAATACCAGGGCCATGGTCGAGGACATGCCCGAGTAGTTGGTGACGAAAGCGAAGGCCAGCACCATGCCGATGGACAGGATCGGCCAGCGCAGTTCGTAGAAGGTCTCCTTGAAAGTGGTAAGACCAGTTTTGATGTTGATCTTCAGCACCAGCATGGAGATCAGGGCCGAGAAGAAAATCGCCGTGCCGGTGGCGGAAATCGGGTCCAGTTTGAACACTGCCGGAAGGGCGGTTGGCGCGGTCACGATCGGTGCGACCTTGATCACCATCTGGTCAAGGTGCGGGATGGCGAAGTTGAATACGAAGCTGTACATCGAACCGCCGGCGGCGAACATCGCCTTGAACGGCTTCAGGGTCCAGATGGTGACCAGTACGGTCAGGATCAGAAACGGCGACCAGGCCTTGAAGATTTCCCCGAGGCTGTAGGGCGAAGCCACGGTGGTGCGTTTCTGGCCGAAACCACCGACACTGGCGCTCACCACAGAGGCCGATACAGCGCCGACGATGTGTTGGCCGGCGGCGCGTTTTGGTTGCCAGACTTTCAGGAACAGGGTCAGGGAAATCAGGCTGGCCAGGGCCGAGGTGATGTCCGGCAGTTCCGGGCCGATGAAGTTCGAGGTGAAGTACTGGGTCACGGCAAAGCTCAAGCCGGCCACCAGGGCTGCCGGCCAGGTTTCCCGCACGCCGCGCAGGCCGTCCATCATGAACACCAGCCAGAATGGCACGAACAACGACAGCAGTGGCAATTGGCGACCGGTCATGGCGCCGATCTTGAACGCGTCGATACCGGTGACTTGGCCGGCAACGATGATCGGAATGCCCAGGGCACCGAATGCCACCGGCGCCGTGTTGGCGATCAGGCACAAGCCAGCGGCGTACAGCGGGTTGAAGCCAAGACCTACCAGCAGCGCAGCGGTAATCGCCACGGGTGCGCCAAAACCGGCTGCACCTTCGAGGAAGGCGCCGAAGCAGAAACCGATCAGCAGGACCTGCAGGCGCTGGTCATCGGTGATCGACAGGACCGAGCTGCGGATGACTTCAAACTGCCCGCTCTTGACCGTCAGTTTGTAGAGGAATACCGCTGCCACGATGATCCAGGCAATCGGCCACAGGCCATAGGCGAAGCCATACCCGGCGGCGGCGAACGCCATGTCGACCGGCATCTGGAAGGCGAAGATCGCCACCAGGATCGACAAAGCCAGGGTGATGCTGCCGGCCACATGCCCTTTGAGGCGGAACACGGCCAAAGCCAGGAAGAAAAACACGATGGGGATGACGGCGGCGAGTGCGGACAGGCCGAGGCTGCCGAGCGGGGTATAGAGCTGTTGCCAGGTTTGCATATGGGGTGGCCCCTAATTGTTGTTGGTCAGGCACTGATCAGCGTTCTTGGATAATTGGTAAGACCAATTTACAATCGCTGTTGGCTAGGGTAAAAGCCTTGTAGGCGGTGTGTCAATTTGCCGCCCTAAAACTTTTGTCGAATGCGAAGTGCGCAGGTCGTCTGCCTGGTATGACCAAATGCGTTGTGACAGGTGCTGGCGCGGCGCCGATAGGCCAGAATAGAGCGCCGGCGAGCCGTCGGATCGTGGAGTAATCGAGTTATGGGGTTTGATCAGATTCGTCAGCGCCGTTTGTCTGACGATATTGTCGAGCAGCTTGAGGGCATGATCCTCGAGGGCACGCTCAAAGCGGGTGGGCGCTTGCCGGCCGAGCGCGCGCTGGCCGAGCAATTTGGCGTGTCTCGCCCTTCGTTGCGCGAAGCCATTCAGAAACTGACCGCCAAGGGCCTGCTGGTCAGTCGCCAGGGTGGTGGCAACTATGTGGTGGAATCACTGGGCAGCACCTTCAGTGATCCCTTGTTGCATCTGCTGGAAAGCAACCCCGAGGCGCAACGCGATCTGCTGGAGTTTCGCCATACGCTGGAAGCGTCTTGCGCCTACTATGCGGCGCTGCGTGCCACGGATGTGGATCGCGAGCGGCTGACCGCGGCTTTCAACGAATTGCAGGACTGTTATTCGCGTCACGAAGAAGTGAGTCGTGCCGAAGAGGGTGCGGCGGACGCAAGGTTTCACCTGGCGATTGCCGAGGCCAGCCACAATGCCGTGTTGCTGCACACCATTCGCGGGCTGTTCGATCTGCTCAAGCGTAACGTGGTGACCAACATCGGTGGGATGTACAAGCAGCGCACTGAAACCCGCGACATGCTGATCACGCAGCATCGAGAGTTGTATCAGGCGATTATCGAAGGGCGGGCGGAGCAGGCGCGGGAAGTTTCCAGTCGGCACATTCTGTATGTGCAGGAAGTGCTGGAAGAGGTGCGTCAGGAAGTGCAGCGCGTGGCCCGGGCGGAGCGGCGCAAGGGGATGTGACCGTTTAATGCAAAAGATCGCAGCCTGCGGCAGCTCCTACATTGGAATGCGTTCCCTGTAGGAGCTGCCGGAGGCTGCGATCTTTTTATTCGCGCCGCAATTCGCAGGCAGAAAAATCAGTCTTCCTTGCCCTTGTTGCGTACCGCACGCTGCAACTCGCGACCGGCATCGCGTTCGCGTTCGGTATCGCGCTTGTCGTATTCCTTCTTGCCCTTGCCCAGGGCGATCTCGCACTTGACCATGTGCTTGCTCCAGTACCAGGACAGGCACACGCAGGCGTAACCCTTTTGCTGCACGGCCGCGGCCAGCTTTTCCAGCTCGCGTCGGTTGAGCAGCAACTTACGGGTGCGCACGGGATCGGCGATGACGTGGGTACTGGCGGTCGTCAGGGGCGTAATGTGGCTGCCGAGCAGCCAGGCTTCGCCATCCTTGAGCAGCACGTAGCTGTCAACCAGCTGCAGCTTGCTTGCCCGCAGACTTTTTACTTCCCAGCCGGCCAGGACCAGACCAGCCTCGAAACGATGCTCGATGAAGTAATCGTGTCGCGCCTTTTTGTTTTGCGCGATGGTCCCTGTTGGGTGTTTCTTCTGTTTAGCCATAGGGGCGGCATTATAGGGAGTTGCACGCGAGTCGGCTACGGTGTTGCTACGTGCTTGAGCAGGTTGATTGAATCCCGGACAATGCGGCCTCTTTTTTGAACGCTTGGGCGTGATAACGATGTCGACAGACAAGGTTTCTGTCCACGGCAGTTGGGCTAGCCGCTGGGTCTTCATACTCGCCGCGACCGGTTCGGCCGTGGGGCTGGGTAGTATCTGGAAATTCCCGTACATGGTCGGCGTCTATGGCGGCGGTGCCTTCGTGCTGATGTTCCTGGCCTGCATCGCGCTGATCGGGGTGCCGGTCATGCTGGCGGAAACCCTGATCGGCCGGCGTGCCCGGCAGAGCCCGGCCAATGCCTTGAAGATCCTGGCGACAGAGGCGGGGCACTCGGCCAAATGGTCCTGGGGCGCTTTTGCCGGGATGATCACCGCGTTGCTGATCCTGTCGTTCTACAGTGTGGTCGGCGGCTGGTCGCTGGACTACATCATCGACATGGGGCGTGGCGATTTTCAGGGGGCGACGCCTGATCAGGTGGGGGCTTACTTCGGCAATGTGATCGCCGATCCCTGGCGCCTGACACTTTGGCACACCATTTTCATGCTGTTGTCCGCGGTGGTGATCGCCAAGGGTGTGGTTGCCGGGCTTGAACGCAGTTTGCGCATCATGATGCCGCTGCTGTTCGTGATGATCCTCGTGTTGTTGGGCTACAGCATGACCACCGGGCATTTCATGGAGGGCGTGCATTTCATGTTCGACTTCCACCCGGAAAAGGTCATGGACGGCTTGTTGCCCGCGATGGGGCATGCGTTCTTTTCCCTGAGCGTGGGCGTCGGCTCGATCATGATCTACGGCGCCTACATGCCGAAGAACTCGTCGATTTCAGGGACGGTCGTTGGCGTGGCGCTGCTCGATACCTTCGTTTCCCTGGTGGCCGGCCTGGCATTGTTTCCGATTGTTTTTGCGGCCGGCCTGAATCCGAGCGAGGGGCCGGGGCTGATGTTCGTCAGCCTGCCGTTTGCCTTCGGTAACGTGGCGTTCGGGCAATTGATGGGGGTGGTGTTCTTCGTGCTGGTGGCGGTCGCTGCCTGGAGTTCGGCGATTTCCCTGCTTGAGCCGATGGTGGCCTACCTGGTCGAGCGCACTAAAGTGAGCCGAGCCTGGGTCACCTTCTGGCTGGCGTTCAGCTGCTGGTTTGTCGGCCTGGGCACGGTGTTCTCCTTCAATATCTGGAAGGAGGCGAAGTTCTTCGTGAACGAAGGCGGGATGTTCCACCTCTACCAATGGGGAGCCGCCGGTGGTCTCGACTTCTTCGGTGTGATCGATTTCTTCACCTCGCGACTCATGTTGCCGCTTGGCGGTTTGTGTTTCGTGGTGTTTGCGGGCTGGATCATGGGGCGCGAAGCGGTGCGCGACGAGTTGTCGATCCGTAACCCTGCGCTGTTTGGCCTGTCCTTGTTCTTGATGCGCTATGTGGCGCCCATCGGCATTCTCGTAGTGTTTGCCGCCCAGCTGTGGAAGTGACGCTGACATGACGACACATATTTCACGTTCGGCCTTGCTGCCGTACCCGGCACAAGCGCTGTATGACCTGGTCAATGACGTGGCGCGCTATCCGGAGTTTCTGCCGTGGTGCTCGTCCGCCGAAGTCCTGGAGAGCTCACCTGAGCATATGCGGGCGAGCGTCGGCGTGGCGAAGGGCGGCCTCAGCCAGCATTTCGTGACACGCAACACGCTGGTTCCGGGGCAGTCGATCGAAATGAACCTCGAAGAGGGCCCTTTCACCCAATTGCATGGCATCTGGGTATTCAAGGCGTTGACCGACAAAGCCTGCAAGATCAGCCTCGATCTGTCGTTCGATTATGCCGGGCCGCTGGTTCGTGCCACCTTGGGACCGCTGTTCAATCAGGCGGCCAATACTTTGGTGGATGCGTTCTGCCAGCGCGCCAAGCAGATACATGGTTGAGGTCATGATTGAAGTCGAGGTGGTCTACGCGGCCGAAGACCGTCAGGTGCTGCTGACAGTGACCGTGCCTGTTGGAACGACCGTGCGGGCGGCCTTGCTCAGGTCGGCCGTGGCTGAAGAGTTTCCGGAGCTGGATCTGGCCCATTGCCCTGTGGGGATCTTCGGCAAGGTGGTAGCTGATCCGGAGAGTCGGGCAGTCCAGGCTGGGGATCGTATCGAGATTTACCGCCCGCTGTTGGCCGATCCGAAAGAGGTGCGCCGACTGCGCGCGGCGAAAGCGGCCGAGGCCAAGGCGCGGAATCAGTGATTGGCTGGAAGGCCAGACAATAAAAAGCCCGGGCATGCCGGGCTTTTTTTTGCGTCGCAAATTATTGCGGCGAGGTGTCCAGTGGTTGCGGCGTCGGGACCGGAACGGTTTCTACACCGTCGACGTCCTTCTGGATCTGATCCAGCAACGAACCTGGCTTGACCGGTTTTTCCGGTTTTGGCTTCTCGACGTTTTCTGCCGGGGCGGCCACTGTCGTGCCGCTGTCCTTGCCGAGAATGGCTTCGTCACGGCTCACGCCTGGCATGAAATCACCAGAGAGGCTGACAAGCTGATCATTTGGGTTGAAGATAACGCTGACGCGTTCCTGTTGGCGTTCACCGCCACCCGGTTGCAGGCTGTACAGATAATCCCAGCGATCGGCATGGAACGTGTCGGTCAGCAGAGGGTTGCCCATGATAAACCGTACTTGCTTACGGGTCATTCCCGGGCGTAACTGGTCTATCATGTCCTGCGTGACGACATTGCCCTGCTGGATGTCGATTTTGTAAACCCCGGGGAATGAACAACCGGCGAGTGCGAGCAGTCCCACAAAGGTGAAACTGGTTAGCAAGAGCTTGGTGTTTTGCATCGGTGGGCGACTTCCACTATCTTGGCTGGGACAACGTAAACGCCGATCATACCCGCATTAAGAGAAGCTGCGAAGCAGCATCGCGAGAAAGCTGACCATGGTTGAAAATAGCGAACTACGCAAAGCCGGCCTCAAAGTGACCCTGCCACGGGTCAAAATTCTGCAAATGCTCGATTCCGCCGAGCAGCGCCACATGAGTGCCGAGGATGTCTACAAGGCCCTTATGGAGGCTGGTGAGGACGTCGGTCTGGCCACGGTTTACCGTGTTCTGACCCAGTTCGAGGCAGCTGGCCTTGTGGTGCGGCACAACTTCGATGGAGGCCATGCGGTCTTCGAGCTGGACGACGGAAAGCATCACGACCATATGGTCAACGTCGAAACCAGCGAAGTGATCGAATTCTTCGACGAAGAAATCGAGCGGCTTCAGAAAGCAATCGTCGACAAGTATGGCTTCGAGATGGTTGATCACAATCTGGTGCTGTACGTGCGCAAGAAAAAGTAAGCATGTCGCGCGAACCTGAGGTTCGCGAAACGAACGAAGGCGACCCCAGGGTCGCCTTCGTGCTTTCTGCCTTTATTTATTCAGGCTTTTGCGGCCACCACCATTTTTTTTGCGTGCGCCAGGGACTCCTTGGTGAGATCGATGCCCCCCAGCATCCGTGCGACTTCTTCGACGCGGTCGTTTTTGCTCAATTTGGAAACAGCCGTGCGGGTGGCATCTTCGCCGCGCACTTTATGCACAAATAGATGTTGATGACCTTGCGCTGCTACTTGCGGCAAGTGGGTCACGGTCAGTACCTGTCCGCGTTCTCCGAGGCGCCGCAACAGTTGGCCGACGATTTCTGCTGTCGGACCACCGATACCAACGTCTACTTCGTCGAACACCAGGGTCGGTACGCGGGAGGTCTGCGCGGTGATCACCTGGATCGCCAGGCTGATCCGTGACAGCTCGCCTCCGGAGGCGACTTTTGCCAAGGCTTTCAAGGGTTGGCCCGGGTTGGCGCTGACCAGCAGTTCAACCTGTTCAAGCCCGTTAGGCAGCAGTTCGTCGCTGCTGTTTGGGCGCAGTTCGATGGTGAAGCGCCCGCCAGGCATGCCCAGGCGCTGGATTTCCAGTTCCACGGCGCTGGCCAGGCTGCTCGAGGCCTGATGACGCAGGTCGCTCAGTTCCCGAGCCTTTTCCTGATAATGACGAGCGTATGAAGACAGTTCGTCGCTCAGCCGCTCGATGGATTCGTCGTTGGCGTTGAGGGTTTCGATTTCATCCAGCAGTTTCTGCTGCATCTCTGCGACTTCGGTCGGCTGGATGCGGTGTTTGCGCGCCAGGGTGTAGATCGCGTCGAGGCGCTCTTCGAGGTATTGGAGGCGCGACGGATCGGCGTCGAAGTTGTCGAGGAAGCGGTTCAGCTCACCAACAGCCTCTTCAACCTGGATCTGTGCGCTGGTCAGCAAGCTGCTGGCTTCGCCCAGTGCACCGATCGAACTGTTCACGCTCGACAGGCGGTTGAGGCTGGCGGTGAGAGCGTTCAGGACATTCCCGGAATCGCTCTCACTGCATTGCTCGACGACTTGTCGGCAGATGCCGAGCAGGGTCTCGGCGTTGGTCAGGTTCTTGTGTTCCTGCTCGAGCTGCTCCAGTTCGTTGTCGCCAAGGCCAAGGTTCTCCAGCTCCTCGAGTTGATAACTGAGCAACTGATGGCGGGCGCGTTGCTCATCGCCGGAGTTGGAGAGTCGCTCCAGTTCCTGGCGGGTCTGGCGCCAGCGCTGGGCGGCGAGTTGAACCTGGCGGGCCAGATCGGTCGCGCCGGCATATTCATCGAGCAGGCGACGGTGGGTATCGGTCTTGAGCAGGGATTGGTGTTCGTGCTGGCTGTGAATGTCGATCAGCAGCTCACCCAGTGCCTTGAGGTCGCCAAGCGGGCAGGGCGTGCCGTTGATGTAGCCGCGCGAGCGCCCTTCGGATGTGATGACCCGGCGCAGGATGCACGGGCCGTCGTTTTCGAGGTCGCGTTCGGCCAGCCAGGCGCTGGCTTCCGGAATGTCGACCAGATCGAAGGTGGCCAGGATATCGGCCTTGTCGGCGCCGGGGCGGACCACGCCACTGTCGGCGCGGTCGCCCAGGGTAAGGCCCAGCGCGTCGAGCATGATTGACTTGCCCGCGCCGGTTTCCCCGGTGATCACGCTCATCCCGCGATCGAGTTCGAGATCGAGATGTTCAACGATGGCGTAGTTGTGTACGGACAGGTGCACCAGCATATGGGCCGCTCCCAGGTGTTAGGTCTGGTTATTTATACAGTGTTTTGTTTCCGGCTGACAATGCCTCTCGTTAGCTCGATTCGCTCAGTCCGACGAAAGCCTTATCGCGGCCGGGAATGACAAAGCAGTTGTTTTTTGTAGGGTTAATCGTCGGGCCCCCTTGAAGCCGGATTTTGCGGCCCCATATAGCTGGGCAGAAGCGCGAGTTGAGCTCGCGGACGATATTGAAAGGAGAAATCTATGGCTGACGAACAGACAGTGGATACGCAAAACCCAGACGCCAACCAGGCGCCCGAGGCTTCGGGTGATGACCTGGCGGCTCGTGTACAAGTGCTCGAAGAGCAACTGGCAGGCGCTCAGGATCAGGCTTTGCGTGTAGCCGCGGATCTGCAGAACGTCCGCCGTCGCGCCGAGCAGGATGTGGAAAAGGCTCACAAGTTCGCGCTGGAAAAATTCGCCAGCGACCTGCTGCCGATCGTCGACAGCCTGGAGCGCGGCCTGGAGCTGTCCAGCCCGGACGACGAAAGCATCCGTCCGATGCGCGAAGGCATCGAGCTGACCCTGAAAATGTTCCACGACACCCTCAAGCGTTATCAGCTTGAAGCGATCGATCCCCATGGCGAACCGTTCAACGCCGTTCACCATCAGGCGATGGCCATGCAGGAAAGCGCTGACGTCGAGCCGAACAGCGTTCTGAAGGTGTTCCAGAAGGGCTATCAGCTCAATGGCCGCCTGCTGCGCCCGGCGATGGTCGTGGTCAGCAAGGCGCCTGCGCCGGTTTCGCCTTCGATTGACGAGCAGGCTTGAAATCCGCCGCAAGGCCCCCATTTATAAGTCAAGCGTTTAAGTGCTACCGCAGTTAGCCACCACTGCTGCGGCAACCAAATCCAAAGTTTCGGGAGAGTGAACATGGGCAAAATTATCGGTATCGACCTGGGGACTACCAACTCCTGCGTCTCCGTGCTGGAAAACGGCAAGGCAAAAGTTATTGAAAACGCTGAAGGCGCGCGTACCACGCCGTCGATCATCGCTTACGCCAACGATGGCGAAATCCTGGTTGGCCAGTCGGCCAAGCGTCAGGCCGTGACCAATCCGCATAACACCCTGTATGCGGTGAAGCGTCTGATCGGTCGTCGTTTCGACGAAGAAGTCGTGCAGAAAGACATCCAGATGGTCCCTTACAAGATCGTCAAGGCTGACAACAGCGACGCCTGGGTTGAAGTGAACGGCCAGAAAATGGCACCGCCACAAATCTCGGCTGAAATCCTGAAAAAAATGAAGAAGACCGCCGAAGACTATCTCGGCGAGACTGTGACTGAAGCGGTGATCACCGTTCCGGCCTACTTCAACGACAGCCAGCGTCAGGCCACCAAAGACGCCGGCCGCATCGCTGGCCTGGACGTAAAACGTATCATCAACGAACCAACCGCAGCCGCTCTGGCTTACGGCATGGACAAAGCCAAGGGCGATCACACCGTGATCGTTTACGACCTGGGTGGTGGTACTTTCGACGTTTCCGTGATCGAGATCGCTGAAGTCGATGGCGAGCACCAGTTCGAAGTACTGGCCACCAACGGTGACACGTTCCTGGGCGGTGAAGACTTTGATATTCGTCTGATCGACTACCTCGTCGACGAATTCAAGAAAGAAAGCGGCATGAACCTCAAGGGCGACCCGCTGGCCATGCAGCGCCTGAAAGAAGCCGCTGAAAAAGCCAAGATCGAACTGTCCTCGAGCCAGTCGACCGACGTGAACCTGCCGTACATCACTGCAGACGCCACCGGTCCTAAGCACCTGAACGTGAAGATCTCCCGCGCCAAGCTCGAAGCTCTGGTGGAAGACCTGGTTCAGCGCACCATCGAGCCTTGCCGCATCGCAATGAAAGATGCCGGTATCGACGTTGGCGCGATCAACGACGTGATCCTGGTGGGCGGTCAGACCCGTATGCCACTGGTTCAGAAGCTGGTCACCGAGTTCTTCGGTAAAGAAGCTCGTAAAGACGTCAACCCGGACGAAGCGGTTGCCATGGGTGCTGCTATCCAGGGCGCGGTACTGGCCGGTGACGTGAAAGACGTTCTGCTGCTCGACGTCAGCCCGCTGACCCTGGGTATCGAAACCATGGGTGGCGTGATGACCGCGCTGATCGAGAAAAACACCACGATTCCTACCAAGAAATCGCAAGTGTTCTCGACTGCCGACGACAACCAGGGCGCCGTGACCATTCACGTGCTGCAAGGCGAGCGTAAGCAAGCCGCACAGAACAAGTCCCTGGGCAAGTTCGATCTGGCCGACATTCCACCAGCTCCACGTGGCGTGCCACAGATCGAAGTGACCTTCGACATCGACGCCAACGGCATCCTGCACGTAGGTGCGAAGGACAAGGCTACCGGCAAGACTCAGTCGATCGTGATCAAGGCCAACTCCGGTCTGTCCGACGAGGAAATCGAGCGCATGGTGCGTGATGCCGAGGCGAACGCCGAGGAAGACCGCAAGTTCGAAGAACTGGCCGCTGCCCGCAACCAGGGTGACGCACTGGTTCACTCGACGCGCAAAATGGTTGCCGATGCCGGCGATAAAGTGAGCGCTGAAGAGAAGACTGCAATCGAAGCGGCCGTAGTTGCCCTGGAAGCCGCTGTTAAAGGCGACGACAAGGCTGCTATCGACGCCAAGGTTGAGGAGCTGTCCAAGGTCTCCGCTCCAGTGGCGCAGAAGATGTACGCCGAACAGGCTCAGCCTGCTGAAGGCGCTGCACCGCACGACGACAAGGCGGAAAAGGCTGACGACGTTGTCGATGCCGAGTTCGAAGAAGTCAAAGACCACAAGTAAGTTGTTGGTCGGCCGGTTGACTGCCTCAAGGCGGTGACTGGTAGGATGTCGCCGCGCGGGAGCTTGCTCCCGCGTTGGCGTATCTGGAATACGCGAATTTTTACAGCATGCGACAGCGGTCGCGTGTTGTTGGTATGGCCGGGAATGCTCCTGCTTTTCGTGCCGCAAGTACCGCAAGAATCAAAGACCAGGATCGTTGAATTGACGTGAGTTGGGTCCGGGCCTGTATTGGGGCTCAACGAGTTCGGCAAACTCAGGAGGGTTTTGTCGGACGTCCTCAAGAGTGCAAAGACTTATGGCAAAGCGTGACTATTACGAAGTGTTGGGTGTTGAGCGTGGCTCAAGCGAAGCGGACCTGAAAAAGGCCTACCGTCGCCTGGCAATGAAGCATCACCCGGACCGTAATCCCGATGACAAAGCGTCGGAAGACATGTTCAAGGAGGCCAACGAGGCCTACGAAGTGCTGTCCGACTCCAGCAAACGCGCGGCATACGACCAGTATGGCCATGCCGGTGTCGACCCAAGCATGGGTGGCGGCGGTGCCGGTTTCGGTGGTCAGAACTTCTCCGACATCTTTGGCGATGTCTTCAGTGACTTCTTCGGTGGCGGTCGCGGCGGTTCTCGTGGCGGCGCTCAGCGCGGCAGTGACTTGCGCTACACCCTGGAACTGGACCTCGAAGAAGCGGTGCGCGGTACGACCGTGAATATCCGCGTTCCGACGCTGGTCAACTGCAAGCCTTGCGACGGCTCCGGTGCCAAGAAGGGTTCTGCGCCCGTGACCTGCCCGACTTGCGGCGGTATCGGCCAGGTGCGCATGCAGCAAGGTTTCTTCTCGGTGCAACAGACCTGCCCGCGCTGCCATGGCCAGGGCAAGATCATTTCCGATCCGTGCGACTCCTGCCACGGCGAAGGTCGTGTCGAAGAGTACAAGACCCTGTCGGTGAAAGTGCCGGCCGGTGTCGATACCGGTGACCGCATTCGTCTGTCCGGTGAAGGCGAGGCGGGTGCCCAGGGTGGGCCGACTGGCGACCTGTACGTGGTGATCAATGTGCGCGAGCACTCGATTTTCCAGCGCGATGGCAAGCATCTGTTCTGCGAAGTGCCGATCAGCTTCGTCGATGCGGCGCTGGGTGGCGAGCTGGAGATTCCGACCCTTGATGGTCGGGTCAAGCTGAAGATTCCTGAGGGGACCCAGACCGGCAAGCAGTTCCGTGTACGTGGCAAGGGTGTCGCGCCTGTGCGTGGTGGTGGTGCTGGTGACTTGATGTGCCGTGTGGCGGTCGAGACTCCGGTCAACCTGAGCCGTCGCCAGCGTGAAATGCTCGAGGAGTTCCGTAGTTCGCTGGCGGATGACAACAGCCATTCGCCAAAAACCACCGGTTGGTTCGAAGGCGTGAAGCGTTTCTTCGGCGATTTGTAAGGAGGCAGGCATGCGACGTATTGCAGTGATGGGCGCCGCCGGGCGCATGGGCAAGACCCTGATTGAAGCGGTGCAGCAAACTCCGGGCGCCGGTCTGACGGCGGCGGTGGATCGCCCCGACAGCACGCTGGTCGGCGCGGATGCCGGTGAGCTGGCTGCGCTGGGTCGTATCGGCGTGCCTCTGTCCGGTGATCTGGATCGGGTGGTCGACGAGTTCGACGTGCTGATCGACTTCACGCACCCGACGGTGACCCTGAAGAACCTGGCTTTCTGCCGTAAACACGGAAAGGCCATGATCATCGGTACCACCGGTTTCAGCGTTGAAGAGAAGCAACTGCTGGCGGAAGCGGGCAAGGACATTCCGATTGTCTTCGCGGCCAACTTCAGTGTCGGGGTCAACCTGTGCCTGAAGCTGCTCGACACGGCCGCTCGCGTGTTGGGCGACGATGTCGATATCGAAATCACCGAAGCTCACCATCGGCATAAAGTCGATGCGCCGTCCGGCACTGCCGTGCGCATGGGTGAGGTGATTGCCGATGCGTTGGGTCGCGACCTGAAGAAAGTGGCGGTGTACGGTCGTGAGGGGCAGACCGGCGCTCGTGAGCGCGAGACCATTGGTTTCGCCACTGTACGCGCTGGCGACATCGTTGGTGACCACACCGTGCTGTTCGCTGCCGACGGCGAGCGTGTCGAGATCACCCACAAGGCTTCCAGTCGCATGACGTTCGCCAAGGGCGCGGTACGTGCTGCTTTGTGGCTGGACGGGCGCGAGCCTGGCCTTTACGACATGCAAGACGTGCTCGATTTGCGTTAATATGCACCCGAAATCGGGCTCGCGCACCGCGTTTGAGCCCGGTTTTGTTCCGCCAAGCGACGTCCTGTCGCATTCTCCAGCCTTTAAGGCTCATTGGCGGTAGACCAAAAAAGCCTTTTTCTGTAAGCTACAGCTTTAGTGTGTCCACTAAAAGCGCGCAGAATAATTCAGTGAAGAAGCGGGGTGACGTGTCCATACGTCACTCCGCTTTTTTACAACCTGCGATCGCCCTTTCAGGCTTTATTTACGGGAGGTCTTCTTGACTAAGCCAGCCATACTCGCCCTTGCTGATGGCAGCATTTTTCGCGGCGAAGCCATTGGAGCCGACGGTCAAACCGTTGGTGAGGTGGTGTTCAACACCGCAATGACCGGCTATCAGGAAATCCTTACCGATCCTTCCTACGCCCAACAAATCGTTACCCTGACTTACCCGCACATCGGCAACACCGGCACCACGCCGGAGGACGCCGAGTCCAACCGCGTCTGGTCTGCCGGCCTGGTCATTCGTGACCTGCCACTGGTGGCGAGCAACTGGCGTAACACGATGTCCCTGTCCGACTACCTGAAGGCCAACAATGTTGTGGCCATCGCCGGTATCGACACCCGCCGCCTGACGCGCATCCTGCGTGAAAAAGGCGCGCAGAACGGCTGCATCATGGCCGGTGACAACATTTCCGAAGCTGCCGCCATCGCCGCCGCCCAGGGTTTCCCTGGCCTCAAGGGCATGGACCTGGCGAAAGTCGTCAGCACCAAGGAAAGCTACGAGTGGCGCTCGACTGTCTGGGATCTGAAAACCGACAGCCACGCAACCATCGAAGCCTCCGAGCTGCCGTACCATGTGGTCGCCTACGACTACGGCGTCAAGGTGAACATCCTGCGCATGCTGGTCGAACGCGGTTGCCGCGTGACTGTCGTGCCTGCGCAAACTCCTGCCGCCGATGTGCTGGCACTGAAGCCGGACGGCGTGTTCCTGTCCAACGGCCCTGGTGATCCGGAGCCTTGCGACTACGCGATCCAGGCGATCAAGGATGTGCTGGAAACCGAGATCCCGGTCTTCGGTATCTGCCTCGGTCACCAGTTGCTGGCCCTGGCCTCCGGCGCCAAGACCCTGAAAATGGGTCACGGCCACCACGGTGCCAACCACCCCGTCCAGGACCTGGACAGCGGTGTGGTGATGATCACCAGCCAGAACCACGGTTTTGCCGTAGACGAAGCGACCCTGCCGGCCAACGTTCGCGCGATCCACAAATCGCTGTTCGACGGCACCCTGCAAGGTATCGAGCGTACCGACAAGAGCGCCTTCAGCTTCCAGGGTCACCCGGAAGCCAGCCCTGGCCCGAACGACGTAGCGCCATTGTTCGATCGCTTCATCACCGAGATGGCCAAGCGACGCTGATCGCTCGCCCTGATGTAGCAAAGCTTGAGGGTGGCCCTGTACCGGCGGCCCCCTCAAGGCTTCAGAGATTGAACAAGACGGCTTGCCGACTGACCTGCGGATTTGAGTGACAAACCCATGCCAAAACGTACAGACATTAAAAGCATCCTGATTCTCGGCGCTGGCCCGATCGTGATCGGCCAGGCCTGCGAATTCGACTACTCCGGCGCCCAGGCCTGCAAAGCCCTGCGCGAAGAGGGTTACCGCGTCATCCTGGTGAACTCCAACCCGGCCACCATCATGACCGACCCGGCCATGGCCGACGCCACCTACATCGAGCCGATCAAGTGGCAGACCGTTGCCAAGATCATCGAGAAAGAGCGTCCGGACGCGCTGCTGCCGACCATGGGTGGCCAGACCGCTCTGAACTGCGCCCTGGACCTGGAGCGCGAAGGCGTTCTGGAGAAGTTCGGCGTAGAGATGATCGGTGCCAACGCCGACACCATCGACAAGGCTGAAGACCGCTCGCGTTTCGACAAGGCGATGAAGTCCATCGGCCTGGCGTGCCCGCGTTCCGGTATCGCCCACAGCATGGAAGAGGCCAATGCGGTCCTCGAGAAGCTCGGCTTCCCGTGCATCATCCGTCCGTCCTTCACCATGGGCGGCACCGGTGGCGGTATCGCTTACAACCGTGAAGAGTTCGAAGAAATCTGCGCCCGTGGTCTGGACCTGTCGCCGACCAAAGAGCTGCTGATCGACGAATCGCTGATCGGCTGGAAAGAATACGAGATGGAGGTTGTCCGCGATAAGAAGGACAACTGCATCATCGTCTGCTCCATCGAAAACTTCGACCCGATGGGCGTGCACACCGGTGACTCGATCACCGTGGCTCCTGCACAGACCCTGACCGACAAGGAATACCAGATCCTGCGTAACGCCTCCCTGGCGGTACTGCGCGAGATCGGCGTGGAAACCGGCGGTTCCAACGTTCAGTTCGGTATCTGCCCGAACACCGGCCGCATGGTCGTGATCGAGATGAACCCGCGTGTATCGCGTTCTTCGGCCCTGGCTTCGAAGGCCACCGGCTTCCCGATCGCCAAGGTCGCGGCCAAGCTGGCTGTGGGTTACACCCTCGACGAGCTGTCGAACGACATCACCGGCGGCAAGACCCCGGCGTCCTTCGAACCGTCCATCGATTACGTCGTCACCAAGTTGCCACGCTTCGCTTTCGAGAAGTTCGCCAAGGCTGACGCGCGCCTGACCACCCAGATGAAGTCGGTGGGTGAAGTCATGGCCATCGGCCGTACCTTCCAGGAATCCCTGCAGAAAGCCCTGCGTGGCCTGGAAGTGGGCGTTTGCGGCCTGGACGAGAAGGTTGACCTGGCCAACCCGGAAAGCATGAGCGTACTCAAGCGCGAGCTGACCGTGCCGGGTGCCGAGCGTATCTGGTACGTGGCGGACGCCATGCGCGCCGGCATGACCGTCGAAGACATCTTCGGCATGACCATGATCGACCCTTGGTTCCTGGTGCAGATGGAAGACCTGATCAAGGAAGAAGAGAAGGTCAAGACCCTGGGGCTGACCAGCATCGACCGCGATCTGATGTTCCGCCTCAAGCGCAAAGGCTTCTCCGATATGCGCCTGGCCAAATTGCTGGGTGTGACCGAGAAGAGCCTGCGCGCTCACCGTCACAAGCTGGAAATCTTCCCGGTCTACAAGCGCGTCGACACCTGCGCCGCCGAGTTCGCCACCGATACTGCCTACCTCTACTCGACGTACGAGGAAGAGTGCGAAGCGGCGCCATCGGGTCGCGACAAGATCATGATCCTGGGTGGTGGTCCGAACCGCATCGGCCAGGGCATCGAGTTCGACTACTGCTGCGTACACGCGGCACTGGCCCTGCGCGATGACGGCTACGAGACCATCATGGTCAACTGCAACCCGGAAACCGTTTCCACCGACTATGACACTTCCGATCGCCTGTACTTCGAACCAGTGACCCTGGAAGACGTGCTGGAAATCGTTCGCGTCGAGAAGCCGAAAGGCGTGATCGTCCAGTACGGCGGCCAGACTCCACTGAAGCTGGCTCGCGCCCTGGAAGCCGCCGGCGTGCCGATCATCGGTACCAGCCCTGACGCCATCGACCGTGCCGAAGACCGTGAGCGCTTCCAGCAGATGGTCCAGCGCCTGAACCTGCGTCAGCCGCCAAATGCCACCGTGCGCAGCGAAGACGAAGCGATTCGTGCCGCCAGCAAGATCGGTTACCCGCTGGTGGTGCGTCCGTCCTATGTGCTGGGCGGTCGTGCGATGGAAATCGTCTACGAAGAAGAAGAACTCAAGCGCTACCTGCGCGAAGCGGTGCAAGTGTCCAACGACAGCCCGGTGCTGCTGGACCACTTCCTCAACTGCGCCATCGAGATGGACGTGGATGCGGTCTGCGACGGCAAAGACGTTGTGATCGGCGCGATCATGCAGCACATCGAGCAGGCTGGTGTTCACTCCGGTGACTCCGCGTGCTCGCTGCCGCCGTACTCGCTGCCAGCGCACATCCAGGACGAGATGCGTGACCAGGTCAAGAAAATGGCTCTGGAACTGGGCGTAATCGGCCTGATGAACGTTCAGTTGGCGCTGCAAGGCGACGACATCTACGTCATCGAAGTCAACCCGCGTGCTTCCCGTACCGTGCCGTTCGTTTCCAAGTGCATCGGTGTTTCCCTGGCAATGATCGCGGCTCGCGTCATGGCCGGTAAGACCTTGAAGGAAATCGGCTTCACCAAGGAAATCATCCCGAACTTCTACAGCGTGAAAGAGGCGGTGTTCCCGTTCGCCAAATTCCCCGGCGTTGACCCGATCCTCGGCCCGGAGATGAAGTCCACCGGTGAAGTGATGGGCGTGGGCGACACCTTCGGTGAAGCGTTCGCCAAGGCCCAGATGGGTGCCAGCGAAGTGCTGCCGACCGGCGGTACTGCGTTCATCAGCGTACGTGACGACGACAAGCCGCTGGTTGCGGGCGTGGCCCGTGATCTGATCAACTTGGGCTTCGAAGTGGTTGCCACTGCCGGTACTGCCAAGCTGATCGAGGCGGCAGGCCTGAAAGTGCGCCGTGTGAACAAGGTGACCGAAGGTCGTCCGCATGTGGTCGACATGATCAAGAATGACGAAGTCACGCTGATCATCAACACCACCGAAGGTCGTCAGTCGATCGCTGATTCGTACTCCATTCGTCGTAATGCCTTGCAGCACAAGATTTACTGCACCACCACCATTGCTGCTGGCGAAGCCATCTGTGAAGCGCTGAAATTCGGTCCCGAGAAGACCGTGCGCCGCTTGCAGGATCTACACGCAGGATTGAAGGCATGAGCATAACGAAATACCCAATGACCGTTCAGGGCGCTCGCGCCCTGGAAGAAGAGCACACTCACCTGACCAAGGTCGTTCGTCCGAAGCTCAGCCAGGACATCGGTACGGCCCGCGAGTTGGGTGACTTGAAGGAAAACGCCGAATACCACGCTGCCCGTGAGCAGCAGGGTATGGTCGAGGCGCGCATTCGTGACATCGAGGGCCGGATTCAGAATCAGGTCATCATTGATGTCACGACCATTCCTCACACTGGCAAGGTTATCTTCGGTACCACCGTCGAAATCGCCAACGTCGAGACTGATGAAAGCGTCACTTACCACATCGTGGGTGAGGATGAAGCTGACTTCAAGCTTGGCAAGATTTCGGTCGGCTCGCCCCTGGCTCGTGCCTTGATCGGCAAGGAAGAGGGCGATGTGGTTGCGGTGAAAACGCCAAGTGGCGTTATCGAGTACGAGATTGTCGAAGTTCGCCACATCTGAAAGCCGGCGCCCGTTTCATGCGGGCGCCATGCTTTGGCAACTGACCCAGATGTTGTGGGTCGGCGGCCTGTGGCTGTTGCAAATCGGTCTGTTGCCGGTGCTGGGGCGAATTGGCCTGGCGCCGCTGCTGATCGACGAAATCGCAGGCATGCTCAATACGCTGGTAGTGGGATTCGCTACGGCGTGTGTGATTTTTCAGGCTTTGGTGCTGGTTAAGGCCGAGGGCCCTGGCAGTCTATGGCGGGATATTCGCGGGCAACTGCTGTTGATGGCGCTGTGTGCGTGCGCGATGTACTTCGCGGTGCGTTTCGGCTGGCCGGATGCGCTGCGTTGGCAGGCCTTCAGCTATCTTGTTCTGGGCTTTTCCGGGCTGGTGCTGGTGTTGCAGCCGGTGCCGGGATGGAGTGGCAGGGTGCGCGAAGCACACCCTTGACCCTTGTCATCACTTGAAGCGATGGACGTTCGACAGCTGCTTGTTGACGCTGAAGTTCTTGCGGTAGATCAGTGCCATCTTGCCGATGACCTGGACCAGATCCGCTTTGCCGACCTTGCAGAGCTCTGCAATGGACGCCAGGCGCGATTCGCGATCGAGGATGTTGAGCTTGATCTTGATCAGCTCGTGATCCGCCAATGCGCGTTCGAGTTCGGCTAACACACCTTCAGTCAAACCATTGTCTGCCACAATCAATACTGGTTTCAGATGGTGGCCAATGGATTTGTACTGTTTCTTCTGCTCTTGAGTGAGCGGCATAATCTGACCCCTGCGTCTGATCTTGTAAAAAGCGGCGGCCAGTTTACCCGAGCGAGTCCGGGACCGCCCAGTTAATCACGACCCGTTTTATTTCCGAGGTATCCCGTGGCCCGTTCCAAGACAAGCCTTAACTGGCTGAAAGAACATTTCAACGACCCATTCGTCAAAATGGCACAAAAAGACGGGTACCGTTCCCGCGCCAGCTACAAATTGCTGGAGATCCAGGAAAAGGATCGTCTGATCCGTCCGGGCATGAGCGTAATTGACCTTGGTGCGGCTCCCGGTGGGTGGTCCCAGGTGACCAGTCGTCTGATTGGCGGGCAGGGTACGCTGATCGCTTCTGACATTCTGGAAATGGACAGCATCCCGGACGTGACCTTCATTCAGGGCGACTTTACCGAGGACGCCGTGCTGGCCCAGATCCTCGATGCCGTCGGAAATAAGGAAGTAGACCTTGTGATTTCCGATATGGCCCCCAATATGAGTGGATTACCGGCCGTAGACATGCCGCGAGCGATGTTCCTGTGCGAATTGGCACTGGATCTTTCGACTCGGGTGCTCAAGCCCGGTGGTGATTTTTTGATCAAGATCTTTCAGGGCGAAGGCTTCGACGAGTTCCACAAGAGCGTTCGCCAGCAGTTCGACAAGGTGCAGATGCGCAAGCCGACCTCGTCGCGCGACCGTTCTCGCGAGCAGTACCTGCTGGGTCGCGGTTTCCGCGGGCGCAGTGAAGGTTGAGTGAATTTTCGATCAGGGTGATAGGTTTTTTGTATTACGCCTTGTCAGAATTAGCGAATATTGTGTAGGAAGTGTTTCACAAAGGGTTACAGACGGCGCCTGCCAAGTTGTAGGTAATGTAGTAAGTTAGGCCGGTGAATATCATGCGAAGCGCGCGTCAGTAGCGGAGCTTGCTTCAGAGGGTAGTTAATTGAACGATATGGCAAAGAATCTGATCCTGTGGTTGATCATCGCGGCTGTCCTGGTGACGGTGATGAACAACTTCTCCAGCCCTAACGAGCCGCAGACCCTCAACTATTCCGACTTCATCCAGCAGGTCAAGGATGGCAAGGTCGAGCGCGTGGCGGTTGATGGCTACGTGATTACAGGCAAGCGCAACGATGGCGACAGCTTCAAGACCATTCGTCCCGCGATCCAGGACAACGGCCTGATCGGTGACCTGGTGGATAACCACGTCGTGGTCGAAGGCAAGCAGCCTGAACAGCAATCCATCTGGACTCAGCTTCTGGTCGCCAGCTTCCCTATCCTCGTGATCATCGCCGTATTCATGTTCTTCATGCGGCAGATGCAGGGCGGTGCCGGTGGCAAGGGCGGGCCGATGAGCTTCGGTAAAAGCAAGGCGCGCCTGCTCTCGGAAGATCAGGTGAAAACGACCCTGGCTGACGTCGCCGGTTGCGACGAAGCCAAGGAAGAAGTCGGCGAGCTTGTCGAGTTCCTGCGTGATCCGGGCAAGTTCCAGCGCCTGGGTGGCCGCATTCCTCGCGGTGTGCTGATGGTCGGTCCACCGGGTACTGGTAAAACCTTGCTGGCCAAGGCCATCGCTGGCGAAGCCAAAGTACCGTTCTTCACCATCTCCGGTTCCGATTTCGTCGAAATGTTCGTCGGTGTTGGTGCCAGCCGTGTTCGCGATATGTTCGAACAGGCCAAGAAGCACGCTCCATGCATCATCTTCATCGACGAGATCGACGCCGTTGGTCGCCATCGTGGTGCTGGCATGGGTGGTGGTCATGACGAGCGCGAGCAAACGCTCAACCAGTTGCTGGTTGAGATGGACGGCTTTGAGATGAATGACGGCATCATCGTGATTGCCGCGACCAACCGTCCTGATGTACTGGACCCTGCGTTGCTGCGTCCGGGCCGTTTCGACCGACAGGTTGTGGTCGGTCTGCCGGACATCCGTGGTCGCGAACAGATTCTCAAGGTTCACATGCGCAAAGTGCCGATGGGTGACGACGTCGCCCCGGCCGTGATCGCTCGTGGTACTCCAGGCTTCTCCGGTGCTGACCTGGCCAACCTGGTGAACGAGGCGTCGTTGTTCGCTGCCCGTGCCGGCAAGCGCATCGTCGAAATGAAAGAGTTCGAACTGGCGAAAGACAAGATCATGATGGGTGCCGAGCGCAAATCCATGGTCATGTCCGAGAAAGAAAAACAGAACACGGCTTATCACGAAGCGGGCCACGCCATCGTGGGTCGTGTCGTGCCTGAGCACGATCCGGTGTACAAGGTGTCGATCATCCCGCGCGGTCGTGCGCTGGGTGTGACCATGTTCCTGCCGGAAGAAGACCGCTACAGCCTGTCCAAGCGCGCACTGATCAGCCAGATCTGCTCGCTGTACGGCGGTCGTATCGCTGAAGAAATGACCCTGGGCTTCGACGGCGTGACCACCGGTGCCTCCAACGACATCATGCGCGCCAGCCAGATTGCGCGGAACATGGTGACCAAGTGGGGTCTTTCGGAAAAACTCGGTCCGTTGATGTACGCCGAAGAAGAGGGTGAAGTGTTCCTCGGTCGCGGCGGTGGCGGTCAGGGTGCAAGCTTCTCTGGTGAGACAGCCAAGCTGATCGACTCCGAAGTGCGCAGCATCATCGATCAGTGCTACGGCACGGCGAAGCAGATTCTCACGGACAACCGTGACAAGCTCGATGCGATGGCCGATGCCTTGATGAAGTACGAAACCATCGATGCCGAGCAGATCGACGACATCATGGCGGGTCGTTCGCCTCGCGAGCCGCGCGACTGGTCGGGTGGCACGGGCACTTCCGGTACCCCGCCGGCGGTGCAGGATGAGCGTCCGGAAACACCGATCGGTGGTCCTGCTGCTGACGTATAAGGTTTGAAATGACTTCTGTTCAGTCCTCGACCCGGTTGCCTTGCGGCAACCGGGTTCTTGATTTGGCCCAGACGCATGTCATGGGTATTCTCAATGTCACTCCTGATTCTTTCTCCGATGGCGGCCAATATAGCCAGCTCGACGCGGCCATGCGCCACGCCGAAGCCATGGTGGCGGCCGGCGCGACGCTGATCGATGTCGGTGGCGAGTCCACCCGTCCCGGTGCCAGGGTCGTATCGCCACTCGAAGAGCTGGAGCGCGTAGCCCCCATCGTCGAGCGCATCAGTCGCGAGCTGGATGTGATCATATCGGTCGATACCTCAACGCCAGCCGTCATGCGTGAAGCTGCGCGCCTGGGTGCCGGGTTGATCAATGACGTACGTTCGTTGCGTCGTGATGGTGCTCTGGATGCAGCGGCAGCCACCGGGCTTCCGGTTTGTCTGATGCACATGCTGGGCGAGCCGGGCGATATGCAGGACAATCCGCAGTATCAGGACGTTACAAGGGAGGTCGGAGAGTTTCTCGCCGAGCGCATGCATCAGTGTTCATTGGTGGGTATTCCCGCTGAACGGGTCATTCTTGACCCCGGCTTTGGCTTCGCTAAAACCTTGCAGCACAATCTAAGCTTGTTCAAACATATGGAGGCCTTGCATGCCTTGGGGCGGCCCCTGTTGGTCGGGGTTTCTCGAAAGAGCATGATTGGTCAGGCGTTGAGTCGTCCGGTGGGGGACCGACTGTATGGCGGTTTGGCGCTCGCGGCGCTGGCTTTGGCGAAAGGTGCGCGTATATTGCGCGTCCATGATGTAGCCGAAACAGTGGATGTGGTGCGGATGATCGCCGCAGTGGAATCAGCCGAATAAGAATGATGGAGCACTTATGAGCAAAAAATATTTTGGCACCGATGGTATTCGTGGACGTGTTGGTCAATACCCGATTACCCCTGATTTCATGCTCAAGCTCGGCTGGGCTGCTGGCATGGCTTTCCGCAAGATGGGCGCCTGCAAGGTGCTGGTCGGCAAGGACACCCGAATTTCCGGCTACATGTTTGAGTCGGCGCTTGAAGCAGGGCTGACGTCGGCAGGTGCCGATGTGATGCTGCTGGGGCCTATGCCGACTCCGGCAATCGCCTATCTGACGCGTACTTTCCATGCCGAGGCAGGCATCGTCATCAGTGCGTCGCACAATCCGCATGATGATAATGGCATCAAGTTCTTCTCCGGCAAGGGCACCAAGCTCCCGGATGAAGTCGAACTGATGATCGAAGAGTTGCTCGATACGCCGATGACCGTGGTTGAGTCGAGCAAGATCGGCAAGGTTTCGAGAATCAACGATGCGTCGGGGCGCTATATCGAATTCTGCAAGAGCAGCGTGCCGACCGGCACCAGCTTCACGGGCCTGAAGATCGTCATCGACTGCGCTCACGGCGCGACCTACAAAGTGGCGCCGAGCGTGTTCCGCGAGTTGGGCGCTGAAGTCGTCGTGCTGTCGGCGCAACCCAATGGATTGAACATCAACGACAATTGCGGTTCGACCCATATGGGGCCGTTGCAGGCTGCCGTCGTGGCTGAGAAGGCCGATCTGGGCATTGCTTTCGATGGCGACGGTGACCGCGTCCAGATGGTCGATCACACCGGTGCGGTGGTGGATGGTGATGAGCTGCTGTTCATCATTGCCCGTGACCTGCATGAGCGCGACAAGCTTCAAGGCGGCGTGGTCGGAACCTTGATGAGTAACCTGGGGCTGGAACTGGCCCTGGCTGACCTGGGTATTCCATTGGTGCGCGCCAACGTCGGTGACCGCTATGTCATTGCCGAACTGCTGGAGCGCAACTGGATCGTGGGTGGTGAAAACTCCGGGCACATCGTGTGCTTCAGTCACACCACCACCGGTGATGCAATCATTGCGGCGCTTCAGGTGTTGATGGCGCTGCGATCGCGTGACGAAAGTCTGGCGCAATCCCGGCAGGCGCTGCGCAAGTGCCCTCAGGTGTTGATCAATGTGCGATTCGGTGGCGGCGCAAGCCCTCTTGATCATCCGTCGGTCAAGGAAGCCAGCGAGCGGGTGACCAAGGCCATGGCGGGTCGCGGGCGTGTGCTGTTACGCAAGTCAGGAACCGAACCGCTGGTGCGTGTGATGGTCGAAGGCGAAGACGAAACGCAGGTTCGTGGCTATGCCGAAGAGCTGGCAAAACTGGTTACTGAAGTTTCTGCCTGAATTCGGCTTGCCAGCCATGATTGTGTTGGGTAACATCTGCGCCCACTTTGACCGACGAGGTACAGCATGCGTCGCCCTATGGTAGCTGGTAACTGGAAGATGCACGGTACCCGCGCCAGCGTCGCTGAGCTGATCAACGGCCTTCGTGACTTGGCGTTGCCGAGCAGTGTTGATGTCGCGGTATTCCCGCCTTTGCTGCATATCAATCAAGTGATTGATGGCCTGGAAGGAAAGTCGATTTCGGTCGGCGCGCAGAATTCTGCGGTGGAATCCGGACAAGGTGCGTTGACCGGTGAAGTTGCACCGAGTCAGTTGGTGGATGCAGGTTGTTCCCTGGTACTTGTCGGGCACTCCGAACGCCGCCAGATCATGGGCGAGCAGGACGCAGTGCTGATCCGCAAGTTCGCAGCGGCAC
This sequence comes from Pseudomonas sp. IT-P258, assembly GCF_949767825.1. Classification (NCBI taxonomy): domain Bacteria; kingdom Pseudomonadati; phylum Pseudomonadota; class Gammaproteobacteria; order Pseudomonadales; family Pseudomonadaceae; genus Pseudomonas; species Pseudomonas sp. IT-P258. Next base: position 41,932 of record NZ_CATKPU010000018.1, on the reverse strand, counting down.
AGGCATGTGGCTTGATTCCGGTGTTGTGCATAGGGGAGACCCTTGAGCAGCGTGAAGCCGGAAAAACTCTTGAGGTTGTCTCGCGTCAGCTGGGCAGTATCATCGAGGAGCTGGGTGTTGGTGTCTTTGCCAAGGCAGTGATCGCTTACGAGCCGGTCTGGGCCATTGGCACCGGGCTGACTGCAACGCCACAACAGGCGCAGGATGTGCATGCAGCCATTCGCGTCCAGTTGGCGGCAGAGAATTCTGAAGTCGCACAAGGTGTGCGGCTTCTATACGGCGGCAGCGTGAAGGCGGCCAATGCGGTCGAACTGTTCGGCATGCCGGATATCGATGGGGGTCTCATTGGTGGGGCTTCCCTGAATGCAGATGAGTTCGGTGCGATCTGTCGCGCCGCGGGAAACTGAAAAAATGCTGGAAACAGTCGTAGTCGTTTTTCATCTGCTGGGTGCATTGGGCGTAGTAGCTCTGGTTTTGCTGCAGCAGGGTAAAGGTGCGGATGCTGGCGCGTCTTTCGGAGCAGGTGCTTCAAATACTGTGTTCGGAAGCCAAGGTTCCTCTACCTTTCTTAGTAAGTTTACTGCTATACTTGCCGCAGGTTTTTTCATAACCAGCTTGGGGTTAGGTTACTTTGCTAAAGAGAAGGCTCACCAGCTGACTCAAGTAGGTCTCCCAAATCCAGCGGTACTGGAAGTTCCAAAGCAACAACCGGCTTCTGATGATGTCCCGGTGCTTCAAGAGCAAAAGTCGGCTACTCCAGCGACTGACGTGCCTCCAGCTCAAGAGCAGAAGTAAGAAGGGTTTCAAACGTAGTATTGCCGAGGTGGTGGAATTGGTAGACACGCAACCTTGAGGTGGTTGTGCCCATAGGGTGTAGGGGTTCGAGTCCCCTTCTCGGTACCAATTAGTCAGGAGAGCCCGCTGTTGCGGGCTTTCTTGCAGGTGGAAGGTTACATTGACCCTGTAGGGGATCGGTCGTATACTTCCGCCCCAGCTTTGTCGCGGGGTGGAGCAGTCTGGTAGCTCGTCGGGCTCATAACCCGAAGGTCGTCGGTTCAAATCCGGCCCCCGCAACCAGTTTAAGGAGCCCCTTTTAAGGGGCTTTTTGTTAGCTGGACACTTTCAACGCCGCTGTTCGACGGCGTTTCAAGGATGGGCGTTTCGCCCATTTTTTTATTTTGCATAGCATGCACATACATGCACTAGGGGGTTCAGGTGTCGAGCAAGCTAGAAGAGTTGCAGGCCTTGCTGGCCCCGGTGGTCGTGGCCCTAGGCTATGAATGCTGGGGTATCGAGTTTTCGGCTCAGGGTCGTCACTCGATGTTGCGCGTTTATATCGATAAAGAAGGCGGCGTGCTGGTGGACGATTGCGCCATCGTCAGCCGTCAGATCAGCGGTGTGCTGGATGTTGAAGATCCAATCTCCGTTGAGTACACCCTTGAAGTTTCCTCGCCTGGCATGGAACGCCCTCTGTTCACTCTTGAGCAGTTTGCAAAATTTGCCGGTGAACAAGTGAAGATCAAGCTGCGCTCGCCTTTTGAAGGACGACGCAACTTTCAGGGCCTTCTGCGCGGCGTAGAAGAGCAGGATGTCGTGGTGCAGGTAGATGACCATGAGTTCCTGTTGCCGATCGATATGATCGACAAGGCCAACATTATTCCCAGTTTTGACTGAGGCGTGCCAGATACTGCGGATCCCGCGGATCCAATGGCTTGCGAAAGGCGAGGCGTACGATGAGCAAAGAAGTACTGCTGGTTGTTGAGTCGGTATCCAATGAAAAGGGCGTACCGGCAAACGTGATTTTTGAAGCGCTGGAGCTGGCCCTGGCCACTGCTACCAAGAAGCGTTTCGAAGACGAAGTTGATCTGCGTGTGGAAATCAACCGCCACACGGGTGCATACGAGACATTCCGTCGCTGGACGGTCGTCGAAGAAGCAGACCTGGACGATCCGGCCATCGAAACCTGGCCGAGCAAGGTTGCCGAAACGCATCCTGGTGCCAAGGTCGGTGACGTCGTAGAAGAGAAGATCGAGTCCATCGAGTTCGGCCGCATCGCTGCACAGACTGCCAAGCAGGTCATCGTGCAGAAAGTTCGCGAAGCCGAGCGCGCTCAGGTTGTTGACGCTTACCGCGAGCGCCTGGGTGAAATCATCTCCGGCACCGTGAAAAAAGTCACCCGCGACAACGTGATCGTTGATCTGGGCAACAACGCTGAAGCGTTGCTGGCCCGTGAAGACATCATTTCTCGCGAAACTTTCCGGGTTGGCGTGCGTCTGCGTGCGCTGCTCAAGGAAATCCGCACCGAGAACCGCGGCCCGCAGCTGATCCTGTCGCGTACCGCGCCGGAAATGCTGATCGAGTTGTTCCGCATCGAAGTGCCGGAAATCGCCGAAGGCCTGATCGAAGTAATGGCTGCGTCCCGCGACCCGGGTTCGCGCGCCAAGATCGCGGTCCGCTCCAAGGACAAACGCATTGATCCGCAAGGCGCTTGCATCGGTATGCGCGGTTCGCGCGTCCAGGCAGTGTCCGGCGAGTTGGGCGGTGAGCGTGTGGACATCGTCCTGTGGGACGATAACCCGGCTCAGTTCGTGATCAATGCAATGTCGCCGGCTGAAGTGGCGGCAATTATCGTTGACGAAGATGCCCATGCAATGGACATCGCCGTTGGCGCAGACAATCTGGCTCAGGCCATCGGTCGCGGTGGTCAGAACGTGCGTCTGGCCAGCCAGTTGACTGGCTGGACCCTGAACGTGATGACCGAATCGGACATCCAGGCTAAGCAGCAAGCAGAAACCGGCGACATCCTGCGCAACTTCATCGACGAGCTGGAAGTCGACGAAGACCTGGCACAGGTGCTGGTAGATGAAGGCTTCACCAGCCTGGAAGAGATTGCCTACGTACCGTTGGAAGAAATGCTCAACATCGACGGCTTTGACGAAGAAACCGTCAACGAGCTTCGCGCTCGTGCCAAGGATCGTTTGTTGACCAAAGCCATCGCTACTGAGGAAAAGCTGGCAGACGCCCATCCGGCCGAAGACCTGCTCTCGCTTGAGGGTATGGACAAGGATTTGGCGATGGAACTGGCGGTGCGCGGCGTAATTACCCGCGAAGACCTGGCCGAGCAGTCTATTGACGACCTGCTCGACATCGACGGCATTGACGATGATCGTGCCGGCAAGTTGATCATGGCCGCCCGAGCCCACTGGTTCGAGTAATTAGGCGCGGCCTGAGGAGAGAAGTGCATGACGCAAGTCACGGTGAAACAACTGGCCGATGAGGTCAAAACACCGGTAGAGCGCCTGTTGCAGCAGATGCGTGAGGCAGGTCTGCCGCACACCGCCGCCGAAGAACATGTGACTGACAGTGAGAAGCAATCGTTGCTGACTCACTTGAAAAGCAGCCACAAGGCGAAAGTGGAAGAACCACGCAAGATTACGCTGCAGCGTAAAACCACCAGCACCCTGCGTGTTGCTGGCAGCAAGAGCATCAGCGTTGAAGTACGCAAGAAGAAGGTCTTCGTACAGCGCAGCCCGGAAGAAATCGAAGCCGAGCGCAAGCGTGAACTGGATGAACGTCGCGCAGTAGAAAATGCTGCTCGTCAGAAGGCTGAAGAAGAAGCCAAGCGTCGCGCCGAAGAAGAAGCGCGTCGCCAGCCTGCTGCTGCGTCGACCGCTCAAGCCGTACCTGTTGCAGCGCCTGCTGCGGTGGCCGAGCCAGTTCGCGAAAGCGCACCGGTTGTGGCGGCTGCTCCAGCGCCTGCGGCCGATACCCGCAAGCGTGACGAACAGCGCCGTCCGGACAAGCCACGTGCCGACGACAGCAATCGTCGCGGTAGCGGCGATGGCGAGCGCAAAAACGCTCCGCATCGTGCTTCGGTCAAGGAAAAGGCTCCGGCTCCACGTGTTGCCCCACGTACTACCGACGAAGAAAGCGATAGCTTCCGTCGTGGTGGTCGCGGCAAGGCCAAGCTGAAGAAGCGCAACGCCCACGGTTTCCAGAGCCCTACCGGCCCTGTCGTGCGCGAAGTGAAGATCGGCGAAACCATCACTGTTGGCGATCTCGCCCAGCAGATGTCGGTGAAGGCTGCTGAAATCATCAAGTTCATGTTCAAACTGGGTACTCCAGCGACCATCAACCAGGTACTGGATCAGGAAACTGCCCAGTTGGTTGCCGAAGAGCTGGGCCACAAAGTGACCCTGGTCAGCGACACCGCCCTGGAAGACTCCCTGGCCGAGTCCCTGAAGTTTGAAGGCGAGGCAGTTTCCCGTGCACCAGTCGTGACCGTAATGGGCCACGTTGACCACGGTAAGACTTCCCTGCTCGACTACATCCGTCGTGCCAAGGTTGCTGCTGGCGAAGCCGGTGGTATCACCCAGCACATCGGCGCATACCACGTTGAAACCGACCGTGGCATGGTGACGTTCCTCGACACCCCTGGTCACGCTGCGTTTACCGCAATGCGTGCCCGTGGTGCCAAGGCGACCGACATCGTGATCCTGGTGGTTGCAGCGGACGACGGCGTGATGCCGCAGACCATTGAAGCTGTCCAGCACGCGGTAGCGGCTGGTGTGCCACTGGTTGTTGCAGTGAACAAGATCGACAAGCCAGGTGCTGACCTCGATCGCATCCGTAGCGAACTGTCGGTTCACGGCGTGACGTCGGAAGAGTGGGGTGGTGACACTCCGTTCGTACCGGTCTCGGCGAAGATGGGTACTGGCGTCGACGAACTGCTCGAAGCCGTATTGCTGCAAGCCGAAGTCCTGGAACTGACTGCAACTCCTTCGGCTCCTGGCCGTGGCGTTGTGGTTGAGTCCCGTCTGGACAAGGGCCGTGGCCCGGTGGCTACCGTTCTGGTTCAAGACGGTACCCTGCGCCAAGGCGACATGGTCCTGGTCGGTTCGAACTATGGCCGTGTACGTGCCATGCTCGACGAGAACGGCAAGCCAATCAAGGAAGCCGGTCCGGCCATCCCTGTCGAGATCCTCGGCCTGGACGGTACCCCGGATGCTGGCGACGAGATGAGCGTGGTTGCCGACGAGAAGAAAGCCCGTGAAGTGGCTCTGTTCCGTCAAGGCAAGTTCCGCGAAGTCAAGCTGGCCCGTGCTCACGCCGGCAAGCTGGAAAACATCTTCGAAAACATGGGTCAGGAAGAGAAGAAGACGCTCAACATCGTCCTCAAATCCGACGTCCGTGGTTCGCTGGAAGCGTTGAACGGTGCCTTGAACGGCCTGGGTAACGACGAAGTGCAAGTGCGTGTAGTGGGTGGCGGTGTCGGTGGTATCACCGAATCCGACGCCAACCTGGCACTGGCCTCCAACGCTGTACTGTTCGGCTTCAACGTGCGTGCCGATGCCGGCGCGCGCAAGATCGTCGAGCAGGAAGGTCTGGATATGCGTTACTACAACGTGATCTACGACATCATCGAAGACGTCAAGAAAGCCCTGACCGGTATGCTCGGCAGCGATGTTCGCGAGAACATCCTGGGTATCGCCGAAGTGCGTGACGTGTTCCGTTCGCCGAAGTTTGGCGCGATCGCCGGTTGCATGGTTATCGAAGGTGTTGTGCACCGTAACCGTCCGATCCGTGTACTGCGTGAAGACATCGTTATCTTCGAAGGCGAGCTGGAATCCCTGCGCCGCTTCAAGGATGACGCATCCGAAGTACGTGCCGGCATGGAATGCGGTATCGGCGTGAAGAGCTACAACGACGTCAAGGTCGGTGACAAGATCGAAGTCTTCGAGAAGGTGCAGGTTGCTCGCAGCCTCTAATTCGCGCACTTCAGGAGCCGTGACGGGGCGTCGCATGCAAATGCGCAGCTCGTCACCAGGACTCTAAACGCAACGCCCGGTCTGGCTTTTGTCAGGCCGGGCGTTTGCCGCTTTCAGACCTTACGGGTTTCACCGTGGGGCAGTAACAGGTAACAAGACATGGCAAAAGAATATAGCCGTACCCAACGCATCGGCGATCAGATGCAGCGCGAGCTTGCACAACTGATCCGTCGTGAAGTCAAAGACCCGCGCGTCGGCCTGGTCACCATTACCGCAGTGGAAGTCAGCCGTGACGTCGGTCACGCCAAGATCTTCATCACCGTGATGGGGCAGGACAGCGCCGAAGAAATTGCACAAAGCATCAAGGTGCTCAACTCCGCCGCCGGTTTCCTGCGTATGCAGCTGGCTCGCGAGATGAAACTGCGCAGCGTTCCACAGCTGCACTTCCACTACGACGAAAGCGTCGTGCGTGGTGCGCATCTGTCGGCATTGATCGAGCGCGCAGTGGCTGAAGACAATCAGCATCCGGTTGCGGCAGAAGCCGAAGACACCAAGGAGTAATCGGTGGCTCAGGTCAAACGTATCCGTCGTAACGTCAGCGGCATTATCCTTCTCGACAAGCCGCTGGGGTTCACCTCCAACGCGGCCTTGCAGAAGGTTCGCTGGTTGCTGAACGCCGAAAAGGCAGGTCATACCGGCAGTCTCGATCCCTTGGCCACCGGCGTGTTGCCGCTGTGCTTTGGCGAGGCCACCAAGTTCTCACAATACCTGCTCGACTCCGACAAGGGTTATGAAACCCTGGCGCAACTGGGCAAGACCACCACCACGGCGGATGCCGAGGGTGAAGTTTTGCAGGAACGCCCGGTGACCGTTGGTCGCCCCGATATCGAGGCTGTACTGCCGAAATTTCGTGGGCAAATCAGTCAGATACCGCCGATGTACTCGGCGCTCAAGCGTGATGGCCAGCCGCTGTACAAGCTGGCTCGTGCAGGCGAAGTAGTGGAGCGCGAACCGCGTTCTGTTACTATTACGCGCTTGGAATTACTGGCCTTCGAAGGTGATACTGCGCGGCTGGCGGTGGATTGCACTAAAGGCACCTATATCCGCACCCTGGTGGAGGATATCGGTGAGCAACTCGGTTGTGGCGCTTACGTTGCAGAACTGCGACGTACCCAGGCCGGGCCATTCACCCTGGCGCAGACGGTTACCCTCGAAGAGCTGGAAGCGGTACATGCCGAAGGCGGCAACGAAGCGGTCGATCGCTTCCTGATGCCATCGGACAGCGGCCTGCTGGATTGGCCACTGTTGCAGTTCTCGGAAGCGAGTGCGTTCTACTGGCTCAACGGCCAGCCGGTACGTGCCCCGGATGCTCCGAAGTTCGGCATGGTGCGGGTACAGGATCACAATGGTCGTTTCATCGGTATCGGTGAAGTGAGCGAAGACGGGCGCATCGCGCCGCGTCGACTGATTCGGTCAGAATGACCGAAACCAGTCTGTGTAACAGCAGACTGGCGAGGGTGGCTGTCAACAGGCACGGTCACTACTCATTTTTAGATACAGGGATTTGTCCCTGGCCTGTTGAAACTGTTTTTCGACAAACAGTTTCCTGATAAAAGGATTGCCTCATGGCTCTCGACGTTCAAGAAAAAGCTCAAATCGTAGCTGACTACCAGCAAGCTGTTGGTGACACCGGTTCGCCAGAAGTGCAAGTTGCACTGCTGACCGCCAACATCAACAAACTGCAAGGTCACTTCAAGGCCAACGGTAAAGACCACCACTCCCGTCGTGGTCTGATCCGCATGGTTAACCAGCGTCGTAAGCTGCTGGACTACCTGAAAGGCAAGGATCTGGGTCGCTATCAGACTCTGATCGGTCGCCTGGGTCTGCGTCGCTAATAAGCGATTGCGCTAGAGGTTGGTTGTCTGTCGTGCACCAGCGGGTTTCCCGTTGGCGCATGGCAGGCTCCCAGCCTCAAGTTTTATCTGGATACCTGCTTTGCCTGAGTAGCACCTGGACAAACCGGTCGGGCCGACTCCCGACATTGCCCAAGAATTTCGCAAGAAACCAGTTCCCCCAAGAGCCACAAAGAAGGTAGGACACCGTGAACCCGGTAATCAAAAAATTCCAGTTCGGTCAGTCGACCGTTACCCTCGAGACTGGCCGTATCGCCCGTCAGGCCTCCGGCGCAGTATTGGTCACCGTTGACGACGACGTCAGCGTATTGGTGACCGTAGTCGGTGCAAAACAAGCCGATCCAGGCAAGGGCTTCTTCCCTCTGTCTGTTCACTACCAGGAAAAGACTTACGCTGCCGGTAAGATCCCTGGCGGTTTCTTCAAGCGCGAAGGCCGTCCTTCCGAGAAAGAAACCCTGACTTCCCGACTGATCGACCGTCCGATCCGTCCGCTGTTCCCCGAAGGCTTCATGAACGAAGTGCAGGTTGTCTGCACCGTCGTTTCCACCAGCAAGAAGACCGATCCGGACATCGCTGCGATGATCGGTACCTCGGCTGCTCTGGCAATCTCCGGCATTCCTTTCGATGGCCCGATCGGCGCTGCCCGCGTTGCCTTCCACGAAAGCACCGGCTACCTGCTGAACCCGACCTACGAGCAACAGGCTGCCTCGAGCCTGGACATGGTCGTTGCCGGTACTTCGGACGCCGTGCTGATGGTTGAATCGGAAGCCAAAGAGCTGACCGAAGACCAGATGCTGGGCGCGGTACTGTTTGCTCACGACGAGTTCCAGGTTGTGATCAACGCCGTCAAGGAACTGGCCGCTGAAGCTGCCAAGCCGACCTGGACCTGGGCACCTGCGCCAGAAGCCACCGAACTGCTGGGCGCTATCCGTGCCGAGTTCGGCGAAGCGATCTCCCAGGCCTACACCATCACCGTCAAGGCCGACCGTTACGCTCGCCTGGGCGAGTTGAAGGACCAGGTCGTTGCCAAGCTGTCCGGTGAAGAAGGCCAGCCTTCTTCCAGCGAAGTCAAAGCGGCTTTCGGCGAAATCGAATACCGCACCGTTCGCGAAAACATCGTTAACGGCAAGCCACGTATCGACGGTCGCGACACCAAGACCGTACGTCCGTTGAACATCGAAGTCGGTGTTCTGCCAAAGACCCACGGTTCGGCTCTGTTCACTCGTGGCGAAACCCAGGCTCTGGTCGTTGCAACACTGGGTACTGCCCGTGACGCACAACTGCTGGACACCCTGGAAGGCGAGAAAAAAGACCCGTTCATGCTGCACTACAACTTCCCTCCGTTCTCGGTAGGCGAGTGTGGTCGCATGGGTGGTGCTGGTCGTCGCGAAATCGGTCACGGCCGTCTGGCCCGTCGTTCGGTTTCGGCCATGCTGCCTGCCGCTGACGTGTTCCCGTACACCATCCGTGTTGTGTCGGAAATCACCGAATCCAACGGTTCGAGCTCGATGGCTTCCGTTTGTGGCGCTTCCCTGGCCCTGATGGACGCTGGTGTGCCAATGAAGGCGCCGGTTGCCGGTATCGCCATGGGTCTGGTTAAAGAAGGCGAGAAATTCGCCGTCCTGACCGACATCCTGGGTGACGAAGACCACCTGGGCGACATGGACTTCAAGGTAGCGGGTACCGCCAAAGGCGTCACCGCGCTGCAGATGGACATCAAGATCAAGGGAATCACCGAAGAGATCATGGAAATCGCTCTGGGCCAAGCCCTGGAAGCGCGCCTGAACATCCTCGGCCAGATGAACCAGATCATTGGCCAGTCGCGTACCGAATTGTCGGCCAACGCTCCGACCATGATCGCGATGAAGATCGACACCGACAAAATCCGTGACGTCATCGGTAAAGGCGGCGCGACCATTCGTGCGATCTGTGAAGAAACCAAGGCTTCGATCGACATCGAAGACGACGGTTCGATCAAGATCTTCGGCGAAACCAAGGAAGCGGCGGAAGCTGCTCGTCAGCGCGTTCTGGGCATCACCGCTGAAGCCGAGATCGGCAAGATCTATGTCGGTAAGGTTGAGCGCATCGTCGACTTCGGCGCATTCGTCAACATCCTGCCGGGCAAGGACGGTCTGGTTCACATCTCCATGCTGAGCGATGCTCGCGTTGAGAAAGTGACCGACATCCTGAAAGAAGGCCAGGAAGTGGAAGTACTGGTACTGGACGTGGACAACCGCGGCCGTATCAAGCTGTCCATCAAAGACGTGGCGGCAGCCAAGGCTTCGGGCGTTTAATCAAGCCTCACGCCTGACCGCTTCAACGTTATAAAAAATGCCCCGCAGTGAAAGCTGTGGGGCATTTTTTTGTCGGCAGGAAATTGAGACGTTCCGGAAGTTGCCTGCCCCTGAAGTCAGTGCTAGGTTTAGCCCACCGCCCGTGTAGCTCAGCCGGTAGAGCAGCGCACTCGTAACGCGAAGGTCGCAGGTTCGATTCCTGTCTCGGGCACCAGCAACACTTGTTTTCAGATGATCCCGAATGGTTCTGAAGGCCAGAAAAACCATGCTTGATACGGTTTTTTTGCGTCAGAGAGATCCTTGATGATCCAGATCCATCTTCCATTCCCCAGATCAACGAGAACGCCATGACAATAAAAGAATTGACCCAAGAAGCCCGACACGAAGAAGCACTGAAAAAGTACGTGCTGGATGTGCCGGATCTGATGGAGGAGATCAAGGACCTGAGTCCCGATGATCAGAAAGACCAGATTCAATGGGCTTTCGAGGACGAGGCGGAAGCCCAGGGCCTGCAGCCGTGGGAGCTGACGCTCAAGTACACCTCAACGCCGGAAGAATACGAAGCAGAACGCCTGAAGCTGCACAAAGAAGCGGCCGAGGTGTTGGGCGTCGAGTGGGAAGAGTACTGCGAGATGAACAATCTGGTGGTCTGACAAAAAACGCCAGCCTTGAAGAGGCTGGCGTTTTTCATGCGGCGCGGCGCGATCAGAGGCTCAGTCGCATCGACAGGTCTACCGCCTTCACATCCTTGGTCATCGCACCAATCGAAATATAATCCACCCCGGTTTCGGCGATGGGCAGCAACGTATTTTCGTTGATCCCGCCGCTGGCCTCCAGCTTGGCCTTGCCGGCGTTCAGGCGCACGGCTTCGCGCATGTCGTCCAGGCTCAGTTCGTCGAGCATGATGATGTCGGCACCGGCCGCCAGCGCTTCTTTCAATTCATCCAGGCTTTCCACTTCAATCTCGACCGGTTTGCCCGGGGCGATCTTGTGCGCGGCGGCGATGGCCTGCGCGATGCCGCCGCTGGCGGCGATGTGGTTTTCCTTGATCAGGAAGGCGTCATACAGGCCGATGCGGTGGTTATGGCAACCGCCGCAGGTTACGGCGTACTTTTGCGCCAGGCGCAGCCCCGGCAGTGTTTTGCGGGTGTCCAGCAGCTTGACCTGAGTCTCGGCCACGAAGTCCGCCAGGTATTGCGCACGGGTCGCCACGCCGGAGAGCAGTTGCAAGAAGTTGAGGGCGCTGCGTTCGCCGGTCAGCAGCGAACGTGCAGGGCCTTCGAGGTGGAACAGCACCTGATTGGGTGTCACCCGTTCACCGTCGGCAACCTGCCAGTGCACCGCCACCCGTGGGTCCAGTTGCCGAAACACGTTATCCACCCAGGCGGTGCCGCTGATGACGGCCGCATCGCGGGTAATGATGGTGGCTTTGGCCAGGCGTTCGGCCGGGATCAACTGTGCGGTGATGTCGCCGCTGCCGATGTCTTCACGCAACGCACGGCGCACGTTGGCTTCGATTTCGGCGGTCAGATCGGCGAGACGTAGATTCGGCATAACGGACTCCACAAACAAAGTGGCTCGATTATAGGGCCATGGCACGGACCAACCCAAGGCATCAGAGCGTTACGTTGGCACTGGCGCCTGCATTTGGTCGAATCCCTGCCGTTGTCGCGTTGTTCATTGTTGCCGAGCAAACGCCTGTTTGAGAGCTGATGCAGAGTTTTCTGGCGCAAAGGGGAGCTTTTCAAGATAATCCGCCTTGTATTTGACGTCATGAGTTTGACGAGTCGAGGCAAAACCGTTCCTGGGAGACCGAATGCACAACGACGGGAATGTAGTGCCTTTGCACAAGGCAACTACCGACCAGGTGGCTCACTCGCCACTCGCCCGCCTGCCGGCGATTCTTCTCCAGGTTCGCGACAAGGCCGCGCAACAGCTGCGGCACGGATTGCAGGCGTTGTTCGATAACGCCGACGACACCCTCTTCGAAATGGCCGACCGCGCCCACTGTGACGTCGAACAGAACATCTTCTTTCAAGCGATGCGCGATTTGCGCCTCAAGCGCAAAAGCATCGAACGGGTTTTTCTCGAACAGTTTTTCGCCGCGTTTATCCGTCTCGCCCAATACGAAAGCGTGCTTGCGGCTTTGCCCCAGACCCTGGATACCAATACCTCGACGGTGCAACCCGATGACGAGCGCGAGCGCACGGTCGCAGTGCAAGCGATGGTCAACCGAGTGCTGGACCGCGACGGTTTCGCCTTGGACCAACTGACGGCCCGGCTCTGTGCCTTGTTGGGCAAGGAGCCGGGCGATCTGCACAATCCCCTGGGTCCGGCGATGTTCTGCGAGTACTTTTTGCAAGCCGCACGCCAGTTGGGGCTGGAGATCAAGGTCAAGCTGATCATCCTCACTTTGTTTGAGCGCTATGTCCTCAGCGAGGTCGATCAGCTTTACGCAGAAGCCAATCAGTTGCTGCTCGCCATCGGTGTGTTGCCCGACCTGAAACCGGCCCCGGTGCGTCGCACCACGGACCGACCTGACCAAAGCGTCACGGGCGGACTGACCGACGAGGGCCCCGATCCGATTTCCACGCGAGATCTGTTGCGCCTGCTTTCGCACTTGCAGCAATACGTGCCGGCACCGGCGGCCGTCGATGATTTCGATCTGCGCAATCAACTCGAACTGTTGTTGACCCGGGTCAGCGTCAAAAGCGGCAGGTCGCGGGTTTTCGGGGAGGCCGATGAGGATGTGATCAACCTGGTTGCCCTGCTTTTCGAATGCATGCTCGATGATCGCAACCTGCCGGACTCCCTCAAGGCGCTGGTCGGCCGAGTGCAGATTCCACTGGTCAAGGTGGCGCTGCTCGACAAGAGCTTCTTCAGCCGCAGCAGTCATCCGGCGCGACGTCTGCTCAACGAAATCGCCAACGCGGCCATGGAGCGGGGAGCCTGTGACGATCATGAGCGTGACAGCCTGTACGTGCGCATCGACCAGGTCGTACAGCGCCTGTTGAATGACTTTGTCGATGACCCGGCGATATTTTCCGAATTGCTGGCTGATTTTCTCGCGGTTACCCAGGACGAGCGAAGCCGCATTGACCTGGCCCCGGAGCTGCGCAACGGCGTGGCGCGAATGCTTGACGATACCTTGCTGTTCGAGCGTGCACTGGAGTCGGTGATCGGCAACCTAAAGCGTCTCAATCGCGGCAAGTGATCGCGCCCCGGGGGATTATCGCGGCATACTGTGCCAATACTGTCGACATTGAAGGAATCGGTATGCAGTTGGACCCCGCGAGCGGTTGGATTCAGGGTGCGCATGTCTGCCCCTCACCCAACTTCAATGCGCGCCCCACAGGCGAAATTTCCCTGCTGGTGATCCATAACATCAGCCTGCCGCCGGCGCAGTTCGCCACCGGCAAGGTGCAGGAGTTTTTCCAGAATCGTCTGGATGTCACCGAACACCCCTATTTTGAAGGGATCGCGGATTTGCGGGTGTCGGCGCATTTTCTGATCGAGCGAGACGGTACTGTCACCCAGTTTGTTTCGTGCCTTGAGCGTGCGTGGCATGCGGGTGTCTCGTGCTTCGAGGGGCGGGAAACCTGTAACGATTTTTCCGTGGGCATCGAGCTCGAAGGCACGGATGATCTTCCGTTCACCGACGCGCAATACAGCGCGTTGACAGCCCTGACCCGCCAGTTGCAACAGGCGTTCACGGCAATCACCACAGAGCGCATCTGCGGGCACAGCGACATTGCACCGGGGCGCAAAACCGATCCAGGGCCGGCGTTCGACTGGGCACGCTATCGTGCCGCCCTGGCACAAGAGGAAGGACGATGAGTTTTCTGGTGTTGCTGTTGGCGGTGTGGATCGAGAAGTTCTCGGCCCTGCGCCATCGGGTTCAGCGTGACAATGGCTGGACACACGAGCTGAACAAGCTTGAAGCCAGCCCGCGACTTTCGAACCGACCATGGCTGGTGCTGGCGGCACTGGTCTTGTTGCCGGTGGCGTTGCTGGCTTTGCTGCTGGTTGTCATCGAGCCGGTGGCCTATGGGTTGTTGGCGTTGCCAATTCATTTGCTGGTGGTGATCTACAGCCTGGGGCGCGGTGATCTGCTGGGCGATCTCGGGCCGTTCCGCGATGCCTGGCGTCGGGAGGACCTGCAAGCGGCGGCCCATGTCGCCAAGCGCGACCTGGATATCTGCGCAGACAATGGTGAACAGCTACTGGAACAGGTCGAAGGGCATTTGCTGTGGGAGGCCTACCAGAGCTTTTTCGCGGTGATTTTCTGGTACTTCCTGTTGGGTCCGGTCGCGGCGCTGAGTTATCGCCTGCTGGCGCTGGCCGAAGAGCACGGGAAAACCCCGGCGGTGGTCGAGCGCGCCGGGCAACTGCGTCACGCCTTCGACTGGTTGCCGGTGCGCCTTCTGGCGGCGAGCCTGGCGTTGGTCGGCAATTTTGTCGCGGTCAGTCGGGTCATGCTGCATGAGCTGCTGAACTGGAATATCAGCGCCGCGCAATTGATCGTGAAAGTCGGGCTGGTGGCCGGTGAAATTCCGGCGCCGGTGGCTGGCGTGGAAGGTATCAACAATCTGGACCGTATCTGGGCGCTGCTGCTACGTGCGGCGGTGCTCTGGTATGCCGGGTTTGCGTTGTGGACGGTCCTGCATTAGTCCGGCAGTCAGAGCCATTGTGGCGAGGGAGCTTGCTCCCGCTGGGCGACGCAGTCGCCCCCCATTCAATTCAACAACGACTGCTGCGCAGCCGGACGGGAGCAAGCTCCCTCGCCACGGGGGCGATCACTTGTCCGAAGTGTTTCGCCCTGTCGTTAACCTTAAGTTACAAAACCTCCTGCCGATTTAAGTTATACAGAGATAGCGTCGAATAGTGGCTATCTGCCGTCTGTCTGCGCCTGCCAATAAAAAAAATAAGAAATTGAAGGGAGACATCCAGTGAAGAGCTTGCTCTATCCCGCTGTCGCACTGATGAACCGCCTGAGCTTCGGCATGAAGTTCAGCCTGATCAGCGTACTGTTCCTGGTGCCGATGCTGGTGACCAACTTCTATCTGGTGCGTGACTCCTACCGCGAATTCCAGGGCACGCGCATCGAACTGCAAAGTCTCGACCTGTTGGGCAGCAGCCTGGCGTTGCGGCGTGATCTGGAAACCCTGAACAACCTGGTTCAGATCAATGTCAGCCTCGGCCAATCCGGCAAGGCCGGCAATGTCGAATCGAAGATCAGCGCCCTTGAGCAGAGTATTCTGACTCGCCTGCAAGGGCTGGCGGCGATGACCAGCGACCCGGAGCAGGTCGCGGTGTTTGATGGCAAACGCGATGAAATGATCGCCGCGTTCAAGGCCCAGCAAACGGAAAACTCCCTGCAAAGCAAAAGTGCCCTGATCGGCAAGCTGGTGGGCAGCGCGCAGATTTTCAGCCAGCTCATCACTAATCAGTCCGGCCTCAGTCGCGACAACCAGAGCGACATGCGCCAGTTGAGTGAGCTCGTCACCCTCGTCACGCCACGAGTCACCCAGCTCCTGGGCGAAGGTCGGGCAATGGGGTCTTACTCGTTGGGGCAGGGGTTCATCAACTCGGCTTCGAGTACCCGTTTCGATGAGTTGCTGGCGCAGATTGAAAAGCTCCAGGCCGAGTATGGCCTGAAGTTGCAGGATGCCCTGGGTTCCAGCAAAGCCGCACGCGATAACCTGGCCGCTCAGGCCGATAGCAGCCGGGCATCCTTGAAGAAAGCCAGCGAGCTGTTCGAAGAACAAGTGGTCATGGCCGATACCCTCGACGCGCCGTGGCAGGGTTTTTACGATCAGGTCAGCGCCCTGATGGACCAGACCTACCAACTCAACGAAGCCACCCTGAAGTATCTGGGCCCGCAGTTGCAGCAACGCCTGGAGCAGAACCGCACGCACATGGTCTTGCAGGCCGTGGCGCTGTCAGTCGTGTTTGTGTTGATCTTTTATCTCTACGGCGCGTTCTACGTCTCGACCCGCACCACGCTCAAGCGCCTGGGCGCGGTGATGGACAAGGTGGCGGCCGGCGATATGACCGTGACCTTCAGCGCCCATAGCCGTGATGAGCTGGGGGAGTTGGGCGAGGTGTTCAACGGCACCGTGAAAAAAATCCATGACCTGATCGAGCGGGTGGGGCAGACCGTCAGTGAAGTCGAGCGTCAGGCCGGGCAAGTGGAAAGCGTTTCCGCGCAAAGCAACCAGGCCGTCGCCGGGCAGCGCACGCAGATCGAACAAGTGGCCACGGCCATGAACCAGATGTCGGCCACATCCCAGGAGGTCGCGCGCAGTGCCGCCGCGGCAGTGAGCAGTGCCCACAGTGTCAACGATGAAACCATCAGTGGCCGCGGCCTGGTGGAGTCGCAACAAGGCAGCATTGCCGCGCTGGCCAACGAGATCGATCAATCGGTACTGGTGATCAACCAACTGGCCAGCGACAGCCAGTCCATCAGCCGCGTGCTCGAAGTGATCAAGAGTATCGCCGAGCAGACCAACCTGCTGGCGCTCAATGCCGCCATCGAGGCGGCACGGGCCGGCGAGCAGGGGCGTGGTTTCGCCGTGGTAGCCGATGAAGTCCGGACCCTGGCCAAACGAACCCAGCAATCGACCGAAGAAATCGAGCAGATGATCGCCAGGCTCCATGGCGGTGTCGGCGCGGCGGTCAAGGCCATGGGCACCAGCCATGAAATGGCCAGCGGCACGGTCGGGCAGTCGGAGAAGGTCCAGCGGGCGCTGGAAAACATCCTGGGCGCGGTCGGCATGATCGTCGACCAGAACCAGCAGATTGCCGCGGCCGTGGAGCAGCAAACAGCCGTGGCCCACGACATCGACCAGAACATCGTCGAGATCAATCGCGCCGGAGAGCGTACCGCTGAAGGCGCACATCAGACCGAAGATGCCAGCCGGGCGTTGTCGGCCCAGGTCGTGGAGTTGAAGCAGTTGATCAGCGCATTCCGGGTCTGAAATTCTCCTCGGTACCCTGTGGGAGCGGGCAGTCATGACCAGTTAAACAACTCGCAGGCATTGGCCGTACTGGCCGCGGCCAATTGCTCGGGGCTGATTGCCATGATGTCGGCCAGTGCCGCGCAGATCGCTGGCAGGTGTGCGGGGCTGTTGCGCTGGCCGGGGAACATGGCAGGGGCCATGTCCGGCGAGTCGGTTTCCAGCACCACAGAATCCAGTGGCAGCTCGGCGAGCACGCGGTGCATGCGCAGCGCCTGCGGCCAGGTCGCGGCACCGCCGAGGCCCAGTTTGAAGCCAAGCTTGATGTATTCCCGGGCTTCTTCCTTGCTGCCGGCAAAGGCGTGGATGATGCCGGCCCGTTTCAGGCGAAACCGTTTGAGCGTGGCAATCACCGCCGCATGGCTACGCCGCACATGGATCAAGGCCGGAAGGTCGAAATCCGCCGCCAATTGCAATTGCGCCTCGAACAACGCCTGCTGGCCGTCGCGGTCCAGGGTTTCGATGAAGTAGTCCAGGCCGATCTCGCCGACCGCACACAGTTGCCGATGGCCGGCCAGGCGAGTCAGCCAGTCGCCGAGTTCGCTCAGGTGTTCCGGTTGATGATCGTCCAGGTACACCGGGTGCAATCCGAACGCGGCGTGCAGGTCGGGGTCACTCTGCACCAACTCCCAGACCCGCTGCCAATTGGCCTGATAAACCCCCAGCACCACCATCCGCCGCACTCCGAGGGCGCGGCTTTCGGCCAGCAGGGCCTGACGGTCGGCGTCGAAGTCTGGAAAGTCCAGATGGGTGTGGGTGTCGATCAGCTCCACGGTTCAGTCCTGGCGAATACGCTGCTTGAACGTGCGCGCGATGGCTTGCACGCCGGGCCGGTAATCCGACTGCTCGACGGCTGCCAGGGCCAGCGCGAGGGCCATGTCGGCGATCAGCTGGTGTTGCTGGGCCATGGCGTTGACCGGCAGCGGCAGGAAGTCCAGCAACTGGGTGTCGCCGAACGTGCCGAGGCGCAGCGGGCGGTTTTTCAGCGGGAAGTCGTGCAGCGCATCGAACACACCCTGAAGCAGCACGTAGGATGTGGTCACCAGGGCATCGGGCAAATGGCCCAGGCGCTGCAGCAACTCTTCCATCAATTGTTTACCGCACTCGCGGCTGAAGGACTCACCTTCTTCGATCAGCACCTCACCGTTGAACCCGGCGAGCGCCTCTTTGAAGCCGGCGGAGCGTTCCTGACTGATGCTGAGCTCCGGGCGGGCGCCGATCAGCGCGATCTGTTTGGGCAAGGGATCGAGCAGGCTGCGGGTCAGTTGCAGGCTGGCCTCGCGGTCGTCACTGATCACCGAGCAGAAATGCTCGGGTTCCATGACCCGGTCGATGGCGATGATCGGAATGCCCTTGGCCTGCAATTGGCGATAACTGTCGTCGCCGGCCGGCAGGCAGCTGGCAACGATCAGTGCGTCGCAGCGCCGGGCGCGGAACAGTTGCAGCAGTTGCCGTTCGCTGTCCGGTGCATCGTCGGAACTGGCGATCAGCAACTGATAACCCCGGGCCCGCGCACCTTGCTCCAGCAATTTGGCGATTCGCGCGTAACTGGGGTTTTCCAGATCCGGCAGAATGAACCCCAATGTGCGGGTGTGCCGGCTGCGCAAACCGGCAGCCTGTGGGTTAGGCGTGAAGCCATGTTGTTCGACGACCGCGCGCACGCGTTCGACGGTAGCGCTGCTGATGCGCTGTTGTTCGGCCTTGCCATTGATGACATAGCTGGCGGTGGTGACGGACACACCGGCCAACTGGGCGATATCACTGAGTTTCAACCCGCTGTTTCCTTGTTTTTTCGAGATTGCCTCGACATTTTCGTCAATCCTAACCGATTAAGGCAGGCGACCATTGTCGCAACGCATCCGACAAGTTGGACTTCAAGGATGGGCCAATATCGAGTAACGTGCCAATCGAACTAGATTAAACGTTTCAGCAGGCGTATTTTCTACGTTTTAGGCGCCTTTGGCCGGTTCTGCCGTGAAACCGCCAAAAGCGATGACCAAGCGCCTAAGCTGACTCATTCAAAACAATACCTGGTGCCCCAAGGCGCCAAAAAGGAGAAAGCATGCTCGAGCTCACTGTAGAGCAGATTTCCATAGGCCAATCGGCTGTGGATAAGTCCGCAGCGCTGCAATTGCTGGCCCGGCATCTGGTCGCCGACGGCCTGGTTGCCGAGGGGTATCTCGCCGGTTTGCAGGCACGGGAAGCCCAGGGCTCGACCTTTCTCGGTCAAGGTATTGCCATCCCCCACGGTACGCCCGAAACCCGCGACCTGGTGTTCACCACCGGTGTGCGCCTGATGCAGTTTCCCGATGGCGTGGACTGGGGCGACGGTCATATCGTTTACCTGGCGATCGGTATCGCCGCCAAATCCGATGAGCATCTGCATCTTTTGCAATTGCTCACCCGCGCCCTCGGCGAGACTGATCTGGGCCAGGCCCTGCGTCGCGCCGGTTCCGCCGAAGCCTTGCTGAAGTTGCTCCAAGGCGCGCCGCAGGAGTTGGCGCTGGATGCGCAGATGATCGGCCTCGGTGTGGCGGCTGAAGATTTCGAAGAGCTGGTCTGGCGCGGCGCACGCTTGTTGCGGCAGGCCGACTGCGTGAGCAACGGTTTCTCCGCCGTGTTGCAACAGGTCGAAGCGCTGCCCCTGGGCGATGGCCTGTGGTGGCTGCACAGCGAGCAGACGGTGAAGCGTCCGGGCCTGGCCTTCGTCACCCCGGACAGACCGCTGCGCTATCTCGGCCAGCCACTCAATGGACTGTTCTGCCTGGCCAGTCTCGGTGAGGCCCATCAAGCCCTGCTCGAACGCCTGTGCGCGTTGTTGATCGAAGGACGTGGCCATGAGTTGGGCCGCGCCACCAGCAGCCGCAAAGTCCTCGAAGTGCTCGGTGGTGAAGTGCCCGCCGACTGGCCCAGCGCACGAATTGCATTGGCCAACGCCCACGGTCTGCATGCGCGGCCGGCGAAAATCCTCGCGCAACTGGCAAAGAGTTTTGAAGGTGACATCCGCGTGCGCATCGTCGATGGCCACGACAGCGCGGTATCGGTAAAGAGCTTGAGCAAGTTGCTCAGCCTCGGCGCCCGTCGGGGGCAGGTCCTGGAAATCATCGCCGAACCGGGCATCGCGGCGGATGCGTTGCCGGCCTTGTTGGCCGCCATCGAAGAAGGCCTCGGTGAGGAAATCGAACCGCTGCCGCCGGTAAGCCAGGTGCACGAAGTGGTTGCCGATATGGCTGAAGTGGTCCTCGCCCCGATATCCGGCAGCGTGGTTCAGGCGATTGCCGCCGCTCCAGGGATCGCTATCGGCCCGGCGCATATTCAAGTGCTGCAAACCATCGATTACCCGTTGCGTGGCGAATCCGCCGGTATCGAGCGTGAGCGTCTCCAGCAAGCCCTGGCACAGGTACGCCGTGACATCCAGGGCCTGATCGAGCGCAGCAAGAGCAAAGCCATCCGCGAAATCTTCATCACCCACCAGGAGATGCTCGACGATCCGGAATTGACTGATGAGGTCGATACGCGCCTCAAGCAGGGCGAAAGCGCCGAGGCGGCGTGGATGGCCGTGATTGAAGCGGCGGCCCGGCAGCAGGAAGCATTGCAGGATGCCTTGCTCGCCGAGCGAGCGGCCGACTTGCGCGACATCGGACGCCGGGTGTTGATGCAACTCAGCGGCATCGAAACCCCGAGTGAACCGGACCAACCGTACATTCTGGTGATGGACGAGGTCGGCCCGTCCGACGTCGCGCGTCTGGACCCCGCTCGCGTGGCGGGGATCCTCACCGCCCGGGGTGGCGCTACTGCGCACAGTGCGATTGTCGCCCGGGCGCTGGGCATTCCGGCGCTGGTCGGCGCTGGCCCCGGCGTGTTGCTGCTGGCGCCGGGCACGCCGTTGCTGCTCGATGGCCAGCGTGGTCGCCTGCATGTGGACGCTGACCCGGCGACCTTGCAGCGCGCCACGGTCGAACGCGATACCCGCGAGCAGCGCTTGAAGGCGGCTGCGGAACGGCGTCATCAACCGGCGCTGACCACCGATGGCCACGCCGTCGAAGTGTTCGCCAACATTGGTGAAAGCGCTGGCGTGACCGGCGCGGTGGAGCAGGGCGCCGAAGGCATCGGCCTGTTGCGCACCGAACTGATTTTCATGGCCCACCCGCAAGCGCCCGACGAGGCGACCCAGGAAATCGAGTACCGCCGCGTCCTCGACGGTCTGGCCGGGCGACCGCTGGTGGTGCGCACCCTCGATGTCGGTGGCGACAAACCGCTGCCGTACTGGCCGATTGCGAAGGAAGAGAACCCCTTCCTCGGCGTGCGCGGCATTCGCCTGACCCTGCAGCGCCCGCAGATCATGGAAGCGCAACTGCGCGCCTTGCTGCGGGCTGCCGATAACCGTGCGCTGCGGATCATGTTCCCGATGGTGGGCAGCGTCGACGAGTGGCGCCAGGCCCGTGACATGACCGAACGCCTGCGCCGGGAAATCCCGGTCGCCGACCTGCAATTGGGGATCATGATCGAAGTGCCGTCGGCGGCATTGCTGGCGCCGGTGCTGGCCCGGGAGGTCGACTTTTTCAGCGTCGGTACCAACGACCTGACCCAATACACCCTGGCCATCGACCGTGGCCATCCGACGCTGTCGGCCCAGGCCGATGGCTTGCATCCGGCGGTGCTGCAACTGATCGACATCACCGTGCGCGCGGCCCATGCCCACGGCAAATGGGTCGGTGTATGCGGTGAGCTGGCGGCCGACCCGCTGGCAGTACCGGTGCTGGTCGGCCTCGGGGTGGATGAACTCAGCGTCGGGGCGCGCAGCATTGCCGAAGTCAAGGCGCGGATTCGCGAACTGGACTTCACTCAGACTCAAACCCTTGCCCGACAGGCCCTGGCCGTGGGCAGCGCCAATGAAGTGCGCGCATTAGTGGAGGCCCTGTAATGGCCCGGATTCTTACCCTGACCCTCAACCCGGCGCTGGACCTGACCGTCCAGTTGCCGCGCCTTGAAGCCGGCCAGGTCAACCGCAGCGATGTGATGCACACCCACGCCGCCGGCAAAGGCGTGAACGTGGCGCAAGTGCTGGCGGACCTCGGGCATCAGCTGACCGTCAGTGGCTTTCTTGGCGAAGACAACCTGCAAGCGTTCGAAACATTGTTCGCCAAACGCGGTTTTGTCGATGCCTTTATCCGTGTTCCGGGCGAGACCCGCAGCAATATCAAACTGGCGGAAAGCGAAGGGCGCATCACCGACATCAACGGGCCGGGGCCGCAGGTCAGCGAAGCGGCGCAGCAGGCCTTGATCGATCGACTGGAGCAGATTGCCCCGGGCCACGATGCGGTGGTTGTCGCCGGAAGCTTGCCATTGGGCGTCAGTGCTCAATGGTTGCAGGCGTTGATCTTGCGCTTGAAAAACCTGGGGCTGAACGTCGCCCTCGACACCAGCGGCGAGGCGCTGCGTGCAGCGCTGAAAGCGGGGCCGTGGCTGATCAAACCCAACACCGAAGAGCTGGCCGAGGTGCTGGACTGCGAGGTTGTGTCGGTCAGTGCCCAGGCCTTGGCGGCGGAGCGCTTGCACGCTCAGGGCATCGAGCATGTGGTGATTTCCCATGGTGCCGAGGGTGTGAACTGGTTCAGCGTCGGTTCGGCACTGCATGCCACGCCACCCAAGGTCAGCGTCGCCAGCACGGTGGGCGCGGGTGATTCGTTGCTGGCTGGGATGCTCCACGGTTTGCTCAGTGCCGATACGCCTGAGCAGACCTTACGCACCGCCACGGCGATTGCCGCGATGGCAGTGACCCAGATCGGATTCGGCATTGGCGACGCAGCGCAACTGGCGCAGCTCGAACAGGGTGTGCGCGTGCGTCCCCTGACAGAACAATAAGAGGGTTTGTCATGAAGTTAGCCATCGTTACGGCCTGCCCGAACGGCATGGTCACCAGTGTGCTGTGTGCCCGGCTGCTCGATGCCGCGGCCCAGCGCCAGGGCTGGAGCACCAGCGTCGAAGTCACCGATGCCGCGCATCCCGAAAAACAACTGTCGGCGGCCACCCTCGATGCGGCCGAGTGGGTACTGCTGGTGACCAGCGCGCCCGTGGACATGTCGCGGTTTGTCGGTAAGCGGCTGTTCCAGAGCACTCCGGCCCAGGCCCTGCAGGATGTGGAAGCCGTGCTGCAGCGAGGAGCGCAGGAGGCTCAGGTTTACGCCGCTGAAGTGTCCGTCGTCGAACCGGTGGCGGTCGTCGAGAACGCGCCGCGACTGGTGGCCGTCACCGCGTGCCCGACGGGTGTCGCTCACACGTTCATGGCCGCCGAGGCCTTGCAGCAAGCGGCCAAGCGCCTGGGCTATGACCTGCAGGTGGAAACCCAGGGGTCGGTCGGTGCGCGCAATCCGTTGAGCGCGCAAGCCATTGCCGAGGCCGATGTGGTGCTGCTGGCGGCCGATATCGAAGTCGCCACCGAGCGTTTCGCCGGTAAGAAAATCTATCGCTGCGGCACCGGCATTGCTCTCAAGCAAGCTGAAGCGACCTTGAAAAAAGCCCTGGCCGAAGGCCAGCAGGAAAGCGCTTCGAGCACCGCCAAGACAACGGCCAAACAAGAGAAGACGGGCGTCTATAAACACCTTCTGACCGGCGTGTCGTTCATGTTGCCGATGGTGGTGGCCGGCGGCTTGATGATCGCCTTGTCGTTCGTGTTCGGCATCACCGCATTCAAGGAAGAGGGCACGCTGGCGGCGGCGTTGATGCAGATCGGCGGCGACACTGCGTTCAAGCTGATGGTGCCTCTGTTGGCGGGTTATATCGCCTATTCCATTGCCGACCGTCCTGGCCTCGCGCCGGGGATGATCGGCGGTATGCTGGCGAGCACCCTGGGCGCCGGTTTCATCGGCGGGATCATCGCCGGTTTTCTGGCTGGTTATGCGGCCAAGGCGATCAACCGATATGCGCGGTTACCGCAAAGTCTCGAGGCGCTCAAGCCGATCCTGATCATTCCGCTGCTGGCGAGTCTGTTCACCGGTCTGGTGATGATCTACGTGGTCGGCAAGCCGGTGGCCGGGATGCTTGCCGGGCTTACGCATTTCCTCGACAGCATGGGCACCACAAATGCGATTCTGCTCGGTGTGCTGCTGGGCGGCATGATGTGCGTCGACCTCGGCGGGCCGATCAACAAGGCAGCCTATGCGTTCTCGGTGGGCTTGCTGGCGTCGCAGAGCTACGCGCCGATGGCGGCGACCATGGCGGCCGGCATGGTGCCGCCGATCGGTCTGGGCATCGCCACGTTCATTGCCCGGCGCAAGTTCGCCCAGACCGAGCGCGAAGCCGGTAAAGCGGCGCTGGTGCTGGGGCTGTGCTTCATCTCCGAAGGGGCGATTCCGTTTGCGGCCAAAGACCCGCTGCGGGTGATTCCGGCGAGCATCGCCGGCGGTGCGCTGACCGGTGCGTTGTCGATGTACTTCGGCTGCAAACTGATGGCGCCCCACGGTGGGTTGTTCGTGTTGGCGATCCCGAATGCGATCAACCATGCGCTGCTTTATTTGTTGGCGATTGTGGCGGGGAGCCTGTTGACGGCGGTGGTGTATGCGCTGGTGAAACGGCCGGAGACGGTGGAGTTGGCACTGGAGCCGGCCAGGGCCTGACACCATTAACTGTGGTGTTGGCGGGATCTGTGTCATGCCAGGGTCATAGGGCCATGCTTTAGTTTTTCCTTTTTCAGGGAGAACTCCATGAGCGATTTCAACCTCGGGCGCCGTCGTGTCATGCAAGCGGTCGGCGCCGGGCTGTTGTTGCCGGGGCTGGCGCCGGCGGTGATCGCTTCGGTCAAGGATCGGCCGCAACTCACCGACGGCGTGCAGTCCGGCGACCTGCTGGGCGACCGGGCGATCATCTGGAGCCGCTGTGACCGCCCCGCGCGGATGGTGGTGGAGTGGGACACCCGCAGCCTGTTTCCCAACCCTCGGCGATTCGTCTCGCCCCTGGCCGATGCACGCACCGATTTCACAGCCCGGGTCGAACTCACCGGGCTGCCCGCCGATCAGGCGATTTTCTATCGCGTGCAGTTCGAGGACGCCCAGAGCGGCGTTGCCAGCGAACCCTGGTTCGGTCACTTGCGCAGCGTGCCGCAAACCCGCCGTGACATCCGTTTCGTCTGGAGCGGCGACACCGTCGGCCAGGGCTTCGGCATCAACCCGGACATTGGCGGCATGCGCATCTACGAAGCAATGCGCCTGCGCCTGCCGGACTTTTTTATCCACAGCGGCGACACCATTTACGCCGACGGCCCGATCCCGGCGCAGCTCACCACGGAAGACGGCCGGGTATGGCGCAACATCACCACCGAAGCCAAGAGCAAAGTCGCCGAGACCCTCGATGAGTATCGCGGCAATTATCGCTACAACCTGATGGACGAAAACATCCGTCGCTTCAACGCCGAGGTCCCGCAGATCTGGCAGTGGGACGACCACGAAGTGGTGAACAACTGGTCGCCGGGCAAGCAGCTGGATGCGCGTTACCAGGACAAGGATATCCACAGCCTGGTGGGCCGCGCACGCCAGGCCTGGCTCGAATACGCGCCAATGCGCTTGCAGAGCGGCGATGGTGGCGGGCGGATCTATCGCAAGCTCGGTTACGGCCCGCTGCTCGATGTATTTGTACTCGACATGCGCAGTTATCGCGGTGCCAACGATGACAACCTGGGCGCTGAAAAACCCTTCCTCGGGCGTGAGCAACTGGACTGGCTCCAGCGCGAAATGCAGGCGTCGAATGCGCAATGGAAAGTCATCGCCGCCGACATGCCTATTGGCCTGGGCGTACCCGACGGCGAAGTCAGCCCCGGTGTCGCGCGCTGGGAAGCGGTGGCCAACGGTGACCCAGGCCCGGCCCAGGGGCGTGAACTGGAAATCGCTGAATTGCTCGGTTTCCTGCGGGCGCAGCAGGTGCGCAATTTCCTGTTTCTGACTGCGGATGTGCATTACTGCGCGGCCCATCATTACCACCCGGATCGGGCAGCGTTCCAGGATTTCGAACCGTTCTGGGAGTTCGTCGCCGGACCGTTGAATGCCGGTAGCTTCGGGCCTAATCCGCTGGATAAGACCTTCGGCCCCGAAGTGGTGTTCGAAAAGGCGCCGCCCGCGCAGAACGTCTCGCCGTTTGCCGGCTTTCAGTTTTTTGGCGAGGTGAATATCGATGGTCAGAGCGGGGAGTTGAGCGTGGTGTTGCGGGATCTGGACGGGGTGTCGGTTTTTGAGCAGAAGTTGCAGCCGGTTTGATGCACACCCAAGCCACTGTGGGAGCGAGCAGGCTTGCTCCCACAGTGGCTTGGGGGGTGTCAGTACACGTCGCGGCGGTAGCGGCCCTGTTCGATCAGGCGCTCCACTTCGTCGGCGCCCAGCACTTCGTTGAGTACCTGGTCCACGCCCGAAGCCATGCCTTGAAGGCTGCCGCAGATGTAGATCACCGCACCATCCTCCAGCCACGTCTTGAGCTCGGCTGCCGATTCACGCAGACGATCCTGTACGTAAATCTTTTCGGCCTGGTCGCGGGAAAATGCCAGGTCGAGACGCGCCAGGTCACCATTGATCAGCCACTCCTCCAGCTCCTTTCGGCACAGGTAGTCGTGCTCGCGATGGCGCTCGCCAAACAGCAGCCACTGACGTTGCTGACCATCGGCAATCCGGGCCTTGAGCAGGCTGCGCAACCCGGCCAGCCCCGTGCCATTGCCCAGCAGGATCATCGGCACCGGTTGGGCCGGCAGATGGAAACCACTGTTGCGCCGTACGCGCAGGCTGATGGCGCTGCCCACCGGCGCGTGTTCGGTCAGCCAGCCGGAACCGACACCGAGGTTGCCGTCGGCATGCACTTCCTGACGCACGATCAACTCCAGCACGCCATCGGCCGGGATCGACGCAATGGAGTACTCGCGCATGGCCAGCGGCACGAGGGCCTCTGCCAACGCTTGGGCGTGCAGGCCGACCAGGTGGGCGCGGTTCTCCGGCAATTGGCGGCTGGCCAGGGCCTGTTCGAGGGTTTCTTCCAGGCCGTTGAGTCGCACCTTGGTTTCACCGTGGATCCCCATGCCGTCGAGGAAGTGCTCGATGGCCCACGGGCAATTGCGCGGCATCACTTCCACCAGGTCGCCCGCCAGCCAGCTGCTGGTGGAAGGCGGCTTGAGGCCCAACAAGTACACCGGCGAACCGCTGCTGTCCGGGTTGAGCAGTTCACGATGCAGCAGGGTCCAGTTGTCGTAGCTGGGCGCTTGCCAGGTATCAACGGGGGCCTGGCCGGTCAACAGGCCCAGTTGCTGTTGCCAGTGGCGCAAGGCGTAAGGGTCACCGCTATCGACCTCCACCGGGGCGAACAGGGTCTTTGCACCCTGTTCGCCCAACCAGGCATGCAGGCGTTTGGCGAAACCGCAGAAGTGTTGATACTGCCGGTCGCCCAACCCAAGGACGGCATAATTCAGGCGTCCCAGGCTCGGTGCCCGGCCCAGTACCTTGCGCTCGAAACCGCGGGCGCTGTCCGGTGCTTCGCCGTCGCCGAAGGTGCTGACCACGAACAAGGCATTGTTCGATTCATGCAAGTCCTGCTCGCTGACGTCCGCCAACGGCTGCACTTTGACCGGCAAGCCTGCAGCCTGCAATTGCCCGGCGGTCTGCCACGCAAGTTGCTCGGCAAAACCACTTTGGCTGGCGAAGCCGATCAGCCACGCGGGCGCGTCGCTGGCGGTTTGCACCAGGTCTTTGCGTGCATCCTTGATCTTGCGTTTTTTGCGCCGACGATCCAGGTACAGCATCCAGCCGGTGATGAAGAACAGTGGCATGGTCAGTGAGGTGATGGTCAGGAGGATGCGCCCGACGATGCCGAAGTAACTGCCAACGTGCAGCGCATAGATGCTGGTCAGCAACTGCGCCTTGAGGCTCTTGTCACTGTAGCGATCCACCCGTTTGACCACACCGGTGGCCGGGTCGAGGGTGATCTGGTTCAGGGCGCGGTCGTGAGGTGAAGTTTTCAGCAGGAAGAACACGGTCGCCGGTTGACCGGCCACGGGCGGCATGCGCACGTTATAGGAACTGAGTTGCGGGCCGGCCGCGCTGTAGATGCTGCTCCACATCGCCGCGTAATCGGCCGTCGGTGCCGGACCGCTTGGCGCAGGCCCGCGTCCGCCGCGAACGCGTTCGCTCTGCGGTGAGTCGGAGAGCAAGCGGGTCAGTCCCTTGTTGTACCACTCGTAGGACCAGGACAACCCGGTCAGCGCCGCCAGGAGGTAAAACACCAGGCACCAGGTACCGGCCACCGAGTGCAGGTCCCAGTTGAAACTGCGGCCCTTTTTCTTCCAGTCCAGGGTCAGCCAGGCGCGCCAGCTTTTCCACTGGCGAGGCCAGCGCAGGTACAGGCCGGACAGGCAGAAGAACACCAGGATCAGCGTGCACGCGCCGGTGATCTGCCGACCCGTGTCGCCCATGGCGAGGAAGCGGTGCAGTTGCAGCATCAGGCCGAAGAAGCCCTGGCCGGAGGCATCGCCAAGGAGCTCGGCGGTGTACGGGTCGAAGTAGCGCATCTCGCCACGGCGCTCACCCGGCGGCGGGGTGAACCACACTTTGGCGGCGTTGCCGCTGTCGGTTTCCACCGTGAGCATCGAGACTTTTTTGCCCGACGCGGCTTCGATGTGCTCCACCAGTTCGACAGGCGGCAGCACACCGGCGACCTGTTTTTCGACCTGGAATACAGACGGGTTGAGTGTGCTCAGGATTTCATCCTGAAACGACACCGCCGCCCCGGTGATGCCCATAAGGGCCAGGACCAGCCCGGCGCTGATGCCGAAAAACCAGTGCAACTGGAACAGGGTTTTCTTCAACACGTCGCTCGCCTTGTTCGTTCAAGTTGATTCATCACGGCGCGCATTATGCCGTGGGGTTGTCGAGAAGCATTCTTTTTTACGCACAAAAGCCCCGTTCAGTTGAACGGGGCCTGGCCTTTCAAGCGCAGTCCATGTGGGAGCAAGCCCGCTCCCACAGTTTCTACATCTATCAGAAGTGGAAGTTGGTGCTCAGCAAAGCGGTACGACCGGCCGCCTGGTTGGCGAAGTGAGTCGAGAACGCCTTGTCGTAGTAGGTTTCGTCGGTCAGGTTCTGCACGTTCAGTTGCACGTCGACGTTCTTGGTCAGCTTGTAGGCCGCCATCGCGTCGTAACGAACGTAGGAATCGACCATGGTGGTGTTGGCGGCACTGCCGAACACGTCATCGACATAGAACGCACCGCCACCGATGGTCAGCCTTGGCGTGACCTGATAGGTCGTCCACAGGCTGGCGCTGTTTTTCGGCGTGTTAGGCAGTTCGTTGCCATCGTTGGCTTTGTTTGCCGGCATGTCGCCGCCATCGACTTGTTCACTGTCCATGTAGGCATAACCGGCGAAGACCTGCCATTTGTCGGTGAGCTTGCCGGTGGCCGACAGTTCGACACCTTGAACGCGGGTTTTGCCGACGTTTTCGTACGTCGTGGTGTTGGTCTGCACACGAGCGTTTTCTTTCTCGGTGCGGAAGATGTCGGCGGTCAGGGACAGACGATCATTCAGTAGGTCCCACTTGGTGCCGATCTCGTAGTTCTTGGTGGTTTCCGGCTCCATGTCGCTTTTCAGCAGGTTACCGTTGCGATCCGGCGTGCCGCCCAGCGGGTTGCCTTCCGAACCTTCGCCCAGGGTGTTGCCCGGTGGCGTGGCAGATGTCGCGTAGGACGCATAGATGCTGCCGTTTTCGGCTGGTTTGTACACCACGCCGAACTGACCGGTAACGAATTCGCTGGTGTCATCGCCTTTGGACGTGGTCACGCTGGAACCGTTGAAGGTTTTGTAGTCGGTGTCGAAATGGTCGTAGCGCAGCCCCATGTTCACCAGCCACTGTTCGGACAACGTCAGTGTATCGAACACATACAATGCGTAGGTGTTGGCCTTGGTTTCGGTGCCCGCATAGTTGCGCGAGATGGCGCCGCTCCACGGATCATTTGGAGTCGGGTTGGACAGCGAGGTACAGTTGTAACCGCTTGGCGCGCCGATCATTGCCGGCGAGCAGTTGGTGGTTACCGCTGCTGTTCCCGGGGTGGTGTCCGTGTTGACGTTGTACGAGGATTTTTCACTTTCCTCATGGGTGTATTCGACACCGGTGGAGAAGCTGTTCTTGAATCCGGCGATGTAGACATCACCAAACAGGTCGGTCTGGTTGGTGGTGGTCTCGGTGTTGCTCACGCGGGTGTTCGCCCGACGCCAGACACTGCCGTTGTTGACGTTGCCTTTACTGTCGTCCGGCTGGGTCAGGATGTAGTCCTGCATGCTGGAGCCGTGACGCAGGGTGTTCTTGATGGTCAGCGAGTCGCTCAGGTCGTGCTCGATGGCGAAGGTCGCCGTGTCGGTGCGGGTCTTGCGGAAGTCGCGATCGGTCAGGCCATAGAAATTGCTGCTGTCGCCGCCGTCATTCGGCTTGTCCGGGTTGGATTTGGTACGGGCGGCCGAGCCTCCGGTCGGGATGCTGTACGGAATACCCGAGTCCGGCAGGTCGTTGCTTTCGAGGTGGTAGTAGTCGAGGTTGACGCGGGTGTCGGTGCCCAGGCCGAAGGCCAGGGACGGTGCAACACCCCAACGGTCGTAGTTGACGCTGTCACGTCCGGCGACGTTGCTCTCGTGGCTCAGCAGGTTCAGACGGCCGGCGGCGGTATCGGTGAACTGGTAGTTGCCGTCAAAGGTGTAGCGCTGGGTCTGGTCGGAACCCCAGGTGAAACCACCGTCGAGCGAGTCGCCCAGGTGAGCTTTCTTGCTGACCAGGTTGATGCTGCCGCCCGCAGCGCCACGGCCGCCGATGGCGGAGTTCGGGCCCTTGCTGACTTCGATCGATTCAACGGCGAAGATTTCGCGGCTCTGGGAACCGGTGTCGCGCACGCCGTCCAGGTAAGTGTCGCCCTGGGCGTCGAAGCCGCGGATGAACGGACGATCACCCTGGGGGTTGCCACCTTCACCGGCACCGAAAGTGATGCCAGGAACGGTGCGTAGCGCGTCCTGCATATTGAGGGCGCCGGTGTCTTTGAGAACCTGTTGCGGAATGACGGTTACCGAGCGCGGCGTGTCGATCAGCGGCGCGGTGTACTTGGGCGAGGAGGCTTTCTCTACGTTGTAGGTTGTCTCGTCCTGGGCTTCGCCGGTGATGGCGGTGGCGCCCAGCGAAATCACTTTGTCAGGGGCTTTTTCGTCGGTTTTTTCCGCCGCGAAAACCATGTGGCCCGCAGACCCGGCAGTTATCGCCATGCCGATGGCCGATGCGAGCAGACGTGGTGAACTGACCGGTACTTGTGGTTGTTGACGCGACATTTGAATTCCCCTCCCCAAGGATTTGAGGCCGCGGAATATAGTGTAAATAAGTATTTGTAACAATTGCGAAATATTGCTATTCGCACTGAATTTACAATCTTTACAATTTAACCTTACGGTTTCTGCTGACTCATTCGTCAGATGTGTTTTACACAGGCAATAAGAATCAATACCATTGGCATTCCTTTGGTTTCAGGTGCCTTTGTCATGCTGCTGCACATTCCCGGCCTGTTTGAAAAAGACGAGGTGCAGCGCATTCGCGAGGCTCTGGAGCAGGCCGATTGGGCTGATGGCAAGATCACCGCCGGCTACCAGTCGGCCAAGGCCAAGCACAATTTGCAGCTGCCCGAAGGGCATCCGCTGGCCAAGGAGATCGGCGCGGCGATGCTGGAGCGGCTGTGGAAAAATCCGCTATTCATGTCAGCAGCCTTGCCGCACAAAGTCTTTCCACCGTTGCTGAACTGTTACACCGCCGGTGGCAGTTTCGACTTCCATATCGACAACGCGGTGCGTCAGCCCAAGGGCGGCATCGAGCGGGTGCGCACGGATTTGTCCGCCACGCTGTTCTTCAGCGAGCCGCAGGATTACGACGGCGGCGAGCTGGAGATCCAGGACACCTTTGGCACTCAACGGGTGAAGCTGCCTGCCGGCGACATGGTGCTTTACCCAGGCACCAGCCTGCACAAGGTCAATGCGGTGACACGCGGAACGCGACTCGCCTCGTTTTTCTGGACGCAAAGCCTGGTGCGTGAAGACAGCCAGCGCACCCTGTTGTTCGAGATGGACGGGGCCATCCAGCAACTGACCCGCGATGTGCCCGATCATCCATCGCTGATCCGCCTCACCGGTACCTATCACAACCTGTTGCGGCGCTGGGTCGAGGTGTAAGTGGCGGATTTCCGTTTACGCCGCGAGGAAATGCTCGACGGTGAGCGCCTGCGCGCGATGCTCGACGAAAGTCCGGCCCGGGCGGCCCAGGCGATTCTGATCGCGGCCCGCGAAGACGTCCTCGATGCGCAGGCGTTGCTCGGGCAGATTTTGCTGGACGGGCAGGGCATTGCTCAGGATCGGCCGCTGGCACTGCGTTGGTTCGATATCGCCGCGCGACGCGGGCATGTGATGGCGCGCAACATGCTCGGCCGTTGTCATGAGCATGGTTGGGGCTGTGCTGCCGATACATCGCTAGCGGCCAGGCATTACCGACTTGCCGCCAGTGCAGGGCTGGATTGGGCGATGTACAACTACGCCAATCTGCTGGCGACCGGTCGCGGGGTGGTTGAGGACCAGTTTCAAGCACTGAGTCTCTATCGCCGTGCGGCTGAGTTGGGCCATGCAAAATCGATGAATCTGTTGGGACGGTATCTGGAAGAAGGGCGGGTTTGTCCCGCGGATCCGGCTGCGGCTCGTAACTGGTATCGACGTTCGGCCGAGGGTGGGGATTTTCGCGGGCAGTTCAGCTTTGCAGCGGTCTTGACCGACGAAGGGAATATCGAGGATGCGTTGCTCTGGCTGCACAAGGCGCTGGCCGGGGGAAATCTGAATTTTCTGCGGGTGGCGAGTCAGGCGCTGATGGGCGCGACCGATCCGAGGATTCAGGCACTGGCCGACGATTACGCTCGCCGCTGCGCCGATCTGCAGCGAACTCAATCCATGTAGGAGCTGCCGAAGGCTGCGATCTTTTGATCTTGCTTCTAAAGGTCAAAAGATCGCAGCCTTCGGCAGCTCCTACCGAGGCGAATTTCAGGCACAAAAAAACCCATGACATGTCATGGGCTTTTGTTTTCTACGCAGTATTTACACGTAGAACGACTTCAGCGGCGGGAAGCCGTTGAATTCAACAGCACTGTAGCTGGTGGTGTACGCACCGGTCGACAGCCAGTACAGGCGATCACCGATGGCCAGGTTCAGCGGCAGGCCGTACTTGTAGTTTTCGTACATGATGTCGGCGCTGTCGCAGGTAGGACCGGCGATGACCACTTCTTCCATCTCGCCTTTCTTCTCGGTCCAGATCGGGAACTTGATGGCTTCGTCCATGGTTTCGATCAGGCCGGAGAACTTGCCCACATCCGTGTACACCCAACGCTCGACGGCGGTACGGGATTTACGCGCAACCAGCACCACTTCACTGACCAGGATGCCGGCGTTGGCGATCAGCGAACGGCCTGGTTCCAGGATGATTTCCGGCAGGTCATCACCGAAGTCTTCCTTCAGGAAACGGATGATTTCCTCGGCGTAGGTTTCCAGGCTGTTGGTGCGGGTGATGTAGTTGGCCGGGAAGCCGCCGCCCATGTTGATCAGCTTCAGGTGGATGCCGTCTTCTTCTTTCAGGCGCTCGAAGATCACTTTGACCTTGGCGATCGCGGCGTCCCAGACGCTGATGTCGCGCTGCTGCGAACCAACGTGGAACGAGATGCCGTAAGGCACCAGGCCCAGGTCGCGAGCGAGGATCAGCAGGTCCATGGCCATGTCGGTCTGGCAGCCGAATTTGCGCGACAACGGCCAGTCGGCGGTGGTCGAGCCTTCGGTCAGGATGCGTACGTAGACTTTCGAGCCCGGAGCGGCCTTGGCGATGTTGCGCAGGTCGGCTTCGGAGTCGGTGGCGAACAGGCGCACGCCCTTCTCGTAGAAGTAGCGGATGTCCTTGGACTTCTTGATGGTGTTGCCGTAGCTGATCTGGTCGGCGCTGACGCCGCGATCGAGCACTTTGTCCAGCTCATAGATAGAGGCGATGTCGAAGCTCGAGCCTTTCTCTTTGAGCAGGTCGATGATTTCCACGGCCGGGTTGGCCTTGACCGCGTAGTAGACCTTGGCGAATTCGAAACCGGCGCGCAGGTCGTCATAGGCCTGGCTGATCATCGCGGTGTCGATCACCACGAATGGGGTTTCCTGTTTGTCGGCGAACGCCTTCATTTTCTGAAAGGTTTCACGCGCGAAATAGTCTTCGACCTGGATCGACATACCTGGGAGCTCCTAAAGGCAAACGTTGTTAATCAATGGGTGCAAATGAACGTCCTCCGTATCCCCACTTTGGTTCGCCTACTTCCCAAGGCATGTCGCCGAAAGCAAAAAGGCCATGGGAAGTGCAGCTTTCCCTTGGCCTTGCTGTCTCGTCGTCAGTACTTGAGCCGGATGGATCGTTTCCAGCATGGACGTTCGGCGCGAACTTTAGGGCGTGAGGGGCTTGAGATCAACAAAAAATGTCGCGTTTTTGCACTCTTCTGACGCGCGTTGCGGACATCACTCTTTGTAACCGACCCAGATGACAGTCGGATGTTCCCGAGGAATTATGAAGTGTTAAGAATACCTGCACGTTCGACGCTTTTGTGCGCTAAGTCGCTAGTGAATACGATAGCGTCAACATCGGCGACGTTGGCTGCGAAAAGGTGCGTTGAGAGGGGATTTGGCTATTCCGTAGCGTGTTTTCGGACTGATTTTGCAGACGCTACTGTTGATATTTTTTTCCGGCCTGCGAATCACTGGAAAATTGCATGGAACCTGTGGGAGCGAGCTCGCTCCCACAGGTTTTGTATTTTTACCGGGTAATGTGAGCTGTCAGGCGACCACTGCCTCGGCAGGCGACACGATGTTGGTCTTCATTCCTCGCGAACGACCTGAGCTCAAGTAACCTGCAATCGACTCCTGCGTCACCTCACCCAAAAACACCCGCTCGGCATCCATCACCGGCAACCACGCTCGATTGAATTCGTACATGCGCGACAGCAGGATGCGCAAATGTTCGTCGTACGCCGCCGTGGCATTGAACTCGCGTTGGTACTGTGCGCAGGTGCCGGTCTGACGGTGCAGGTCGCGACGTCGTACGTAACCCAGGGCTTTATTCTCGGCACAAGTGACCACCACATAGCGTCGGTCATGCTCGTCCATCAACTCCAGCGCTTCAGCCACCGGGGTTTGCGGGCTGACGGATGGGGCGTTGTCCGCCGCGTCTTCGGCTTTCACCAACAGCAGACGCTTGAGCGTGCTGTCCTGGCCGACGAAGTTGCTGACAAACTCATCCGCCGGATGCGCGAGCAGGGTGTCCGGGTGATCGATCTGCAGCAGCTTGCCGGCGCGGAAGATCGCAATCTTGTCGCCGAGCTTGATAGCCTCGTCGATGTCGTGGCTGACCATGATCACGGTCTTGTTCAGCGCCCGCTGCATTTCGAAAAATTCGTTCTGGATCATCTCGCGGTTGATCGGGTCGACCGCACCGAAGGGTTCGTCCATCAGCAACAGCGGCGCATCGGCGGCCAGTGCGCGAATCACGCCGATCCGCTGTTGCTGCCCACCGGACAATTCCCGTGGGTAACGATGCAGATACTGCTTGGGTTCGAGCTTGATCATGCTCATTAACTCGCGGGCGCGGTCGTGGCATTTCTGTTTATCCCAGCCGAGCAGTTTCGGCACCACGACAATGTTCTCCTCGATGGTCATGTTCGGGAACAGGCCGATCTGCTGGATCACGTAGCCGATGTTGCGGCGCAGGGTCACTTCGTCGAGGCCGGTGGTGTCTTCGCCGTTGATCAGGATCTTGCCCGAGGTCGGTTTGATCAGGCGGTTGATCATTTTCAGCGTGGTGCTTTTACCGCAACCCGATGGCCCGAGGAACACGCAGATTTCGCCTTCATTGACGGTCAGGCTTACCGAGTCCACGGCTTTCACATCTTTGCCGTTGCTTTGGAAGGTCTTGCTGAGGTTTTGAAGTTCGATCATTTCAGGAGTCCTTTTGGAGTCAGCGAACGTTGCAGCCATTGCAGAAGCAGGTCGGCGAAGATGGCCAGCACACTGACCAGAACAGCGCCGACAATCAGCATCGACATGTCGCTGCGGCTGATGGAAGCGAGGATGAGTACGCCCAGGCCGCCGGCGCCAATGGTGGCGGCGATGGTCATGACGCCGATGTTCATCACCACGGCCGTGCGCACTCCGGCGAGGATCACCGGCACGGCGATGGGCAGTTCGACCATGCGCAGGCGCTGGCCGAAGGTCATGCCGATGCCGCGGGCGGCTTCGCGGATGCCCGGTTCGACGCTGGTCAGGGCCAGGTAGGTGTTACGCATGATCGGCAGCAGCGAGTACAGGAACACCGCGGTAATCGCCGGCATCGGCCCCAGGCCCTGGCCGAACTTTGAGTAGAACGGCAGCAGCAGGCCGAACAGGGCAATCGACGGCACGGTCAGCAGCACCGTGGCGCTGGCTTGCAAGGGGCCGGCGAGACTCGGGAAGCGCGTCATCAAAATGCCCAATGGCACGCCGACCAGAATCGCCAGGGTCACGGCAATGCCGACCAGGGTGATGTGTTGCCACGTCAGGTGTAAGACCAATGGCCAGTCGAGATGGGAAAAGGCGTTCAGGAATTCCATGACTTTTCCTCCTTAATTGATCGGGTGTTGGCGCAGGAAATCGGCGGCGACGGCTGAAGGACTTTGGTGCTCGACGTCGACCCGGGCGTTGAGTTCGCGCATGGTGTTGTCGTCGAACAGTTCAGCCAGCGGCTTGAGCTGAGCGGCTAATTGCGGATGCGCATCGAGGTAGGCCTGACGCACCACCGGTGCGGCGGTGTAGTCGGGGAAGTAGTGCTTGTCGTCTTCCAGCAGTTTCAGCTTGAAGGCGTTGAGGCGACCGTCGGTGGTGTAGACCAGGCCGGCAAACACCTGGCCGTTACGCAGCGCGGTGTAGACCAGGCCGGCGTCCATCTGCCGGATATTCTTGCGGGTCAGGTTCATGTCGTAGAGCTTGACCATGCCATCCAGACCGTCCGAACGGTTGGCGAACTCGGTATCCAGCGCCACCAGATTGTTGGTCCCGGCTTCCTTGCGCAGCACCGTGTTCAGCTCACTGATGGTGTTGATCCGTGGGTATTGGTCGGCGACGTTCTTCGGCAGGGCGAGGGCGTAGGTGTTGCTGAATTTCGACGGGGTGAGCCAGACCAGGCCTTTTTTCGCGTCGAGTTCTTTTACTCGTGCGTAGGACTGTTCGCTGTCGAGTTTTTCAGTGACATGGTTGTAGGCCACCAGCGACACGCCGGTGTATTCCCAGAGCATGTCCAGCTGGCCGCTTTCGTGGGCGCTGCGGGCCAGATTGCTGCCCAGGCCGCCGGTCACTTGCACTTCGTAACCCTTGGTGCGCAGGTACTGCGAAGTGATTTCCGCCAGCAGGGTTTGTTCGGTGAACACCCGGGCGCCGATGCGGATCAAGGGTTTATCGGCGGCTTGGGCAAATCCTGCGAACAGCAGGACGCAGCCTAGTAAAAAGCTTGATGTTTTCATGACGATTCCTTTGCCGGGGCTTAAGACGGGCGCAAGCCGCGTTCGAGCCAGAGGCGGCTGGCGAGTGTCACCAGGCCGTCGAGCAACAAGGCCAGCAAGGCGGTGCAGGCCGCGCCGAGCAGTAATTGCGGCTGATTGTTCAGGGCAATCCCGGGGAAGATCAGGCTGCCGAGACTGTTGGCGCCGATCAGGAACGCCAGCGGCGCGGTCCCCACGTTGATCGCCAACGCCACGCGAACACCACCGATGATGATCGGCACCGCGTTGGGCAATTCGACTTTCCACAGCACCTGGCGCGGGGTCATGCCGATGCCGACGGCGGCTTCCTTGAGCGACCCCTGAACGTTTTTCAGGCCTTCATAGGTGTTGCGTACGATGGGCAGTAGTGAGGCGAGGAACAGGGCGAAGATGGCCGGACCGCTGCCGATGCCGAGGATGCCCAGGGCGATGGCCAGGACGGCAAGGGGCGGAACGGTGTTGCCGATGTTGAAGAACTGCATGAAGCGTTCGGCGCGGCCGACCATGGACGGGCGGCTGAGGAGGATGCCGGCAGGAATGCCCACGACAAGGGCGGCCAGCATGGAAGCGAGGACGAGAACCAGATGAGCTTGCAGATAAAACAACAAATCGTCGCGGTAAAGTTCGATCGTGTTGATGCCGATCCATTGGATCAGCAGGGCCAGAAGGGCGATTACCAGCGCGCCTCCTATCAGCCCTTTGCCATAGTGGATAGCCACAGGCGGACTCCTTTTTTCAGTCGGCAAACACTCTTTCGTGTGGCAACGCCATTCCTGGCTGCCGAAAAAATGATCGCGATAAGCAGCTCGAACAGGCCGGCAAAGCGGCATGCATCGAGCCATGAGCACAGCCTCGTCAGGCCGATTTGCAGGTGTTTCAGGCCCCCGACGAGTGGTCGTAACGGGGGAGTGGACGTCTCCGGGCTTTAAAAGGTTCCCATCTGCGGGAGCATTTGGCCACCCCTAATGTGCTCAACGGTTCGGTTCTTGGATCAACTTGGGCTATAATCTGCGCCCTTTTTTGAATCACCTGCCAGGCGATTTCCCATGACCAAACAGGCCGCCGAAGTCGCGAAACGCCGCACTTTCGCCATTATTTCCCACCCCGATGCCGGTAAGACCACCATCACCGAGAAGCTCTTGCTGATGGGCAAGGCGATTGCGGTAGCCGGTACGGTGAAATCTCGTAAATCCGATCGCCATGCCACCTCCGACTGGATGGAAATGGAAAAGCAGCGTGGTATTTCCATTACCACGTCGGTCATGCAGTTCCCGTATCGCGAACACATGATCAACCTGCTCGACACCCCGGGCCACGAAGACTTCTCCGAAGATACCTACCGCACCCTGACCGCGGTGGACTCGGCGTTGATGGTTCTCGACGGCGGTAAAGGTGTAGAGCCACGGACCATCGCCCTGATGGACGTCTGCCGTTTGCGTGACACGCCGATCGTCAGCTTCATCAACAAACTCGACCGTGACATCCGCGACCCGATCGAACTGCTCGACGAAATCGAAGCGGTCCTGAAGATCAAGGCGGCGCCGATCACCTGGCCGATTGGTTGCTACCGCGACTTCAAGGGCGTGTATCACCTCGCCGATGACTACATCATCGTGTACACCGCCGGTCACGGCCACGAACGCACCGAAACCAAGATCATCGAGAAGCTCGACTCCGATGAAGCCCGCGCCCACCTGGGTGACGAGTACGAGCGTTTCATCGAGCAGCTGGAACTGGTGCAGGGCGCCTGCCACGAGTTCAACCAGCAGGAGTTCCTCGACGGTCAGTTGACCCCGGTGTTCTTCGGTACGGCACTGGGCAACTTCGGTGTCGACCACGTCCTCGACGCCGTCGTCGATTGGGCGCCGCGCCCGCTGGCACGCGTGGCCAACGAGCGTACCGTGGAGCCGGTGGAAGAGAAGTTCTCGGGCTTCATCTTCAAGATCCAGGCGAACATGGACCCGAAGCACCGCGACCGTATCGCCTTCATGCGTATCTGCTCCGGCAAGTACGAAAAAGGCATGAAGATGCGCCATGTGCGCACCGGCAAGGACGTGCGGATCGGCGACGCGCTGACCTTCTTCTCCTCCGAGCGTGAGCAACTGGAAGAAGCCTTTGCCGGCGACATCATCGGCCTGCACAACCACGGCACCATCCAGATCGGCGACACCTTCAGCGAAGGCGAAACCCTGGGTTTCACCGGTATCCCGCACTTCGCCCCGGAACTGTTCCGCCGCGTGCGTTTGAAAGATCCGCTGAAATCCAAGCAACTGCGCCAGGGCCTGCAACAGCTGGCCGAAGAAGGCGCGACCCAGGTGTTCTTCCCGGAACGCAGCAACGACATCATCCTCGGCGCCGTCGGTGTGCTGCAGTTCGATGTGGTCGCCAGTCGTTTGAAAGAGGAATACAAGGTCGAGTGCTCCTACGAGCCGATCACGGTTTACTCGGCACGCTGGATCGAATGCAGCGACAAGAAGAAGCTTGAGGAATTCTCCAACAAGGCTGTGGAAAACCTGGCACTGGACGGCGGTGGTCACCTGACCTACCTCGCACCGACGCGGGTCAACCTGGCCCTGATGGAAGAGCGCTGGCCGGACGTGAAATTCCGTGCGACGCGTGAGCATCACTAAGCGCTGAGTTGAAATACCCAAAACCCCGTTTGTGAAAGCAGCGGGGTTTTTTGTTACCTGACGCAATCCCCTGTAGGAGCGAGCCTGCTCGCGAAGAATTCAGACCCGCCGTGTTTATTCAGGCAGCACGCGTCATCATTGATGACCATCGTCGGAACGCAGCCTGTCGCGGGCTAGAATCAATGCACTTGACCGCTGGCCGAATCACCTTGGCGGACCAGAATCTCATTGTCCTTGCTGATGGATTGCTTGATATTGTGACCGATGAGGCCTATCACCTGACCCTCCTGTGAATACGTCACCTCGACATACCCCCCGCCAACATACTCCACGCGATAAATACGCAACTGATCGACGGTTCGCATCGCGAAGGATTCAATCTCGAATAGATCCTCGACCCCAATTGATTTGGGGATCATATTCTCGATCGTGATATTTCCCGCGTCATGCAGGAACACTATTGCCCCGTCCGGGCGAGTGACTTTCACGCCGCCCTCTACCTTTTCCACCACATCGCCAGAAACCTGGGCGCCAACGAAGTTACCTTCGCGGTCTACCTGAACATTGCCCTCGCCTGCAGCCGTTTCAGCTCCTTGTGGGACTGTCTCAAACTCTACGTTTATTTTGCCTGCTTTAAGTTTGGTCATTGTGCTGCTCCTTGCAGTTGCCGGAATTGGCGGTGTTTTAGATTTCTGCCTTGCTGGCGCAACAAGCGGCCAGCGCGCAGCCAAAAACAGATCAGGAAATCTCAGGACTCACCGAACAGACTCCATCTAATGTTTTCTTCGCCGACGGTGACCCGGTCGGCGAGCAGGAAGCGGCTATGGCGGCGCTGGACATTCAGGGTCGGCATGATTTCGCCTTTTTCGAAGCGTTGGATCTTGTCGACGATGCCTTCGGCTTTCCAATAGCCACTCTGCGGGCAGGCCTGGCCGCTGTTGCAGGTCAGCCTGGGGTAAGGCTCCCGGATGAAATCGGAAGAGTCCGGCAGCGGTCGGCCGGAGGCGGGGTCGAGGAGTTTGGCCTTGGCCAGTTGGTTGATCAGTGCTTCGCTGGGCTTTTCTGGCGGGACGTTGGCCCGGCGGGCTTCGAGCCATTGGAGTTTGCCGTCCCAGGCAGGGAGCTTGGTCGGTGGTAGGGGGAGGATTTCGTTGATTTCGGGGACTTTGGGGTTGGCGTAGGAGTAGCCCGAGAGGATTTTCCAGATTTTTTTGTAGCGATCGGCGCGTTCGATGTCTTCCGGTTGACCAAAGTAATCCAGCTTGTCGGTTGGTTCCGGGCCGCGAAATCCATCATTTAACCAGGCAGCAGCGCTTTCATTACCTGCGGCTACGCCCATCTGGAATATTTCGAGTGCCTCCTTGTATTGCCCCTTGTTTTTAAGATGAATACCCAGATCGACAGCAGCCTCACCATCTCCCTGTTCTGCTGCGCAACGGCGCAACTGCCGCGCAACGTCCGGGGCAATGTTGATCGGCGCCAACTTGTCAGCGACATAGGCTTGAGCTAGCGCATTACCTTCATCGGCGGCTTTGCGGTAGTAACGCAACGCCATTTCGTGATCTTTCAGTAGTCCCGCCGAACCGTTCTGCAGGAAAATGCCGACAAAGTAATATCCCGTTGCCACTCCCGCGTTGATCAGTTGCTCACTCATGCGCAAATGCTCTTCGCCACGGAGTTTGAAAGTACCGCGCATC
>NZ_CATKPU010000017.1:0-98337 GCF_949767825.1 Pseudomonas sp. IT-P258 | reverse complement strand
GCCGTTCATGAACATGTCTTCCATGCTCGCATCGTTACGCGGACTGTTCTGGCGGAACTGGCCACCGTAGAGCGTCAGGCCGCTGATTTCGGTGGAGGTCACCTGAGCGCCCTGGAAGGTCTGCGGCAACGAACGACCGTCGTCGGAACGCAGGATCGGCAGCA
The DNA here is from genome assembly GCF_949767825.1 of Pseudomonas sp. IT-P258. Lineage (NCBI taxonomy): Bacteria > Pseudomonadati > Pseudomonadota > Gammaproteobacteria > Pseudomonadales > Pseudomonadaceae > Pseudomonas > Pseudomonas sp. IT-P258. The sequence continues at coordinate 98,173 of NZ_CATKPU010000017.1, read as the reverse complement.
CCGGCATCCACTCCCCGACCTTCAGTTCGGTCTTGCTCGCTTTCATTTTCCCGGCCACCGCCAGGCGACCGAAATCATCGGCGGGACGCCCATCGCCATGGATCGGCAACAGCTGCGTGCCGCCGGTGCCCTTGCCGCCATCGAGCTTGACCGAGTAGAGCCCCAGCGCATCCACCCCGAAGCCCACCGGGCCTTGGGTAAAGCCGGAGCGGAAGTCGAGAATGAAGTTCTGGGTCCACTCCTCGGCCTTGCTTTGCGGATAGGCCGGGTTGGTGAAGTTGCGGTTGATGTAGAAGTTGCGCAGGTTCAGGTTGGCGCTGGCATCTTCAATGAAGCCGGCAGCGGACGCCTGCAGCGGTAGTGCGCAGATAGCTGCCAACGAACAGACGATTCGATGATTAACGGCGGTTTTCATTGTTATTGTTTTCCGGTTTTTTGGGTAAAGGAATGCCCTGCGCCCGCAATCACCGGGCACAGCAGGATCAAGAAGAAAAAGAATGGATAGCGGCCCGGAACGAGCCGCCGCACTAACCGCCGGTGATCAGCGCGGGCCTTTGCCCGCCACCGAGTAGAGCACCTGCTGGTTCCGGGTTTTCATGAACTCCTCCAGGCTCTGTCCACGCATGGCGGCGTAGACCTGCAAGTTCGGAATCCCGAGTACCGCCGCGAGTTTCTCCAGCACAAAGAAGATCGCGCCGTACTGGATCAGCCCGCGCCAGTCACGGCGGCGCAACAGATCGCGTTCCTCTTCGCTAAGGCCGCCTTCATCGAACAACGCTTGCGGCGCTTCGAGAAACCGCTGGCGCCATTGCGGCTCGATCATGCGATGCAGGAACTTGTTCAGGCGATAACCCTTGGCGCTGCGCTCCAGGGTGAACGGATAGGTGCCCTCGATTTTTTCGATGCCGGCCAACTGGTGCTGCATATGTTGCAAGTGGCGTGCGTTGACGTCGGCAGGCAGCTGCCGATCCTGGTTTTCCAGCAACAGGGTCGCGATACCGGTCATCGATGGCAGGTAATAGTCCTGATGCAGATTCTTCACCGTGGCCGACAACGCGCCGCGCATGATCAACCAGGTGATGACCTCCGAGCCTTCCATCCCGCCAAGAGTGGCGTACTCGGCGTGGGTCAGCTCGGTCAGGCGCAGCGGGTCATTGACCAGCAGATCGATGAACTGCTCATCCCATTGCGGGTTGTTGAAGCCGCAGCGCTCGCCGTGCACCTGATGGGACACACCGCCGGTGGCGACAATGGCCACCTTCAAGTCTTCGGGATAGCTTTCAATCGCGCGACGCAGGGCCTGGCCCAATTTATAGCAGCGCAACGCACTGGGGATCGGGAACTGCAACACCCCCACCTGCAGAGGCACGATTTGCACCGGCCACGCCGGATCACAGGGCAACAGCGCCGACATCGGCGAGAAAAACCCGTGGTCCAGCGGCTTGTCGCGGAAGAAACTCATGTCGAACTCATCGGCCATCAGGCTTTGCCCAATGTGTCGCGACAGCGCGGCGTGCCCACCCACTGCGGGCAGCGAGCGTGGATTGCCGCCTTCGTCGGCGACCTCGTAACGCTCATCGACGCCCAGGGAGAACGCACCATAGTGGTCGAAGAAGAACGACGTCACATGGTCGTTGAAGATGTAGAACAGCACATCCGGCTGTTGCTCCTTCAACCACACCTTGATCGGTTCGAAGCCTTCGAAAATCGGCGCCCACGCCGCTTCATTCTGTTTATCGTGATCGACGGCGAAGCCGATGGTAGGTGTATGGGATACAGCGAGGCCACCGATGATGCGTGCCATGACGAGTTCCTGTGTTCGAAAAAGATTATTGCGCCAGCAGGGCCCGGTTGACCCGACGCCGTGCATGACCGTTGGCCAGGATCGCCAGTGCGGCGATGAAGGCAGGCACGCTCAACAGGGCGAACAGCAACGGCAGGCCCAACCCGAGACTGAGCACCGCACCACCGATGAGAGAGCCAAAGATACCGCCGAAACGACCGATGCCGAGCATCCAGCTCACCCCCGTTGCACGGAAATCCGTCGGGTAATAACCCGGGGCAAACGCGTTGAGGCCCGTCTGTGCGCCGCTCATGCAGAAACCGGCGGCGATCACGCCAAGCGCCAGCAGGCTCGACTCCAAGCTGAAGGCCCCCAGCAGCAGGATGAACACCCCACCCAGCGCATAGGAGGTAGCGATCACGCCGTTCGGATTGCGTCGGTCCATGATCCAGCCCACCACGATCGCCCCGACCGTACCGCCGATCTGGAACAGGCCGGTGATGGTGGCCGCCCGCTCGATGGACAGACCGCCTTCACGCAACAGGGTCGGCATCCAGCCCATGGTCAGGTAAATCACCAGCAGGCCCATGAAATAGGTCAGCCAGAGCGCCAGGGTTCCGGCCCGATAACGCTCGGTGAACAGCATGCGCACCGGCGCCTTGTGCTGGGCCTGGGGTTCGGCGAGGGTGAAGTTTGTGGCGGCCGTGAATTTGCCCCCAAGCTTGTTCAGTACTTTGGCGATCTGCGCGGCAGGTGCATTACGCGCTGCCAGGAAACGTGCGGATTCAGGCAGAAACAACCAGAGGAAAGGCAACAACACCATTGGCAGAATCCCGCCGGCCAGCAACACCGATTTCCAGCCATACAGGGGAATCAACCAGGCTGCCAATAAGCCGCCCAGCCCCGATCCCATGTTGAAGCCGGTAAACATGATGGTGATGAACAGCGAGCGATTGCGCTCCGGCAGGTATTCGGCCAGCAGTGTGGTGGTGTTGGGCATCGCGGCACCCAGGGCTACACCGGTCAACAGACGCAGGGCCGCCAGCTCGTAAGGGTTACGCGCAAACGCACAGGCCAGGCTCAATACACTGAACCCTGTCACCGCCAACAGCAGCACTTTCTTGCGCCCCACACGGTCAGCGTAAGGGCCGGCGGTCAGGGCACCGATGGCCAGCCCGACCATCCCGGCACTCATGACCGGGCCGAACGCCGCTTTCGACAGCCCCCACTCCTGAATCAGTGAAGGCGCGATAAAGCCCATGACCGCCACATCCAGCCCATCGAATAAAACAATGAAGAAGCACAGGCTCATGATGAGCCACTGGTACCCGGCAACCGGTCGGTTGTCGATCCACGCCTTGATGTCGACCGTCTCGTGACTCATGTTTTCACCTTCTTGTTTTTGTAGAGATACCGAACGGCCTGAAGATCGGTGCAGGCCAGAGACTGCCCGACAGCCGAACGCTGGCCGTGACTTTAAAGCCGCAGCTGTCTGCGCCGCCTCTGGGAAATCCTTAAGCGGGTATCTGTTTTTCTTATCTGGTGATTTTCAGCGCGTCATTGCGCGGCCAAACGGCGTGGCTTCAAGGCTTAGGTCATTGCCGAATGCACACGAACTGCCATCTCGACTGGCAATCTCGCTTGCCTCACAACCTCAAGGTGGAGGCGTTCACTGCCGGAAACTGTATAGGGGGCACGGACTGGCCATTCGTGCGCGTGCATCAACACACGGAGTTGGGCACCATTTCGAGAAACTTCGGCGAGAGGTGAAATGCGTCGCCCCTCAAGGTGACGGTAGATAGCCCATCACACGTGACTCGCCCATCAGCAGCGGACGATTCAGTTCCGCGCAAGCGCGCAGGTACTCGGCCACCAGGGTGACCCGCTTCAGCTTGCGCAGGTCCTCGCTGTAATACATCCAGAACTGCCGCGTGACCTCCACTTCACCCGGCAGCACTTCGCACAGGCGGGGATCGGGGCCGGCGAGGAAGCAAGGCAGGATGGCCAGCGCCCGCCCTTCCAGGGCTGCGTGGTAATGGGCGACCACGCTGGTGCTGCGCAGGCGGCTGTTGGCGCCGGGCATCAGGTCGTTCAGGTAGAGCAGCTTGAAGCTGAAGGCCAGGTCCTCGACATAGGTTACGAACGAGTGGCCGGCCAGGTCCTCGCGACAGCCGATCGGCGGATGATTGGCCAGGTACTCCGGCGTCGCATACAGGCGCAGGCGGTAGTCGCACAATCGCGAGCACACATAGGGACCGCGCTCGGGGCGTTCCAGGGTGATGGCGATGTCCGCCTCGCGCCGTGACAGGTTGATGAAATGCGGGACCGGCAAAATGTCCACCGAAATATTCGGATAGTGCTCGAGGAAGTGACTCATCTGCGCAGTGATGAAACAGGTCCCGAAGGCTTCGGTACAGCCGATGCGCAGATGCCCGGAGAGCCCCCCCGTGGTGCCGAAAACCTGCTCGCAGGCTACCAGCAGCGTACTTTCCAGGGATTCGGCGTGGCCGACCAGACGCTGCCCCTCCACGGTCAGGACAAAACCGGAAGTCCGCGACTTCTCGAACAGCAAGGCGCCCAGGCACTGCTCCAGGGCGCGGATGCGCCGTGACACCGTGGTGTAGTCCACTCCCAGGCGGCGGGCCGCACCGCTGGCGGTGCGAGCACGGGCAACTTCGAGGAAGAAGCGCAAGTCGTCCCAGTTCAGTGGGGGCTGCGTTGTGCGTTTTTGCATATCCATCGGGCTTTTCTGCCAATACATATGGGAAATATGCACTTATATACTCGCATCTCACCCAGCTTGGCCAGCGTCGTTTTCGGGCCAGGAAAGCCCCCCACCCCAATAATAAATATCGAGGGCTGACAGCATGAACGCATGGATAAAAACCGGCTTTCACGCCGGACACAAGCAGCTGCGCAACAGCGCAATCGCGGCCACGATTCTCGTCTGCCGTGGGCCCGCCCTCCTGCACCGCCCTCTCTGCACCGCAAGGTCAACCGGGCGGCAATAACTCCAGCACATCAGCATTCAGGCGGCGTCCCGCATCGGGTCGCTGCCCGGGTACCCGTACGCCCCTCAAAAGGCCGAACAACAAAAACAACTAGAAATGCGGAGCCTCACCATGACGACCGACCATCCGAACCACGTCCTGACCTGTGCACTGGTCAGGGCCAACCCAAAGTTCCAGCGCCTGGCGCGCCAGCGTGCACTGCTGGCCTGGTCACTGAGCGGCGCGGTACTGGCCATCTACTACAGCTTCATCATGGTGGTGGCTTTCGCCCCTGCCTGGCTGCACCTGCCGCTGTACGACGGCAGTCACCTCAGCCTCGGCATGCCAATCGGCGTGACGATCATCCTGTTGTCCTGGCTACTCACCGCCTGGTACGTGCACAGCGCCAACACCCGCTTCGACGTACTCAGTTCGCAGATCCTGCAGGAGTCCCGCGCATGAAACGCCTGTCCGCCCTGCTCGCCCTCAGCCCTGTACTGGCCCATGCCGAGCCCATCATTGCGCAGAAGCAACCACTCAACTTGCACGCCATTGGCATGTTTTTCGTCTTCGTCCTGGCCACCCTGCTGATCACCTGGTGGGCGGCACGACGCACCCGTTCCGCCGCCGATTTCTATAGCGCCGGTGGCGGTATCACCGGCTTCCAGAATGGCCTGGCCATCGCCGGTGACTACATGTCGGCGGCCACTCTGCTGGGCCTGTCGAGCCTGGTATTCGCCAAGGGCTACGACGGTTTCGTCTACATCATCGGCTTCTTCGTCGGCTGGCCCATCGTCACCTTCCTGATGGCCGAGCGCTTGCGCAACCTGGGGCGCTACACCTTCGCCGACATCGTCTCCTACCGCCTCGATCAAACCCGCGTGCGCAGCTTCGCCGCCCTCGGATCGCTGACCGTGGTCTGCTGCTATCTGGTGGTGCAAATGGTCGGCGCCGGTCAACTGATCAAACTGCTGTTCGGTCTCGACTACCGCACGGCGGTGGTGGTAGTCGGACTGTTGATGCTGGTCTACGTGATCTTCGGCGGCATGCTCGCCACCACATGGGTACAGATCACCAAGGCGGTCCTGCTCCTGGCGGGCGGCACCACCCTGGTGCTGATGGCCCTGAGTCGCTTCGACTTCAGCTTCGAGAACCTGGCCGCCCAGGCGGTGGCCGCGCATGCCAGCGGCGTGCAGATCATGGGCCCGGGCACCTTGCTGGCCGACCCGATCAACGCGGTGTCCCTATCCCTTGGACTGGTCTTCGGCATTGCCGGCCTGCCGCACATCCTGATGCGCTTCTTCACTGTGCCCAATGCCAAGGAGGCGCGTAAATCCGTACTGTTCGCCACAGTGTTCATCGGTTTCTTCTTCCTGGTGGTCTGCGTCCTGGGCTATACCGCCATCGTCATCGTCGGCACGGATCCTCAGTTCTACGTCGATGGCAAGATCGGCGGGGCCATGATTGGCGGCGGCAATATGGTGGCCATGCACCTGGCGAAGGCGGTGGGCGGCAACCTGTTTCTCGGTTTCCTCTCTGCCGTGGCTTTCGCCACCATTCTCGCCGTGGTGGCCGGCCTGGCCCTGGCCGGTGCCTCGGCCATCTCCCATGACCTTTACGCGTCGGTATTGAAGAAGGGCTGCGCCGACGAGAAGAAGGAAATGCGCGTGTCGCGCATCGCCACCATCTGCCTGGGCATCGTTGCGATTGCCCTCGGCATTCTGTTCGAGGGCCAGAACATCGCCTTCCTGGTCGGCCTGACGTTCGGCATCGCCGCCTCGGCGAATTTCCCGGTACTGATCATGGCCATGTACTGGGGCGGCCTGACCACCCGCGGCGCCCTCTATGGCGGCCTGACCGGCCTGATCAGCGCACTGGCCCTGGTGATCGGTTCGCCGTCGGTGTGGGTCGGTGTACTGGGGCATGCCCAGGCGCTCTTCCCTTACGACCAGCCAGCGCTGTTCTCCATGCCACTGGCCTTCCTGGTCATAGTGGTCGCTTCCAGGCTGGACCGCAGCGAACGCGCCGACCGCGAACGCGCCGCCTATGCCGACCAGTTCGTCCGTGCCCAGACCGGCCTTGGAGCTGCCATGGCCAGCAGTCACTGACGCTGCTTTTTCCGGGGCTGACACCCCGAGCGCGAGTCCGCTCCTTTGCTTCGCGCTTTTTTACGCCCGACCTGCGCCGCTCGGCGCAGGACACCCCAAAAGCGCCCTTCCCTCGTCAACTCCAAACGGCGCGGGAGCGGCTCGTCGACAACAAAAACAACAAAAGGCAACCCATGAAACCCACCACCCTCACCCTGTTCCTGGCCGGCACCGGTCTCGCCGCACAGGCTCACGCCGACTTCTTCGCAGACAGCACGGCCAGGCTGGAAACGCGCAACTTCTACTTCAACCGCGACTTCCGCCAGGCAAATGCCGCCCAGTCCAAGCAAGAAGAATGGGCCCAGGGTTTCCTGCTGCGCTACGAATCCGGTTATACCGACGGCATGATCGGCGTCGGTGTCGATGCCCTTGGCCAGCTCGGCGTCAAGCTCGACTCCAGTCCCGATCGCTCCGGCTCCGGCCTGCTCAAACGCGATAACGAGCCGCCCAAGCGTGCCAAGGACGAGTATGGCGAACTGGGCCTGACGGCCAAGTTCAAAGCGTCCAACAGCGTACTCAAGCTCGGCACCCTGACCCCGAAGTTGCCGGTACTGCTGGCCAATGACTCGCGCCTGCTGCCACAAACATTTCGCGGTGGCCAGTTGAACGTCCAGGAGATCAAAGGCCTGAGCGTCGATGCCGGGCGCGTGGATCGGGTCAACCAGCGCGACTCCTCAAACTACGAAAAAATGTCGATCACCACCACCGGCGCCAAGGGCATTGTCAGTGGCCAGGCCCGCAGCGACGCCTTCAATTTCGCCGGCCTTGCCTACCAGTGGAGCGACCGGCTGAACACCGGCTACAACTATGGCGGCCTGGACGACTTCTACCACCAGCACCAGTTCAGTCTGGTCCACGTGCTGCCGCTGGGCGCAGGCCAGACGCTCAAGAGCGACCTGCGCTACGCCCGCTCCACCGACGACGGCAACAGCAACATCGACAACAACGCCTTTGGCGCCATGTTCACCTATTCCCTCGGCGGCCATGCCTTGGGTCTGGGCTACCAACGCATGAGCGGCGACACCGGCTTTGCCTACGTCAATGGCAGCGATGCCTTCCTGGTCAACTTCGTGCAGATCAACGATTTCGCCAACAAGGACGAGCGTTCCTGGCAGGCGCGCTACGACTACAACTTCGCGGCGCTGGGCATTCCCGGCCTGACCTTCATGACCCGCTACCTGTCCGGCGACAGCATCGATCTGGGCGCCGGCAAGCCCGACGGCCGCGAATGGGAGCGCGACACCGACGTCGGCTACGTAGTGCAGAGCGGCCCGCTGAAAAACGTTGGTCTGAAGTGGCGCAACGCTACGGTGCGCAGCGCCCACTTCGGTAACGATCTCAACGAGAACCGCCTGATCCTCAGCTATACCCTGGCGCTCTGGTAAGCCCCCGCACAAGGCGGGCGCTGCTTGCATCGTTTGACGGTGCGGGCAGCGCCCGCCTTGTGCATTCCTGGCGCATCGGGGATGCCGCAAGCCTGTGCTTTTTTGCACAACGCACGGGACTTTTTGAGCATTCTTATTTGATTTATGCCTGCCTATACTCGATTCAACCGCCTGGTCATGAACCAGGTCAGTCCCAATAAAAATAAACAGGGCACCCACCGTGAAGCCATTCTTGCTTGCCGTTGTCTCCCCACTTTCAGGTACTCGCGCGCGTCTCGGGAGACTGCAATGAACAACAACTGCCAACCCTTCCTGGCCGCTCGCGACTTCCTGCTGGCCCACCGTACCGACTACGCCACCGCCGTGCGTGACTTCCGCTGGCCGCAGCTGAGCGAATTCAATTGGGCGCTGGATTACTTTGACGCCATGGCCGAGGGCAACCAGGCCAATGCCCTGTGGATCGTCGAAGAGGACGGCAGTGAACAACGCTACAGCTTCCAGCAACTGGCCGCGCGCTCCAACCAGGTGGCCAATCACCTGCGCGCCCTGGGCGTGCGCCGCGGCGAACGCATCCTGCTGATGCTCGGTAACGACGTCGCCCTGTGGGAAACCATGCTGGCCGCCTTCAAGCTCGGCGCCGTGGTCATTCCCGCCACCGCCCTGCTGACCCCCGAAGACCTGCGCGACCGCATCGAGCGTGGTCATGTTTCCCACCTGGTGGTCGGTAGCGCCCATGTCGACAAGTTCGTCGGGCTGGGTGAAGGCTGCGGCCGCATCTGCGTCGGTCCGTCACCCGCCGGCTGGACCCCGCACAGCGCCGCCAGCGAACATTCCGAGCAGTTCGAAACCGAGGGCCGCACGCTGGCCACCGACCCGATGCTGCTGTACTTCACCTCCGGCACCACCTCCAAGCCGAAGATGGTGCTGCACAGTCACCAGAGTTACCCGGTCGGCCACCTCTCGACCATGTACTGGATCGGTCTGCAGCCGGGCGACCTGCACCTGAACATTTCGTCCCCGGGCTGGGCCAAGCACGCCTGGAGTTGCCTCTTCGCACCCTGGAATGCCGGTGCCTGCATCTTCATCCACAACACCGCACGCTTCAGCGCGCCCGCCCTGCTCGGCGTGCTGGAACGCTACGGCGTTACCAGCCTGTGCGCGCCGCCAACCGTGTGGCGCATGCTGATCCAGGAAGACCTGGCCAGTTACAAGGAGCGCTTGAAACTGCGAGAACTGGTGGGCGCCGGTGAGCCGCTCAACCCGGAGATCATCGAGCAGATCCTGCATGCCTGGGGCCTGTTGCTGCGCGACGGCTTCGGTCAGTCGGAAACCACCGCCCTGGTCGGCAACACGCCTGGCCAGCGGCTCAAGCCGGGGTCCATGGGCCGTCCGCTGCCAGGCTACCGGGTGACCATGCTCGACCCTGATGGCGTGCCGGGCAACGAAGGCGAGGTGGCCCTGCCGCTGGACGTGCGTCCGCTCGGCCTGATGCTGTGCTACGAGGACAGCCCGGAAAAGACCGCCGAAGTGATGCGCGACGGCTACTACCGCACCGGCGACACCGCGCAGATCGACGAAGAGGGCTACATCACCTTCGTCGGTCGTGCCGACGACGTGTTCAAGGCTTCCGACTACCGCATCAGCCCCTTCGAGCTGGAAAGCGCGCTGATCGAGCACCCGGCGGTGATGGAAGTGGCCGTGGTGCCAAGCCCCGACCCGGTGCGCCTGGCAGTGCCCAAGGCCTATCTGATCCTGGCCCATGAAGCCCAGGGCAGCCACGAACTGGCCGGCAGCATCTTCGCGTTCGCCCGCGAGCACCTGGCGCCCTACAAGCGGGTACGGCGCATCGAATTTGTCAACGAGCTGCCCAAGACCATCTCCGGAAAGATCCGCCGGGTGGAACTGCGGCAAATGGAAATGCAGCGCCGCCAGAGCGACGCACGTGGCCCGCGGGAATACTTCGAAGAAGACTTCCCGCAACTCAAGGGCTGAACCCCGGGCCGGCACGCCGGCCCTTCCTGACCTAAACCCGACCGCTCGGCCAACCACGCCGAGGGGCCTCATTCGACCTAAAGAAAGCAGACAGGACCCGTAAATGACCTCTTCCATCATTCCCAGCGTCAAGCTTCTGATCAACGGCGAGTTCGTCGAATCGCGCAGCACCCAGTGGCGCGACGTGGTCAACCCGGCTACCCAGGAAGTCCTGGCCCGCGTCCCCTTCGCCACCGCAGAGGAAATGAACGCCGCCGTTGCCAGCGCCAAACAAGCTTTCAAGACCTGGCGCAGGACCCCGATCGGTGCCCGTGCCCGTGTCTTCCTCAAGTACCAGCAACTGATCCGCGAGAACATCAAGGAACTGGCCGCCCTGCTGACCGCCGAGCAAGGCAAGACCCTGCCGGATGCCGAAGGTGACGTGTTCCGCGGCCTCGAAGTGGTCGAGCACGCCGCCAGCATCGGCAACCTGCAGATGGGCGAACTGGCCAACAACGTGGCCAACGGCGTCGACACCTACACCCTGCTGCAACCCCTGGGCGTGTGCGCCGGCATCACCCCGTTCAACTTCCCGGCGATGATCCCGTTGTGGATGTTCCCGATGGCCATTGCCACCGGCAACACCTTCGTCCTCAAGCCGTCCGAGCAGGACCCGCTGGTGACCATGCGCCTGGTGGAACTGGCGCTGGAGGCCGGTGTACCCAAGGGCGTGCTCAACGTCATCCACGGCGGCGTCGACGCGGTGAACCTGATCTGCGACCACCCGGACATCAAGGCCGTGTCCTTCGTCGGCTCGACCAAGGTCGGCACCCACGTCTACAACCGCGCCACCCAGAACGGCAAGCGCGCGCAGTGCATGATGGGCGCGAAAAACCACGCCATCGTCCTGCCCGATGCCAACAAACAGCAGACTCTCAACAACCTGCTGGGCGCCTCCTTCGGCGCCGCCGGCCAGCGCTGCATGGCCCTGCCGGTGGTGATCCTCGTGGGTGAAGCGCAAACCTGGCTGCCGGACCTGATCGAGCGGACCAAAACCCTCAAGATCAATGGCGGCACCGAGCCGGGCACCGACATCGGCCCGGTGATTTCCTGCGCCGCCCTGGACCGCGTCAACGGCCTGATCGCCAGCGGCGTCGAAGAAGGCGCCAGGCTCGAACTGGACGGACGCAACCCGAGCGTGCCGGGCTACCAGGACGGCAACTTCGTCGGCCCGACCATTTTCTCCGGCGTCACCGCGCAAATGTCGGTGTATCGCGAAGAGATCTTCGGCCCGGTGTTGTGCGTCATGCACGCCGCCAACCTGGACGAGGCGATCGAGATCATCAATGCCAACCCGAACGGCAACGGCACTGCCCTGTTCACCCGTTCCGGCGCTGCCGCGCGTCACTTCCAGGAAGAGATCGACGTCGGCCAGGTCGGCATCAACGTGCCGATCCCGGTGCCTGTCCCGCTGTTCTCCTTCTCCGGTTCGCGCGCCTCCAAGCTGGGCGACCTGGGTCCCTATGGCAAGCAAGTGGTGACCTTCTACACCCAGACCAAGACGATCACCCAGCGCTGGTTCGACGAGGACGACACCGGCGGCGCGGTGAACACCACCATCACCCTGAAATGACCTTGGCCGGCCGGCGCCCAGCGTCGGCCGACGACAAGCGCGCAGGATTTCCTGCGCCACTGCCCCCCTATCGTAAAAGGTAGCCAACATGCATATCGGATTTCTCGGCCTCGGCAACATGGGCGGCCCAATGGCCCGCAACCTGCTCAAGGCTGGCCACAGCCTGACCGTCTTCGATCCCTTCCCCCAGGCAGTCGCCGCCCTGGTGGAGGCCGGCGCCCGCGCCGCCGACTCGCCCGCCGCCGTGGCCAAGGCCGGGGTTGAGGTGATCATCACCATGCTGCCGACCGCCGACCACGTGAAGCAGGTCTATCGCGGCAAGGACGGCCTGCTGGCCAATATCGGTCCAGGCGTGTTGCTGATCGACAGTTCGACCATCGACCCGCTGAGCACCCGCGAGGTGGCCAAGTACGCCCTTGCCCAAGGCAACCCGATGCTCGACGCACCGGTTTCCGGCGGCACCGGCGGTGCGGCGGCAGGCACCCTGACCTTTATGGTCGGCGGCCCGGACAGTGTGTTCGACCAGGCCCTGCCAATCCTCTCGGCCATGGGCAAGAACATCGTGCACTGCGGCGCGGCAGGCAACGGCCAGGTGGCCAAGATCGCCAACAACATGCTGCTCGGCATCTCCATGGTCGGCGTCGCCGAAGCCATGGCCCTGGGTGTATCCCTCGGGATGGACGCCAAGGTACTGGCCGGGATCATCAATACCTCCAGCGGTCGCTGCTGGAGCTCGGAGGTCAATAACCCGTTCCCGGGTGTACTGGAAAACGCGCCGGCCTCACGCGGCTACAGCGGCGGATTTGGCAGCGACCTGATGCTCAAGGATCTGGGCCTGGCCACCGAAGCGGCCAGGCACGCGCGTCAACCGGTGGCGCTCGGTGCCGTAGCCCAGCAGCTGTACCAGACCTTCAGCCTGCAAGGTAACGGCGGCCTGGACTTCTCCGCCATCATCAACCTGTTCCGCGGGGAAGCCTGAGCATGAGCCAGCAGCAAGCCCCGGTGCTGGCCAGCGTACGCAACCGCGTCGGCCACCTGACACTGAATCGGCCAAGCGCGTTGAACACCCTGGACCTACCCATGGTGCGCCTGCTCTGCCGGCACCTGTGGGCTTGGGAACAGGACCCGCAGATCGTCGCCGTGACCATTCGCGGCGCCGGTGAAAAGGCCTTCTGCGCCGGTGGTGACATTCGCATGCTGTACGACAGCTACAAGGCCGGCGATAACCAGCATGAGCTGTTCCTCGAGGAGGAATACGCCCTCGACGAGTACCTGCATGGCTACACCAAGCCCGTGCTGGCGCTGCTCGATGGTTTCGTCCTTGGTGGTGGCATGGGCCTGGCCCAGGCCGCCTCGCTGCGGGTGATCACTGAGCGCACGCGGATGGGCATGCCGGAAGTCGGCATCGGCTTTTTCCCCGATGTCGGTGGCAGCTATTTCCTGCCGCGCCTGCCGGGGGAACTGGGAACCTACCTGGGTATCACCGGCTGCCAGGTGCGTGCCGCCGATGCTCTCTATGCGAACCTTGCCGACTACTACCTGCCCAGCGAACGGCTGGCCGAACTGGATGCCTGTCTCGACCACCTGAACTGGACCGCTGCGCCCGACGAAGACTTGCACGACCTGCTTGCCGACATGGCCACAGAGCGTCTTGCCGGGTCCGAGCTCAAGGCCTGTCGCCTGGCGATCGACGAATATTTCGCCTTGCCCGATGTCCCGGCCATTCGTACCGCGCTGCAGCGTGAACAACGCCCCGAGCTGCAAGACTGGGCCGAGCAGACGGTGAAACTGCTCGACAGCCGCTCGCCACTGGCAATGGCCACGACGCTTGAGTTGTTGCGCCGTGGTCGTTACCTGAGCCTGGCCGAGTGCTTCGCTCTGGAGTTGCACCTGGACTACCAGTGGTTCGACAAGGGCGACCTGATGGAGGGCGTGCGCGCCCTGATCATCGACAAGGACAAGTGCCCGCGCTGGAACCCGCCAACCCTGGCAGAGCTGGTACCTGCCAGGGTGCAGGCCTTCTTCAACGACTTTGAACGCGCCTCCGGCAAGCCCGTACGCACCGCCTGATCGGCAGGAGACTTTGCAATGCACGATATCGAATTGACCGAAGAACAACGCATGATCCGCGACATGGCGCGCGACTTCGCCCGCAGCGAAGTCGCGCCACATGCCCAGGCCTGGGAGAAGGCCGGCTGGATCGATGACGCCGTGGTGGCGCAGATGGGCGAGCTGGGGCTGCTGGGCATGGTCGTGCCGGACACCTGGGGCGGCAGCTACACCGACTATGTGGCCTACGCCCTGGCCGTCGAGGAAATCTCGGCTGGCGACGGTGCCCTCGGCGCGCTGATGAGCATCCACAATTCGGTGGGCTGCGGCCCCCTGCTGAAATACGGCACCCCCGCGCAACAGGACAGCTGGCTGCCGCTGCTGGTCAGTGGTCAAGCGATCGGCTGCTTCTGCCTGACCGAGCCACAGGCCGGCTCCGAAGCGCACAACCTGCGTACCCGTGCCGAACTGCGCGACGGCCAATGGGTACTCAACGGCGCCAAGCAATTCGTCAGCAACGGCAAGCGCGCCAGTCTGGCCATTGTCTTCGCCGTCACCGATGCGCAGCTGGGCAAAAAGGGGCTGTCGGCCTTCCTGGTACCCACTGACAACCCCGGGTTCGTGGTCGACCGCAGCGAACACAAGATGGGCATCAAGGCCTCCGATACCTGCGCGGTGACCCTCAACGACTGCACCATCCCCGAGGCCAACCTGCTGGGTGAACGCGGCAAAGGCCTGGCCATCGCCCTGTCGAACCTTGAAGGCGGCCGCATCGGCATCGCCGCCCAGGCCCTGGGTATCGCCCGCGCCGCCTTCGAGGCTGCCCTGGGCTATGCCCGCGAACGCGTCCAGTTCGGCAAGCCGATCATCGAGCACCAGAGCGTGTCCAACCTGCTCGCCGACATGCACACCCGACTCAACGCCAGCCGCCTGCTGATCCTGCATGCGGCGCGCCTGAAAAGCGCCGGGCAACCGTGCCTGTCCGAGGCCTCCCAGGCCAAGCTATTCGCTTCGGAAATGGCCGAACGCGTGTGCTCCAGCGCCCTGCAGATCCATGGCGGCTACGGCTACCTGGAGGACTACCCGGTGGAGCGTTACTACCGCGACGCGCGCATCACCCAGATCTACGAAGGCTCCAGCGAGGTCCAGCGCCTGCTGATCGCCCGCGAACTGAGCCACTACGCGCTCTGACTCCCTCCCGCCGGACGCGACTGCCGCGTCCGGCATTTCCCTGTCTTGCCCGTTGTGGAGTTGCCCATGTTCGGCTTGCGCAATATTTCCATTAGCAGCCGTCTGTGGCTGATCTTGCTGACATCCATCCTGATGCTGATGATTCTCGCCGGCTTGATGCTCAAGCAGAGCCATGACGACCTTTATACGGCCAAGGCGCTGAAAACCCGCCACGTGGTCGAGACCGCCAGCAGCATCCTGCGCCACTTCCAAGGCCTGGAAGGCCAGGGTCTGAGTCGTGAACAGGCCCAGCAACAAGCCATCGCGGTCATGCGCGACTTGCGCTACGACCGTGAGGATTACTTCTGGCTCGAAGACCTCGACACGCGAATGGTCATGCACCCCAATGCCAAACTCGAGGGCAAGCGCATGGCCGGTACACTCGATCCGGACGGCAAGGCGCTGTTCGACGAAATGGTCGCCACCGCCAACCGCGATGGCGCCGGCCTGGTGCACTACCGCTGGCCCAAGCCGGGTTCCGACGCGCCGGTGGAGAAAGTTTCCTACGTCGAATTGTTCAAGCCCTGGGGCTGGATTGTCGGCTCGGGCATCTACATCGACGACGTGCAAGTCGAGTTCCGCCGCCAGCTGATCCAGGCCTTCGTCATATTGGTGACGATCACCCTGCTGCTCAGTGCGCTGATCCTGCTGATTGCCCGCAGCATCGCCTCGCCACTGGCGCGGGTGGTCGATGCCATGGAGAACATCGCCAGCGGCGAGGCCGACCTGACCCGCAATCTGGATAACCGCTGGCGCGATGAACTGACAGACTTGAGCAGCCATTTCAACGTTTTCACCAACAAGCTGCGTGGCGTGATCGGCCAGTCCATACAGTCCGCTGACAGCCTCGACCAGGCTTCGAAGTCACTCGGCGAAATCGCCGCCGATAGCCAGAACCACAGCCAGCAGCAATCGCAGCAGATGGAGCTGGTGGCCGCCGCCATCCATGAGGTCTCCTACGCCGTGCAGGAAGTGGCCAGGAACGCCGAGCACGCGGCCAACGAAGTTCGCCAGGCCGAAGAACAGGCACGCCGGGGCCAGCACAACATCGACAGCAGCCTGCTCCAGATCGACCAGCTATCCGATACCATCGGCCAGGCCGTCGAGGTGATCCAGAGCCTGGCCCGGGAAAGCACTCAGATCGGCAGCGTGCTGGAAGTGATCCGCGCCATCGCCGAGCAGACCAATCTGCTCGCGCTGAACGCCGCCATCGAGGCAGCGCGCGCTGGCGAACAGGGGCGCGGCTTCGCTGTGGTAGCAGACGAAGTGCGGCTGCTGGCCCAGCGCACCCAGCAGTCCACCGCGCAAATCCAGGACATGATCGAGCGCCTGCACGGCAACTCGGAAGCCGCGGTGAATGTCATCAATGCCAGCAGCCTGGCCGCTCGACAAACCGTGGAACAGGCCCACCAAACGGCAGAAAGCCTGCACCAGGTACTCGGCGCACTGCGCAATGTCACTGAATTGAACGCCTCGATCGCCAGCGCCACCCTGGAACAGTCGCACGTGGTCGAAGACATCAACCAGAACGTGACCCTCGCCGCCTCTCTGGCCCACGAAAATGCCCAGGCAGCGGACCGGTCCAACGAGGCGAGCCAGGAACTGGGCCAACTGGCGGGTCAGCTCAATCGGCTATTGGGACAGTTTCGCGTATGAGGTGGATGAGCAACATGCAGCCCTCCAAAAACCTTTTTGCGTTGCCGGTCGACGAAGAGCGCAACACGCGTTACCTGGAAACGCGTCACAAGGCTGTCGAACTGTTCGCCAGGCATGGTTTCAGCCGAGTCAGCATGCGCGACCTGGCCACTGGCCTGGGGATCACCGCCGGCTCCCTTTACAACCACATCGACAGCAAAGAAGCACTGCTGTTGGAACTGATCGAGGAGCTCTACGAAGCGTTGCTTGACGGCGCGAGCCTGGTGACCCGGCGCAAATCCGCCCCCACTGTACGACTGCACGGCCTGCTTGAGGCGCACCTGCGGCTCCACGAGCGGATGGCCGCGCATTTCCGCCTGGCCGAGTACGACCTCCATTGTTTGAGCGGCGAACAGCAAGCCTCGATTCTGGCCCTGCGCCGGCGCTACGAGGAGCATCTGGTGGAGACCCTGGAGCAACTCACCGGTAAACCGGCTGGCGCCACCCGGCGCGCGACCGTAAGCGGCATCGTTTCCCTGCTCAATCAATTGCCGGCCTGGGTCGGGCAGCCCAAGACCGGCATTGGAGCCCGCCGCAAACTGCTGCTGGAGATGGTGATGAGTACTCTGCAGGGAGCATTGCGGGCAACCGAGACCGCAGACCTGGCGGCAGTCGTTCACGGCGACGGCAGGTAGGCCATCTTGTATGACTCGCCCATCAGCAGCGCACGATTGAGCTGCGCGCAGGTGCGCAGGTAGTCGGCCACCAGGGTAATCCTCTTGAGGTTGCGCAGGTCCTCGCAGTAGTACATCCAGAACTGTCGAGTGACCTCCACTTCACCCGGCAGCACCTCGCACAGGCGCGGGTCGGGACCGGCGAGGAAGCAAGGCAGGATCGCCAGCGCGCGCCCTTCCAGTGCCGCATGGTACTGGGCGACCACGCTGGTGCTGCGCAGGCGACTGCGCGCGCCGAGCATCAAGTCGTTCAGGTAGAGCAGCTTGAAGCTGAAGGCCAGGTCATCGACGTAGGTCACGAACGGGTGAGCGGCCAGGTCCTCGCGACAGCCAATCGGCGGATGACTGGCCAGGTACTCCGGCGTCGCATACACACGCAAGCGGTAATCGCACAACCTCGAGCACACGTACGGACCGCGCTCGGGCCGTTCCAGGGTGATGGCGATATCCGCCTCGCGCCGTGACAGGTTGACGAAGTGCGGGACCGGCAAAATATCCGCCGAGATATGCGGGTAGTGCTCGAGGAAGTGGCTCATCTGCGCGGCGACGAAACAGGATCCGAAGGCTTCGGTACAGCCGATGCGCAGGTGCCCGGCGAGCCCCCCTGTGGTGCCGAAAACCTGCTCGCAGGCTACCAGCAGCGTACTTTCCAGGGTTTCGGCGTGGCAGACCAGACGCTGCCCCTCCACGGTCAGCACGAAGCCTGCGGTTCGCGATTTCTCGAACAGCATGGCACCCAGGCTCTGCTCCAGGGCGCGGATGCGTCGCGCTACCGTGGTGTAGTCCACCCCCAGGCGGCGGGCTGCACCGCTGGCGGTGCGGGCACGGGCGACCTCGAGAAAGAAGCGCATGTCGTCCCAGTTCAAGTGACCTTGCGTTGTACTGGCTTGCATATTCATCAGGCTTTCCTGCCGTACGTTGAGAGGGCCAGTGAATAAAAAGCGCGGGCCAGGGCGTAGGAAGGCGCCGCGCAACACTCAATCGTCAGAACTGTTCGTCAGCAAGGCCGTACAGGGGCGCACTGCCGGCACGGATGCTGGCTTCCAGGCTCAGCGTGCGTGGCAGCAGGCGGGCGAAGTAGAACTCGGCGGTGGCCAGTTTGGCAGCGTAGAACGGCGGGTCCCGGTCGAGTCTGGAGCGGGCCACGGCGGCCATGCGCGACCACATGTAGGCGTAGGCGACATAGCCGAACAGGTGCAGGTACTCCACGGAGGCTGCGCCGACTTCGTTGGCGTTGGCTTTGGCCCGCTCCAGCAACCAGTTGCTGAGGCCCTCCAGGCGCTCCAGGGCCTGCAACAGTTCGCTGCCATAGGCGCTTTCGTGGTGCAGGGCGAAGTGGCGGACTTCCCGGGCGAACAGGCGTAGCGCGACGCCATCGTTGGCGAGCACTTTGCGTGCGAGCAGGTCCAATGCCTGGATGCCATTGGTGCCTTCGTAGATCTGTGCAATGCGCACATCACGGACCAATTGTTCCTGGCCCCATTCGCGGATGTAACCATGGCCGCCGAACACCTGCTGGCCGTTGATGCAGCTTTCCAGGCCGGTGTCGGTAAAAAACGCCTTGGCCACTGGCGTCAGCAGCGCAACCAGGATCTGCGCGCTGTCGCGCTCGCCGGCATCGTCGGAAAACTTCGACAGATCCAGTTGTTGCCCGACATAGCTGGCGAACGCGCGACCGCCTTCGGTCATGGCTTTCATGCCCAGCAGCATGCGCCGCACATCCGGGTGAGCGATGATCGGGTCGGCCGGTTTGTCCGGGGCCAAGGCACCGCTGGGAGCCCGACCCTGAATGCGGTCGCGAGCATAGGCGACGGCGCTCTGGTAGGAGGCCTCGGCGCAGCCGATGCCCTGAATGCCAATCGACAGGCGTTCGTAATTCATCATGGTGAACATCGCCGCCAGGCCTTTGTTCTCTTCACCGACCAGCCAGCCACTGGCGCCGTCGAAGTTCATCACGCAGGTGGCCGAGGCCTTGATGCCCATCTTGTGTTCGATCGAGCCGCAACTCACCGCGTTGGCCGCGCCAAGGGAGCCGTCGGCATTGACCAGGACTTTAGGCACGATAAACAGCGAAATGCCTTTCGGCCCAGCAGGCGCGTTCGGCAGTTTGGCCAATACCAGATGCACGATGTTCTCGGTCAGGTCCTGATCGCCCCCGGTGATGAAAATCTTGCTGCCGGTGATCCTGTAGCTGCCGTCAGCCTCAGGTTCGGCGCGGGTGCGGATCAGCCCCAGGTCGGTACCGGCATGGGCCTCGGTCAGGCACATGGAGCCAGCCCAGCGGCCTTCATACATTGGTGGCAGATAGAGGTTTTTCAGGGCGTCGCTGGCGTGGGCGTCCAGCGCCAGGCAGGCACCGGAACTCAATGCGCTATACAGCGCAAAACTTGAGTTGGCGCCGTAGAGCATCTCTTCGAACTGCACGGCCAGCATTTTCGGCATGCCCATGCCACCGAACCCGGGGTTGCCGGACAGCCCCACCCAACCGCCTTCGATGTAGGTCGCGTAAGCCTGTTTGAAACCGATGGGGGTGGTGACCCGGCCCTCATGCCACTGCGCGCCTTCTTCGTCGCCGCTGCGATTGAGGGGCGCAATCAGGTGCGAGGTGACTTTGGCCGCCTCCTCGATTATGGCGTCAGCCGTATCGGTGTCGATGCTCTCGGCCAAGGCCGGCAGGCGCGCCCACATGGCCGGAGCGTCGAACACTTCGTGCAGCACAAAGCGCATGTCGCGCAGCGGGGCTTTGAATTGGGGCATAACGTAAACCTCGTTGGGACGGTTGTTTCATTGGCAAGGCACAACCGGATTCGGCGTGCACGAACCCGTAGCAGCAGGTAAACACCTGCTGCTCGATGGATGCGATGTCAGATCGGGTTAGAGCGCCTTGGCCCGGTCGCGCAACACGTACTTCTGGATCTTGCCGGTGGACGTCTTCGGCAAGAGCGTGAAGACCACTGTGCGCGGTACCTTGAATCCGGCCAGGTGCTCACGGCAGAAACTGATGATGTCTGCCTCGCGAACGTCCTGGTGATCAGCCTTCAAGGTGACGAAGGCGCAGGGCGTTTCGCCCCATTTCTCATCGGGACGGGCGACCACGGCTGCTTCCAGCACACCCGGGTGGCGATAGAGCACCCCTTCGAGTTCGATGGTGGAAATGTTCTCGCCGCCCGAGATGATGATGTCCTTGAGCCGGTCCTTGATTTCGACGTAACCGTCGGGATGCCAGACGGCCAGGTCACCGGTGTGGAACCAGCCGCCTTCGAACGCTTCGGCAGTGGCGCTCGGGTTCTTCAGGTAGCCCTTCATGACGGTGTTACCGCGCAGGAAGATCTCACCGATGGTCTGGCCGTCACGCGGGGTTGGCTCCAGCGTCGTGCAATCGCCGACCATCAAGCCTTCCAGCGTCGGGTAGCGCACACCCTGTCGCGACTTGATCTGCGCCCTCTCCTCCAGGGAAAACTCATCCCATTCGGCGTGCCAGGCGCAGACCGTCACCGGGCCATAGGTTTCGGTCAGGCCAAACACGTGAGTGACCTTGATGCCCATCTCTTCGACGGCACCGATGACTTTGGCCGGTGGCGCAGCACCCGCGACCAGGGCATTGACCGGATGATCGATGGCCGCCTTTGCTGATTCGGGCATGTTCACCAGTGCATTGAGCACGATCGGCGCACCGCACAGGTGAGTGACCTGATGCTCGCGGATCAGCGTGAGGATTTTCTGTGGATCGACCCGGCGCAGGAAAACGTGCACACCCGCCAGGGCGGTGATGGTCCATGGGTAACACCAGCCATTGCAATGGAACATCGGCAGGGTCCAGAGGTACACCGGATGGTTGCCTATGGCCCAGGTCATCTGGTTGCCCAATGCGCTCAGATAAGCGCCGCGATGGTGGTAGACCACGCCCTTGGGGTTGCCGGTGGTGCCTGACGTGTAATTCAGCGAAATGGCCTGCCACTCGTCGCCCGGCCATTGCCAGTCGAATGCCGGGTCGCCTTCGGCCAACAACGCTTCGTAGTCCAGGTCGCTCGCGGCCTGACCTTCACCGTATTCCGGGTCATTGACGTCGATCACCAAAGGCGGGTGATCGAGCATGCCAAGCGCCGCCTGGATCACATCATGGAACTCGCGGTCGGTGATCAACACCTTGGCTTCGCCATGCTGCAGCATGAAGGCGATCGCCTCGGCATCGAGACGAACGTTGAGCGGGTTGAGCACGGCGCCGATCATCGGCACACCGAAATGCACTTCGAGCATCTCGGGGATGTTGGGCAACATCACCGCCACCGTATCGTCCTTGCCGATACCGCGACCGGCCAGCGCCGAGGCCAGGCGTCGGCAACGGGTGTAGGTCTGCGCCCAGGTGCGGCGAATCGAACCGTGGATGACGGCGAGGTGATCGGGATAAGTGCTGGCGGTGCGCTCGATGAAACTCAGCGGAGACAAGGCAATGTGGTTGACGGCCGAAGGGCCCAGGCCTTGGTCATAGATAGACATGTGCGGGTACTCGATGGCTGATTGTTAGCTCTATGGTTGACCTTGCAGCGTAATCGCCGGGGTCACCTTCAAAGTCCGGATGACTTTATATAATATTCAGCCATCGGTATGGAAGTTAAACCTATGTCGTATAGTATATATACTATATCAAGCTCCGATTCAATGCCGTCAACACCCCAAGGCTGGTATATGCTTGGTTTCCCTGAGAAAGTGGACCCGCAATGACCCAGACGCCCGTTCGATTGCACAGTTGGTTGCGCCTGCAGCGCGAGGGTGTGTCTCTGGCCGCCCGGGCCGATGCATTGTGTCGGGCGCTGCAGGATTGCCCTGAGGTGCAGCGGGCGGTTTACCTGAGCTGGCAGCCCAATGCGCGAATCTACAGCCATGAGGGCGCCGCCCAGCATTTACCGCCGGGACTTGGCGACCCGGCGCTGGCCAGCGACCAGTTGCTCTTCGAGCATCTGGTCGAGGCAGGCCGCCTGGACCTGGCTCAAGTCCGTCAACTCGATTGCTGGTTGTCCGGACGTTTGCGCCGGGCCGCGATCAGCCATGGCCAGGTATTTGATCTGGCCTTGCAGTCGGGGCAGCCGGGCTTGTTGCTGGTGGAAGTGCGCGAGGGTGTGAGTCTCGATTGGCTGGGCTGGGTTCAGGATCTATTGACGACGCTGCTGAGCAGCGTCAACGGCCTGCTGCGTGGTTCGCCGCTGCTGGGCCACGATCCGCAACCGAGCCTGTTGCTCGATGCGCAAGGTCGACCGCTGGAGTTCAACGCGGCACTGATGGCGCTGCTCGCCGAGAAGTCGCTGACCGATGTGTTGGGTTTTTTACCGGTCAATCATCGGGTGCTGGTGCGTGCCTGCCTGGACCAGCAACGCGCCGTCGAAGGTGTCGAGGCTCAGTTCGAAACGCAGATCCTGATCTGGACGTTCATTCCCGATCCCCAGGACAACCGAGTGCTCGCCCGTTGCCGCGACGCCACGGCGCAAGTGCTGGCCGAGCGTGAAGCGGCCACCGCACGACGGCTGTACCGGCTGATCATCGAAAACACCACCGACCTGATATCCCGTCACACCCCCGAAGGGCGCGTTATCGATGCATCACCGGCGTCCTGGACCCTGCTCGGTTACTGGCCCGAAGAGTTGCGCGGGCAAATGGCCCAGGGCCTGTTTCATGGCCAGGACCTGGCCGGCCTGGTGCAGCGCGCGCGCGATGCGCTGGAGCAGGATGGCTATCACACCATGACCTATCGCATCCGCCATCGTGACGGCCATTACCTGTGGTTCGAAACCGCCAGCCGGGCGATCCGCGAAACCTACACTGGGGCGGTGGTCGAAATCGTCAGCATATCCCGGGACATCACGGCCCGGGTGCAGGCCGAGGAAAACAAGCGACGCCTGGCCGAAGTGGTCGAGGCCAACATCGACCCGGTGTTGTTCATCGCTCCCGAGGGCCTGGTCACTTACCTCAATCCGGCCGCGCGACGCATCCTCGGGATCGGTGAGCAACAACCCATGCCGGCCCTGGCCGCGTTGTTCGCCAGCGGCGACTTTGCGCGCCTGCAACGCGATGGCTGGAGGCGCGCCGAGCGCGATGGTGTCTGGAGCACCGATGCGCGGTTGCAACCACCGGGTGGCGGTACATCGGTGCCAGTGTCGCTGGTACTGCTGGCGCACCGTTCCGCCGGCGGCGAGCGTTATTACTCTTTGGTCGCGCGCGACATGACCGAGCGCGAATTGCGGGAAGTGCAACAGCGCCGTCATCAGGACGAACTGGCACACACCGCACGGTTGGTCACGCTCGGTGAACTGGCCTCGGGGATCGCCCACGAAATCAACCAGCCGCTGGCTGCCGTGGTCAATTATGCGAATGCAAGCCAGCGCTATCTACAGACACTGGATTCCAATCCCCAGGCCGCTGCCAGAGTGACCCAGGGCCTGGAGCGCATTACCCATCACGCCACCCACGCCTCCGAAGTGATCCGGCGGCTACGCTCCTTTTTGCGCAAGGGACAGCGTCGCATGCAGGCGCTGAACTTGACCGACGTCGCCCGCGAAGCCGTGCGCTTGTGTGCCTGGGAGGCGAGTAATTGCCAAGTGACAATCGAGGATCGACTGCCGGATAATCTGCCACCCGTTTATGCCGACCGCGTGTTGCTGGAACAGGTGCTGCTCAATTTGTTGCGCAATGCCATCGATGCCAACCGTGAGCAACACCCCGGGCAACCCTCTGTAATCGTGATGGCCGTGGAGCATGGCAGTGACGCCTGCGTGGAAATCAGTGTGCGAGACCAGGGGCCGGGCGTCAGCGAGCCGGAGCTGGAGCAGATATTTACCCCGTTCTACACCAGCAAGGCCGATGGCCTGGGGCTCGGTCTGTCCATGAGCCGCAGCATCATCGAAGGTTTCGGTGGCGAACTGAATGCCCGGCGCCAGCCTGTCGGGCTGCTGATGGGTTGCCGCTTGCCGCTTGCCGGCCCAACAAAACAACAATAGGAATCAGGTAATGGCAGGTGTAACGGAGCACGTTGTGTACGTGGTCGATGATGACCAGGGCATGCTCGATTCAACGGTCTGGTTATTGGAGTCGGTCGGGCTCAAGGCCTTGCCGTTTACCAGTGGTGTCGCGTTCCTCGACGCCTGCGATGCAAGCCTCGATGCCTGTGTGCTGCTGGACGTGCGCATGCCCGGTATGGGCGGGTTGAACGTGCAGGAAGAAATGCGTGTGCGCCAACTGGACCTGCCGATCATCTTCGTCAGCGGGCACGCGGATGTGCCGATCGTGGTGCGTGCGTTCAAGGCCGGCGCCCATGACTTTATCGAGAAGCCCTACAACGAACAGCTGTTGCTGGACAGCGTGCAACAGGCGCTCAGCAACTGTGCCGCCAACCGTTCGGGCAACCAGGGTCACGAAGCCTTGCAGGCGCGCTTGCTGACCTTGACCCCGCGCGAGCGCGATATCCTGTTACCACTGGTGCAGGGTTACACCACCCGCGAAATCGCGGAGCAACTGGGCGTGAGCGCAAAAACCATTGATCTGTATCGCGCGCGCGTCATGAAACGCATGCAGGCCAACACACTGCCGGACCTGGTGGGCATGGCCATCGCGGCGCGGATGGTCGACCCGCTGAAGTTGCGTTGACTCCTCAGGAGAGGTTTTCCAGCAGCTCCAGCGCCTGATCGAAATCGAAGCGCTCCGCTTGCCGCACAACCCGAAGCAACTGCTCGGTCATCATCGGGTCTGAAGCCAGCCCCTGCAGTTTGAGCAAGGCCGTCAGCGCCTGGGTGTCGCTCTCGGCCAGCAGAGACCGGACGTGGGCCAATTGTGCATGCCATTCGCTACCCGCTGGCGCGCTTGATGAGCCTGCTGACGTTGTAGGCTCGCCGAGCACCGATAAGCCTTCCAATACGGTTGTCAGGCAACGCTCGACTTCCACCAGCCGGTCAGCCAGGTCCTGCTCCGCCCCATCGCTCGCCCCATCGTTCAGGCAGGCCAGTTCCAGTGCGGCGGCGGCATTCGCCACTTCAACGGCACCAATATTGCCCGCCGTCCCGCGCAGGGTATGGGCCAGCCTGACCGTCGCCGAAGGATCGCCGTGGCCTCGGGCAGCCAGGAACTCGGCGCAAAAAGCCTGGTGGCTGGCGCGAAACTTGCGCAGCAGGCGCAGATAGAGCTCGACCTTGCCCATGCAGGTGCCCAGGCCCGCTTTCAAATCAATGCCGGGAAGGCTGGCTGGCAGGCTCGCCGCCGACTCCGTGGTGACCGGCGAAACGTCGGCCGGGATCGTGCCACGGTCAGCTCGCGGATGTATCCATCTGGCCAGCGTGGCGAACATGTCGTCGACGTTCAAGGGTTTGGAGATGTGGTCGTTCATGCCGCAGGCCAGCGCCCGCTCACGGTCCCCCGCCATGGCGTCGGCAGTCATGGCGATCACCGGCAGATTCGCCCAGCGCGGCTGCTCACGTATCTTGCGGGTCGCGGTATAACCGTCCATCACCGGCATCTGGCAGTCCATCAGCACACCGTCGAAGTCTGCGTCGCGCTCCAGTTGGTCGAGCGCTTCTGCGCCGTGAACGGCCAGGCGCAATTCGATCCCGGCACCCTCCAGCAGTTCACAGGCCAGCTCGCGGTTCAGCTCATTGTCTTCGACCAACAGCAGTCGCGCGCCATGCAGGCTGGCCATGGCGCCGGTGCTCTGGCCCAATCGCTCACTGGCCCGGGTATCGGCCTGGGGAGTCTTGCCGAGCACCCTGCCCAGCGCCTCAAGCAACGTAGACGGCGTCACCGGTTTGGTCAGTACCACCGGCAATTGAATACCCTGTCGACTAGCCTCTTCGCGGGCCTCCTCGCGCCCGAACGCCGTGACCATGATCACCGCTGGCGTTTGCACCAGTTTGGCGGCCTGCATCTGGCGCACCGTTTCCACGCCGTCCATGCCAGGCATGCGCCAATCCATCAGCACCAGATCATAGGGCAACACCTTCGCTTCGGCGTCCACCAGCATGGCCAGTGCGGCCCGGCCACTTTGCGCGACATCCACCTCCACGCCAAAACTGCGGGCCATGCTGGAGAGGATCTCGCGCGCGCTGGCGTTGTCATCGACCACCAGCACACGGCTGCCGAGCAATTCGTCGGCGGTCACCATGCGCCGCAAATGGCTGTCGCGCTGCACCCCCAGGCTCACCTCGAAATGGAAAGTGGAACCCAGGCCCGGCTCGCTCTCTACCCAAATGCGCCCGCCCATCAATTCCACCAGATGGCGGGAGATGGCCAGGCCCAACCCTGTGCCTCCGTACTTGCGGGTGGTGGTGCTATCGGCCTGGCTGAAGGGTTGAAACAGGCGCGAGCATTGTTCGGCGTTCATACCGATGCCGGTGTCACGTACCCAGAAATGCAACAGCGCCTGCTCTCCCGCCGAGCCCCGCTGCTCTACGCCGAGCACGATCTCGCCCTGCTCGGTGAACTTCGTCGCATTGTTGCCCAGGTTGATCAGCACCTGGCCAAGGCGCAGCGGATCGCCGATCAAGGCGGTCGGCAGCTCGGCATCGGTGTTGAACAGCAGCTCCAGGCCTTTGTCCTCGGCTTTGAGGCCGATCATGCTGGCAAAGCCGTCGAGCACGGCCTCAAGGTGGAAGGGAATCTGCTCCAGGTGCATCTTGCCGGCCTCGATCCTGGAGAAGTCGAGGATGTCGTTGATGATCACCAACAGGTATTCCGCCGAGCGATGGACTTTTTCGATGTAGTTGCGCTGGCGGTGGTTGAGCTCGGTGCGCAATGCCAGGTAGCTCATGCCGATGATGGCATTCATCGGTGTACGGATCTCGTGGCTCATGGTGGCCAGGAAGTTGCTCTTGGCCCGGGTCGCCTCTTCGGCGGCCTCCCGTGCGCGCTGCACCTCGGCCTCGGCGGTCTTGCGGTCGGTGATGTCAAAGTACCAATTGGCCCCCATGCCCCGCTCCCCCAGCGTCATCGTGACGGCCGAAACCAGTACGTCGAAGCGCTCGCCGCCGGCGCGCTGCAGGGTGGTCTCGAAATTCAGCACGGCACCTTGCGCTGCCGCTTCGAGAAAGCGCTGGTGTGCCTGCGGGTCGACCCAGAACTGCGCCGGATCCGCACCTTCGAGTTCAGCCAGGCGAGTCCCGAACAAACTGTCGAACTGCGGATTGCAGTAGGTCGGACGACCATCGACGTCCCTGATCACCATGGCCACCGGGCTGCTGTCGAGTACCGCGCGCAACTGTGCCTCGTTGGCCTTGAGTGCCGCCTGCAGATGACGCCGTTCACTCACGTCGCGCACCGACGCGCACACGCAGACGCCGCCCCCTTCCAGGCTCGGCAAGCGCGACAGGCTGATCTCCGCCGAGAACAGACTGCCGTCTTTGCGCACGCCTTGCAGATCGTCCAGGTTGGCCCCCATTTGGCGAGTGGTACCGTGGGCCATGAAGCCCTTGCGCAGCGCCTCGTGGCGCCCTCTGCTGGCCAACGGCACCAGGCGATCGATGGTTTCGCCAATCAACTCGCCGGCGCTATAGCCGAACAGCTGGTCCAGTTGGCGGTTGGTGCGCAGGATCTGTCCTTCGGCATCCACCACCAACATGCCGTCCGGCGCCGCTTCGATAATCCCGCGATACCAGGCCTCGGTGGCGCGCAACGCCGATTGCTGGCTTTCCAGTGCCTGGGCCTGCTGCTCAAGTTGCAGTGCCTGTTCGGCCATTTCATTGGCCTGGCGCCGGGTCTCCGCCAACAGGGTCTTGACCGCCTGATTACGCTCCAGAATCGCCATGGCCGCGGCCAAACGTGGGGTGGCTTCCTGCAGCAGCAATAGTTCACGCTCGCCCAAGGGTTCCAGCCCGGCCAGTTCGAGCACCCCCAGCAACCGATCGCCACGGACAATGGGTTGCAGTAGCAGGCAACGGGCCGGGACCTCGCCAAGGGGCGAGCGCAAACGCCAGTATTGCTCCGGCATCGACTGAAACTGACGCGGCACTCGATCCACCGCGCACTGCCCCAGCAGGCCATCACCGAACATGACTTGCGCCTCGGGTGGCCGCTCGGAATCGGTGGCATAACGCCCCATCAACAGCAGCGTGCCGGAATCCTCCTGCGCGCTGTACAGCACCCCCTGGCAGATTCCGTGCAGGCCGGCCATGCATTGCAGGAACACCTGCGCCAGTTCGGCCGGGGTTTCCGCCTGCTGCAGATCGACCTGCAATTGAGCGGTATGGGCCTTGATCCAGCGCTGACGCTCAAGTTGTTGGGACTCGGTCTGCAATTTGGCGATGGCCCGCGCCAGATCGCCGGTTTCGTTGTTAAGGTCGGTGTGGGGAATCGGTTGATCGAGCTGCCCGGCGGCCAATTGGTCTACCGCCACCCGCACCCGGTTGAGCGGATTGCGAATCGACTGGCTGACGACCCAGGACAACAGCAATGCCAGCGACAAGCCGCCGAACAACAGGACGTAGGTCAGCATGGTGCTGTGTTCGGCAAACTCGGCAATGTCCTTGGCCGTGTCGCGAATCGAGGCTTCCTTGACCTGGGCGATCGCATACAACAGGCCGTCGGCCTGCTGGGCAAGTTGCTGGAATTCACTGCTATTGAGCAGCACCAACGCCTTGTTCTGCTGGCCCTGGTCGATCAATACAAAGGCCTGGTCGCCAAGACGCTGCAACTGTTGCAGCAACAGATCGAACTCGGAGAGACGCGCCAGATTCTCCGCACGCTTTAAGGTCACTTTGGCGCGGGCCACGGCCTGCTGCAGGCCTTCGCGGATTTCCTGCAGTTGCTGCAGGGATTCGACACGAATCTGTGCGCTGTCGGTGCCCACCGCGCGTTGCAGCGCTTGCAGCATATGGGGCAATTGCACACGTGCTTCCTGCAAGTGCTCCATGCCGACCAGTTCCTGCAGATAGAGGTTCTGCATGTCCTGCTTCAGCGATTGCTGGGTGCGCAGGCTTTGCACGCCGAGCACCAGCACCAACAGCAGCAGCGCTGAAAAACCCAGGATCAGTTTGTGAAGCAGCGCGAGGCGCTCAAGCAGGGTACGCAAACCAGCCATGACTATCCTCGTGGACCTGATGAAATTACTGACAAAGGCACAGTTGCCGGTTCACGGAGTCTGGCCGAGACGCTCCATGGCCGCCCGCTGGACGGCCATGTCCTGGTCGGTATCGGCGAAGCGCTCGGCAATGGTCTGGAACTGTTCGAGGCAATCCAGGAAGGCATCGCAGATATCGGGGTCGAAGTGCGTGCCGCGCCCCTGACGAATAATCTCGACGGCCTGCTCGTGGGGCATCCCCGCTTTATAGACCCGACGGCTGATCAACGCGTCATAGACGTCCGCCACCGCCATCAACCGGGCGCTGATAGGGATGTCGTCACCCGCCAGCCCTTGCGGATAGCCACTGCCGTCCCATTTTTCCTGGTGACTGTAGGCAATCTCCTTGGCCAGGCTGAGGAATTCGGCGCGAATGCCGAGCTGATCCTCGGCATGCTGGATGGCGTCACGCCCCAGCGTTGTATGGGTCTTCATGATCTCGAATTCTTCCTCGGTATAGCGTCCCGGCTTGAGGAGGATATGGTCGGGGATGCCGATCTTGCCGATGTCATGCAGCGGCGCCGACTTGAACAATAACGCGATGGTGGCCTCGGTGAGAAAGTGACTGAAGCGCGAATGACCGCGTAGATGCTCCGCCAGCACCTTGATGTAATGCTGGGTCCGCCGGATATGGTTGCCGGTTTCGTTATCGCGAGTCTCGGCCA
Organism: Pseudomonas sp. IT-P258; assembly: GCF_949767825.1. NCBI lineage: Bacteria > Pseudomonadati > Pseudomonadota > Gammaproteobacteria > Pseudomonadales > Pseudomonadaceae > Pseudomonas > Pseudomonas sp. IT-P258. The sequence continues at coordinate 67,863 of NZ_CATKPU010000017.1, read as the reverse complement.
GTGAAGCCATGGCCTGGATGGCCACATCCTGGATCGCAATCACCTCTCGGGTCCGGCGCGCCACTTCCTTCTCCAGATAGTCGTTGTGATCGCGCAGGAAGTCTGCCGCCGCCTTGAGCTTGAGCTGGGTATCCACCCGCGCCAGGACCAGCGCCGGCCTGATCGGTTTGGTGATGTAGTCGACGGCCCCCAGTTCCAGGCCATGGATCTCGTCTTCGGTGCCGGCCATGGCCGTCAGGAAGATGATCGGAATGTCGCGGGTACGCGGGTCGCGCTTGAGCTGCCGGGCCACTTCATGGCCGGACAACCCGGGCATCATCACGTCCAGCAGGATCAGGTCCGGGAGGGTGTCGCCCTGCAGTACGCGCAAAGCCTTTTCACCGCTATTGGCGGCCTTGACCCGGTAGCGATCCTTGAGCAGATCCGTCATCAGCATCAGGTTGTCGGGGGTGTCATCGACTACCAGCAGGGTCGGCGGGCTGTAATGACTCTGTTCGGCGCTCATGGCGGGTGGCTCCCTTGCCGGAAATGGACCTCCCGGGGCAACGCTTGCACTGCCACCCCGGCGCAAGAGAGCTTAGCTGCTGTTTTCCATGGCTGCCCGGCGTCGAGCGGCGCCGCCATTGCCCTCATATTGTGAGTCAATAGTCTGTTTGAGGTATTACCCGGGGCTGACCTTGATTGACTATGACGCCAGGGATTTTCGGTCATCCGGATGGGCCAGACAGCACGACCGCGACCCCATCCATCAACCGCAACGAGGAGCTTGATAGCTATGGAAAAAGTCATCTATCTGCTGTGGCGTGATACCCAAGTCAGTCCTGATACCTTCGCCCATCGCCTGCGCAGCGAGGTCGCCGGGCAATTGCAGGCACTCGGTGCCCGAGGTGTGCAATTGAACCTGGCCGATGCCGATGTCCAGCCGGCCAGCGGCCTGCGCCAGGAAAACAACCGACCGTTGCCCGATGGCAGCCTGTCGCTGTGGCTGGACAGTGCCAACGGCCCGGCCCGTCGCCCGTTCGACCAATTGATCAGCGCGGCAACCGCGCGCATGGCCGCCTACCTGGTCTGCGAGTCGGTCGCCATCGCCAATACCCGGTTCCCGGCAACGCCCGGTGAGCGTACCCACGGATTTGCCCAACTGGCCCTGCTGACCCGCCCTCCACGGCTGACCCCCGAGGCCTGGCTGGACATCTGGCGCAACCATCACACGGCCGTGGCCGTGGACACGCAAGCCAACTTCCAGTACGTGCAAAACCTGGTGGTGTCGGCACTGACCCACGGCGCCCCACGGATCGACGCCATCGTCGAGGAATGTTTTCCGCCAGCGGCCATGACCGATCCCATGGCCTTTTTCGATGCGGCGGGCGACGACGCGAAATTCCAGCGCAACCTGGCGGCGATGATGGACAGTTGCAGCCACTTCATCGATTTCGACAAGATCGACGTGCTGCCCACCAGCCAGTACTGCCTGTAGGACCGGGAAATCGTAGCGTGAAGCGTGTCAGGGCCCGGCCTCCAGGCCCTGATGCTCAGGCCTGTTTCAAGGCGCCATCGAACGCAGGCGTCAGCCCCGACAACTCCAGCTTGCGAACAAAGTCGCCAAGGCGCTGCTGCTTGTAGGCGTCTACGTCCATGTCGCGGTAGTCGTAGAAACCCTGGCCATCGCGCAAGCCATTGCGGCCGTTTTGCATGTTGTCGGCGATGACCTGCGGCGATTCGAAGCGCGGTGACAGCGCACCACTCAGGTAGCGCGAGGCGTAGTAGAGGATGTCGCCGCCGCCCCAGTCGATGAACTCAAGCAAGCCCAGCACCGAGAAACGTAAACCAAAGCCGACGCGTACCGCCGTGTCGATATCCTCTGCACTGGCCACGCCCTCTTCCACCATCCGTGCCGCTTCGTTCATGACCAATGCCTGGATGCGCGGCACGATGTAGCCAGCCACCGGGTTGCACACCACGGGCACCTTGCCGATGCGCTTGAGCAGTTGCAGCAGCCTCTGGACCACCTGCGGGCAGGTCGCATCACTGCGGCTGACTTCCACCAACGGCATCAGGTACGCGGGATTTAGCCAGTGCGCGTTCACGAAGCGCTGGGGCTCACTGACCATTTCGCTCAGTTCGGTGACCAGGAAAGTCGAAGTGGTCGAGGCGATGATGGTCGAGGCCGGGACATGCTCGCTGACCCAGGCGAAGGTCTCCTGCTTGACTGCGATGACTTCCGGCACCGCTTCGAACACCAGGTCGCACTGGCGCAAAACCTCTGCGGCTTGGGATCTGGATTGCAGCGTCAACCGGGCTAGCGCGATGTCCGCCTGATGCCCTTCGAGCACACCAAGGCGTACCAGCATCTGCAATTCGTTGTGGATGTTGTTGCGCACACGCTCGAAATAGCCGTGCCGCTCATCCTCGGCGCGATCCTTGATATCGATCAGGGTCACCGGCAGGCCCGCATGGATGAATGCCAGGGCAATGCCCTCGCCCATCCGCCCGGCACCGACCACGCTGACTTGGGGCAGCGCGGCGTTCATCAGTTGTAGCCCTTGGTCAGCAGCTCGGTCATCTGCGCCCGACTCAGCGTGGCCAGACCGAGGTTTTCCAGGGTGCGGCCTTCGGCGTAGAGATCACGCGCAGCGACGACCGAGGCAATGCTCAGCAGGCCTTGCGCAACCGGAGTCGGCACACCGGCCCAGCGACCGACGGACACCAGGAAGGACAGGCCCAGGCGGGTGTCTTCGAGCATGTAGCGATGCTTCTGCAGGTCGATGTCTTCGCGCCAGTCGCCGCTGTCGGTCAGCTTGCCATGGGCACCGCGACCGTACATCCACTCGTCACCTTCGGTGGTGTTGTAGTGGTCGGCCAGCGGGAAATGCGGCGCGCCGTAGGTCAGTGCTTCGCGCACGGCCATGCGCTCGGCATCGAGCTGGTTGGTCACGCGGCGAATTGACGGTTGGGTGCCTTCGTTGTGAATGTCCCAGGCCTCGAAATGCTCCAGTGGACCTGCGTTCATCATGATCAGCGGCGGGTGGATGATGGGACCTGCGTTCATCAACGCACCGCTCAGGGCGTCTTCAATCGGCTCGACGCTCGGGTAGGCTTCACGCAGCACCGCGAAAGCATGCTCGGACAGGTTGCTGGGCAATACCCCGGTCGGCAGGCGGGTGGCATAGCCGCTGATCACCAGGTCGCTGGCGCCGTGTTTGCGTACCAGGTACGGCAGCGTACCGGTTTCTGCGAAGGCGACCTTGCTGCGGTTGCCCGCATCGGCCATGGCCTTGGCGAACACGAAGCTGCCGAAGGTGCCCGGCGGCAGGAACACCACCTGACCGTCGTGCAGGTGCGGCGCAACATGTTTGGCCAGGTCTTCGTGGGAGGTCGACGGCAGCGGGATGATCACCAATTGTGCGTCGGCCAGGGCTTCGGCCAGGTCGTCGCTGAACGAGAGCTTGTCGCCCTGCTGGCCGACGGACAATTTGCGAGTGCCCTTGTAGTCCTTGATGGTCAGGCTGCCGATGGCCAGCAGTTCCTTGAGCGCGGCGCCGTCTCGACGCCAGAGGCGGGTCTGGTGGCCCTTTTCAGCCATTTCGACAGCAGCGGCGTAACAGCCGTGACCACCACCCAGCACAGTAATATTCATGCAGATACTCCTTTTGTCAGAGACTCGATCCTATCGAGCCGCACCGCCACGGACTCATCCGATTGCGCAGCCGAATGACGGATTGCGCAGGAGTCTCAATGCTTCTGCCGCCGCAGGGTGTCCGACGGCAGGCAACCATAGCGCTGCCGATAGGCGCTGGAAAAATGCCCGAAGCTGTTGATGCCATGGCGCAACAGGATATCGGTGACGGTCTCGCCGGCCCTGCCCTGTTTGAGCGATTCGTGGATCACCGCCAGGCGCCGGTCGCGGATGTATTCGACCGGCGCCTGCTGGAGGAACTGGTTGAAGCCGTTCTGCAAGGTGCGCACCGAGACGCCACACAGTTCGCTCAGGGTCGTCAGGCTGATCGGTTCGTCGAGGTGTTCCTCGATGTAGTCACGGGCCTTTTTCACGTGGTGCGGCAGCGGCGCGCGCGAGTCGATCAACAGATCCGCCGAGTAGTTGTGCGGCAGCTGAGTGAGCAGCAACTGCATCAGGTATTCGGACAGGCCGCTGGCCAGGCGCGAACCGTCAACGCCGCTGCCGTACAGCCGGCAAATGTAGTCCAGGGTGTGATAGAGGCTGACGACCCCGACGCCCAGGTGGTCGACGCTGACATCAAAGATCACCGACTGTCGCAGGCTGCGGCCAAGCAGGCGTTGCAGTTGCGTCTCCAGGGCATCACGGTCGACGCGCAGGATCAGGTTGCGGCACTCGCCATCGGTGACGATGCGGCTTTGCGCGAACGGCGAGGAAACGCTCAGGTAGCCCGACTGCATCGCCGCGCTGCGCCGCCCGTGGGCCACTTCGCAATGCCCCTGCAAGGTGATGCGAAACAGGTACTGATCGGCAATGTCGCCGATGGTGATCTCCACCGGCGCGCCATAGCGCAGGTCGAGCAGTGCCGAATCGCCGAAGAATACGCCGTTGAGCCGGGTGTGGATCGGCTCGTCACACAGCACGTTGAAGCTGTGGGGGCACAGGTATTGGCTGACCTTGTCCTTGATCTCGCGGTAATCGGCCGAGCTGAGCAGGCTGTGCCGTTCAAGCAGGTGTACGTCATTCAACATCAAGGGTTCTCCTGACCTGGAGCACCTCGGCCCCGCTCCCTTTAACAGGAGCGAGGCCGGGGCGCCGATCGTGGACTATGACCAATCAGGCCCGGGTCGGGTGCTCACGGGCATAGCTTTCGCGGAAATGACGGCAACCACGCCACAGTAGAAGTACGGTCAATGCCGAGGCGCCGGCGATCACCAGCGACATCGACGAGCCGACTGCCGCAGGCGATCCGAAGTAGCGGTCGGTCAACAGCGCCACCAGCGTGGTGCCCAGGCCCAACCCCAGCAGGTTGCTGATCAGCAGGAACACCGCCGATACCTGCGCACGTACCTGGTTCGGCGCGAGGATCTGCATCGCTGCCGTGGACGCCGGCATCGGGAACGAAGCGAAGAACATCGCCGGCACCAACAGGGTCACCGACAGCCAAAGTTGATCGACTTGCGAGAACAGCACGGCCGGCACCGCCATGCCGAGGGCACCGATGACGCCAGTGCGCATGGCAGCGTCCTGATGACCTTTCTTCGCCAGATAATCGGTGAGCCATCCACCGAACAGTACCCCGGCGGTGTTGGCCACCAACAGCACGGTGCCGAGCATGTAGCCGGCCTCCATCGGCGACAGGCCAAACTTGCGGATGTACAGCGCCGGGCTCCAGCTCATCAAGCAGAACAGGGCCATGGCGTAGAACGAAAAGCCCAGGTAATGGCAGGTGAAAGTGGCACGGTGGCGGCCAAGGAAGCGCAAGCCATCGCTCATCGCGACCTTCTTCGCCCGACCCTGCGCATCGACCTGCAGGCCTTTGCGCGCCGGATCGCGCACGGTGAGCCAGATCAACAGGCCGACCACGATGCCGGGCAGCCCGACAATGAAGAACGCCAGCTGCCAGGCCTTCATCGCGCCGAGAACGGCGACCTCAATGGTGTTCATGTCCTTGAGCATCGCGATCACATAGCCGCCCACCAGGAAGGCCAGGCCACCACCGACGAACGAGCCGATCGAGTAGATGCCCACGGCGCGGCCGAGTTTCTCCTTGGGGAACATGTCGCTGAACATCGAATAGGCCGAGGGCGACAGGGCCGCTTCGCCGACGCCAACGCCAATGCGGGCGAGGAACATGTGCAGGAAGTTCTTGCTCAGGCCGCAGGCAGCCGTCGCCAGGCTCCAGAACACCACGCCGACGGCGATGATCTTCGGCCGGGAGAAGCGATCGGCCAGATAGGCGATGGGCATGCCCATGAACGCATAGAACAACGAAAAGGCCAGCCCGTGCAGCAAGCTGAACTGGGTGTCGCTGATCTGCAGGTCGGCTTTGATCGGCTCGATCATCAGCGCCAGGATCTGCCGATCCACAAATGAAAAGATGTAGGCGATCATGCACAAGCCGACCACGTACCACTCGTAAATGTAGGTTTTCTTCTTCTGCTGCTGCAGGACCGCGTTATCGACCTGGATATTCACTAGTGTTTGCTCCTCTTGGAATCCGCTCATGCGCGCAGCGCGCCGGGTGACGGTGCACAGCACACCGACTGGGAAGTTGCGGGGCAGATGCAAAGGACAAAGGGTTCGAACATGGTCACGCCTCTTATTGTTATGGGGTCAAACCCCGGATGGACCGGGCTTACCAGAACTTCCAGGTGTAGGTCGTGGCGACACGGAATTCGTTGTAGTCGTAGCCGTACTTCTGTTTCACGTCGATGTTGCGCAGGTCCAGCCCCAAGCCTTGCAGCGCTCCGCTCTGGACCACGTAGCTGAGACCCAGGAAGCGTTCGCTTTCCTGGTTGTCGCTCAGGTTGTTGCCTCGGTCCCAGTTGGTACCCTTGATGTAGCGGGTGTAGAGCTTGAGCCCCGGCATGCCCATCCCGGCAAAGTCATAGCTGTAGCGCGCGCCCCAGGACTTTTCATCCGGGCGGACAAATCCCAGGGACGACCAGTGCACCAGGTAAGGTTGCGGGATATAACCGTTCATCGTCGGGAACACGCTGTCACCGAGCATGCGCTGGTAACTGAGGCCAAACATGTGCGCGCCTTTGAGCAAAGTGAACAAACCACCGTAGGAACGGTTGTCGATCTCACCGTTCAAGGCATTGCCATCTTCATTGTTATTGAAGTAGCGCAAGTCGGTTTTAAGTTTGTAGCCATTACCCAGGTCAGCCATATGCATCAGGCCGAAATAGTGTTGCTGATAAATATCGTGCAACACGCCGTAGAAATAACTGGCTTGCAGGTTCTTGGTAATGTCGTAAGTTGCGCCGCCGAAATCCAGGCCGTCACTGTCGAGATTATCGGTGGAGCCAAACTTGTACAGTTTCTCGTGGTTGGAAGATTCCCGCGTCACGGCAGACCAGAACCGGCCACCGGTCATCGTCAACCCGTCGACTTCCCTGGACTCGACCACAGCCCCTTGATAGATCGTATCCAGTTGCCGGCTGGTGTCATCGTACGCCACCGGCAATTGTGGGCGAAGGTCACCCACCTTCAGCTCGGTCTTGCTGTAGCGCATCTTGAAGGTTGCACCGGCGCGACTGTAGTCATCGGCCGTCTGCTGGTCACGGACGCTGTAGGGCAGCGAACCGTCGTTGCCCGACGAATCCAGGCGCACGGCGTACTGCGCATCCACATCAAGGCCGATGGCCAGGGCCGTGTCGGTATAACCGGACGTAAACTGCGCATCGAAACCCTGAGACCAACTATGCACTTCAGAAACCGGCGCGTTGTTATTGGTGTAGTTACGGTGCAAGTAGAAGTTGCGCGTATCCACTTTCAAGTGACTGTCATCGACAACATCGGCATAGACTGCCAATGGTGAACAGATCATTCCCAATACGCCGGCAATACCGAGCCCACGGCAAGATTGTTTTACCTGATACATCTAACTTCTCCACACTTGTATGTGCTGGGCACTGTATTTATAGGAGCAGATTCGAACTGAAAATTAAAAATGCCGGCAGCCGAACACCGAGCCTTCTTGCGCAGGAAGGCGGATTGCATCAGGGATATAGAGAACGATGGGTTCGAGCATTGTCAGGCCTATTGTTGTTATGGGGGTAAAACGCCAGGCGGGCTCAATGGAACAGTCCGCCACGACGACACGCCTCTTGTCTAACCAAGGTAAGTCAGCAGGCGCCGCGCCGATATCGAGATGAACAGCATCCTCTGGGGGGAAATCTTCAACCCGGCTAAAGGTTTCCCTTAGTCGACTCAAAAGCGCAGGGCCCACAGTGGGCGATGGCAAGCCTGTATTGCATAAGCCTTCCTTTAGCGAGGTCTTGTTGCTGGATGGACCCTAAACTAGCGATTGCACTGCCCGCCAACCTCCCCGATTGCGCAAGCGACTCTCCAATTGCGCAGTCAGATGCAGACCGGCCGGGTACTGCAGCCCGCGAGCAACGTTGTTCGTTCTCCTCCTCTCCAGCGTCCCAATATGCGAAGAAACTGTCCCGCCATGCCCATGACATTGCGCCCTGGACACCTACTATTGGACCTGCATCCCTGCCCCACTGGCAGGGACCCGCTACCTATACCGGATGTGCACAGCGCACCCGGACAAGCACGGATTGGAGACAACAATGACAACAGTCGCCGCACCCCAAGACGCTCCTTCACCTCTTCCCGCCTCGGCACCCGCCATTATCCGCTCGTCAGTGCGCCAGCATTCGATCAAGGTGCAGATTTGCTCCCCCGCCATCGGTGCCGAGCTCAGCAACGTCAACCTGGCCGACGCGGCCCAGGACCCCGAACTGATCGCAGAAATCAGGGCACTGTGGTTGAAGCACAAAGTGCTGTTCTTCCGCGACCAGGACATCACCCCCCTGGAGCAACAGCACTTCGCCGCGCAATTCGGCGAACTGGAAGCCCACCCCCTGGCACCGAGCCATCCGGAGGCGGACAAGCTGCTGATGCTGTATCGCAATCTCGATCCGGGTAAACCCAAGAGCTATGTCGAAAAGGCCAGCCGCGAAAACCTCTGGCATGCCGATGTCACCTACAAGCCGGCGCCGCCCCGCGGTGCGGTTTTGCGCTGCGAGATGGGGCCGGAGGCCGGCGGCGATACCTTGTTTTCCAACATGGTGATGGCTTACGAAAAACTGCCGCAGGCCATCAAGCAACGAATCGACGGTCTGTATGCAAAGCATGGCGCCGAGCAGACTTTCGGCGCCCAGTTGCCACGCGAAGAGCGTCATGGGATGGCCGCGAAGAACCCCGCCGTTGAACACCCGGTGGTGCTGACCCATCCGGAGACCGGCGAAAAGGTCTTGTTCGTCAACTCCGCGTTCACGACCCACTTCTCGAACTTCTTCAACTTCGAGGATATCCGCTACGGCCAGGACTTCATGCCAGAGGCTCATCACCTGATGAACTACCTGATGTCCCAGGCTGCCATTCCGGAGTACCAGGTACGCCTGAAGTGGCGAACCAACACGATTGCCATGTGGGACAACCTGCAAGTCCAGCACTACGCGGTGGCGGACTACGGCAATGCACCCAGAAAGATGCTGCGCGCAACCCTTGCGGGCACCCCGCTCGCCTAATCCAAACGGGTTCCCTCCGGGAGAATTTAGGGCACCCGACCGACCATCCGAGTCAGTCGGGCAGCCCTGGCCGCTCACAAATGCTCGACCTCAAACAAAAACAATGGAGATACCTATGCTCTACGAACACATCGACACTGCCGTCATCGATGGCGAATCGCTGCCGTGGATTCCCTTTACGCCCTATGCCGAAAACATCCTGCTCAAGTACTTCAAGCTTGATCCCATCCGTGGTGAATGGATCGTCATGATGAAGTCGCCGATCGACATGCAACTGCCCAAGCATCACCACACGGGTACGGTGATGGTCTACACGTTCGAAGGCCAATGGAAATACAAGGAGCATGACTGGATCGCCGGCCCTGGCAGCATCGTCTATGAGACGGCCGGATCGACTCACACGCCGGAAGTCGTCAGCACGGCAAGCACAGACGGGTATGTGCTCACACTGGTTCAGGTTAATGGCGATCTCGCGTTCCTGGACGGCAACGACAACATCGTCGCGCTGGAGAACTGGAAGACCGGGTTGCAACGCTATCTGGCTTATTGCGAGCAACATGACATCGCGCCGAAGGACCTGACGGCATTCAACTGACCCGGATTTCACGGGAAAACCCGGCGCCTCTGGTTCAAGGGGCGACCGGGCCAGTTGCCGGTTGGCAATCATTCAGGGGAGGGAAACAGGCTGTGTCGGGTCGCGGTCTTGACGCGACATCTGACCCGGGCCTGGCCGCCTGCTCGCTCCCCGATCACAGACAAGCGAACGGAGCGATGCCATGAAAGGCCTGATGATGCAAAAGCAGCTTTTGATTTCCTCACTCATTGAACATGCCGACCGCCATCACGGCGATACGCAGATCGTATCCCGTCGGGTGGAGGGCGATATCCATCGCTACACCTTCCGTGACTGCCACCGCCGCGCGCGCCAGCTGGCCAGCGCGCTGACCCGCCTGGGCGTCAAGCCTTCCGAGCGAATCGGTACACTGGCATGGAATGGCTATCGGCACCTGGAGTTGTACTACGGCGTTGCCGGCATGGGTGCCATTGTGCATACCATCAACCCTCGCCTGCATGAAGACCAGGTCGCCTACATCGCCAATCACGCCGAAGACCAGTACATCTTCTTCGACTTGACCTTCCTGCCACTGATCCAGGCCATCGCCGGGCGCTGCAATGGGGTCAAGGCGTTCATCGCCATGACCGATCAGGCGCGTATGCCCAAGGATGCCGGCATCGACAACTTGCTGTGCTATGAAGACCTCCTTCAACAGGGATCCGCCGGCTACGCCTGGCCGGTTTTCGACGAGGATGCCGCCAGTACGCTCTGCTACACCTCTGGCACGACGGGCAACCCGAAAGGGGTTTTGTACAGTCATCGCTCGTCGGTGCTGCACACCTATGCCGCCGCGCTCCCCGACGCCCTGAATTGTTCGGCGCACGACGTGATCCTGCCCGTTGTGCCGATGTTTCATATCAACGCCTGGGGACTTCCCTACATCGCGTGCATGGTCGGGGCAAAACTTGTATTTCCCGGACCGGCCCTGGATGGAGCATCGCTGTTCGAACTGCTCGAAGCCGAGCAGGTGACACTGTCGGCGGGTGTCCCGACCGTGTGGCAAGGCTTGCTTGGTCATCTGGAAAAAACCGGCCGGCAATTCTCCAGCATGAAACGCAGCATCATTGGTGGCGCGACCTGCCCCCCGTCCATGCTGCACACCTTTGAGCAAACCTACGGCGTAGCGGTATTGCACGTCTGGGGGATGACGGAGCTGAGCCCTATCGGAACCGTCGGCGCCCTGAAGGCCAGGCACCTCGAAATGTCCCCGGCAGAGCGTCATGTCGTGCAATCCAAGCAAGGCCGGGCGGTGTTTGGCGTCGACATGAAGATCGTTGACGCCGATGGCATGGAATTACCCTGGGACGGCGCAACCTCGGGTGAGCTGTTGGTGCGTGGACCCTGGGTGGTGCGCGATTATTTCAGGAACGAAACGAACAGTTCGCCGCTGCTCGAGCACGCAGGCCAAGGGTGGTTCCCAACCGGCGATGTAGCGACCATCGACGTCGATGGCTTCATGCAGATCACCGATCGCAGCAAGGATGTGATCAAGTCGGGCGGCGAATGGATAGGCTCCATCGAGCTGGAAACCATTGCGATGGGCCATCCGGCAGTCTCCCAGGCGGCCTGCATTGCCGCCAGACACACCAAGTGGGACGAACGCCCATTGCTGATCGTCGTCAGGAAGCCGCAAGCGACACTGACGCGAGAAGAACTGCTCGCATTTTATGAAGGCAAGATCGCGAAGTGGTGGACGCCGGATGATGTGATCTTTGTCGATACGATTGCGTTGGGTGCTACGGGCAAGATCCAGAAGAACCGTCTGCGCGAGCAGTTCGGTGACCATCTGCTGGTCAAGGCTGCCGGCTGAACGAGTGTAAGCACTGTGCGTGGCCGCGAGTGATCGCGACCACGCACAGTGCACTTGTTTCTAGCGCTCCAGTTGCTCGAGAAAGGTCAGGAGTAATTCATTGACTTGATCGACGCTTTCTTCCGCGGCGCTGTGGCCCACGCCGGGTAGCAAGACCTTCTTCTGCAGCCCGGGCAGATAAGTGTCGAGCCGTTCGTAGAGCGCGCGGATTTCGTCCGGTTCCAGCGAAGGGTCGGCGGCACCGCCAATGAACATACTCGGCTGGCGTACCAGCGCACCGTCGAGAAACGCGGTGATCTCCCAGTTCCGGTCACGACAGCGGTAGTAGTTCAAGGCACCGGTAAACCCTGTGCGCGTGTATTCAGTGACGTAGTAGTCGAGCGCCCGTGGGCTCAGCCATGACGGGAACTCGCCCTTCGGCTCAGTGAACGCGTTGAGAATGGGTTCACCAGGTTCGACGAACAGGCGCCAGCGTTCAGCCCCGACAGCGCTGCCGGAGATCGAGTAGAAGACGCTGCGCAAGGTCTTGCGCGGATCGCTGGCCAACTCGCGGTCCGGCTTGTGGAGCTGCTGGAAATACAGGTGGTGATACACCCTGCCCTTCGCCATTGCCTGCAAGCCTATGGTCGGCTTGACCTTGCCCCGCGGCGGCACTGGCGTATTGAGCATCACCAGGCCACGGAACAGATCCGGCCGCAGCATGGCCGCCGCCTGGGCCACCCAGGCGCCCAGGTCGTGCCCGATGATCACAGCCGATGTTTCGCCCAGCGTCGCCATCAAGCCGACCATGTCGCCGACGGCCTGACTCATGTCATAGGCTTCAATGGCATCGGGTCGATCGGTTTGGCCAAACCCCCGTTGATCAGGGACCACGACTCGATAACCGGCCTCGGCCAGTACCGCGATCTGGCGCCGCCACATGTACCAAAGGTAAGGAAAACCGTGCAGCAGGATAACGAGAGGCCCTTGTCCCTCGTCGATGTAATGCATGCGAATGCCGTTGAGTTCGGCAAAGCAGTGGTTGAATGCATCGGGGTCGTCGGCGTCCACCTGCGCCCTTGCCGCGAGCGGCTGGCCGATACCTGTAGCGGTGCGCGTGTCCATTATCTACCTCCATCTTTGTTGTCATTGTCGGCGTGAAGGTAGCCTTGGGCGGTTGTCCTGCACTAAGCTTCCCGGGACACAATCTGGTGAAACTGGGACACGAGGCCAAGCATGTATACCTTGACGCGAAGCGCCAGCCTTACCGACTTTGAGCAGGTTGCCCGTTCAGTGGGGCTCGATCCATTTCGCATGCTGCGCATGACCCGGCTACCGGCCAGTGTCCTCGACGATCCCAACATCATGATCAGCAGCGATTCGGTAGGCTGGCTGCTGGAGGAGTCAGCCCGCCTGTCCGGCCAGGAGGCCTTCGGGCTGCTGCTTGCGGAAACCCGGCACCTCTCCAACTTTGGCATGCTCGCGCTGCTCATCCGCGAAGAGCCAACACTTCGCGCAGCGCTGCAATCGTGCTTTCGCTATACGCGCTTGCATAACGCCGGTGTACAAATGTGGCTCGAGGATGCAGGCGACCTGACCCTGCTGCATGTGGGTGTAAACATGCAGGGCCATCGTGGCGTCTGGCGCCAGGCGATTGAACAGGCAACCGGTATTATGCTTCGCACGTTGAGCATCCTGAGCGGCCATGCCTTCCGGCCGGTAAGGGTCAGTTTCACTCACGAGCGACCTTCCAGCCTTGAAGTACACCACCGCGTGTTGGGTACCAACATCGAGTTTTCCCAGGAATTCAATGCCATCGTATGCCGTCGGCATGATCTGGACCTGCCTATTCCCACGGCCGACCCCGCGTTGCATCGCGAGGTGAAACGATCGCTGGACATGCAGTTGGCCAACCTGCGCGACGAACCGGCGCAGCGGGTACGCCAGATCGTCAAGATGCTGCTGCCAAGCGGACTGTGCTCCGTCGATGGCGTGGCCCAGCATCTCGGGATGCACCGACGCACCCTCAACCGACACCTGGCGGCCGAGGGAGAGAGTGTCACGACCATCATGAATGCCGTACGCGCCGAACTCGCCGAAGAGTATCTGGCCAACAGCAAGCGCCGATTGTATGAAGTCGCCGAACTCCTCGGTTTTTCCTCTGCCGGTGATTTTTCACGCTGGTTCCGCAGCCGTTTTGGCAAGACACCCTCGGCTTGGGCCGTCTCCTACCGAGCGAGCAAGACGGCATCCGGGCCCCTGTCGCCTGAATAAGAAAGCAGGTTAATGGCCGACTCAAGCCTGTTGGCCAGCCACATTGCCTGAGCCTCGCACCCCCGACGTTTATGACCCCGCCACCCTTGCGCAAGCGTCCCAATACGCGAAGATTCTGTCCCGAAATGCTCCTTGCACCGCGCTCGTGCAACCTACTATGAGTCAGTGGCCCCTGCTCCGTTGATGGGGGCCACAACACCTACCGGATACACGTAGACCGCCCAGGATCCTGGGTCCTTGATGGCTCCAGCGGTTCGTGAATTCGGGCCCAGCAACCCATTCGATGGTGATGCAAAAAATACGATCCTGGATCTGATCGCGCTACTTGCAGTCCCCCACCGGGATCGTCCCGGGAGCAGCGCAAACGTCATCAGAACAGCACCCGATCGCGCAACACATCTTCACGTCACCATCGGCCGAGGGAAGTCCTACGCATGCCCACGCTTGTTCGCGCCGCCGTTTTGACCAAATACCTGGACGTTACCCAGGACCTGGGATTCAACCCGCTCGACGTCATGGCAGTCGCAGGCCTGAACAAGGCTCAGCTGCAAGACCCGGAATCGCGCATTCCCATCGATGCCGCCGTGCGTCTGCTGGAAGATTCGGCCATCGCCAGCGGTTGCCAGACCTTCGGCCTGAGCATGGCCGAGTCGCGCCAGCTATCGGACTTCGGCGTGGTCAGCCTGCTGCTCAGCCATCAACGCACCCTGCGCGAAGCGCTGCAGGTGATGGTGCGCTACCGTCATCTGATGAACGACTCGCTGGCCATCTTCGTTGAAGAGTGCGGCAAGATGGTGATCATCCGTGAAGAAATGGTCACCGAGTCGCCGATGCCCAGTCGCCAGGCCACGGAGCTGGCCATCGGCGTGACGTTCGGTCTGTGCTCGGCCCTGCTCGGCTCGCACTGGCGCCCTTACAGCGTCAACTTCATGCACCAGCCGCCGGACAACCTGTACCTGCATCGACGCGTATTCGGCTGCAACCTGGAATTCGGCAGCGAGTTCAATGGCATCGTTTGCCCTGTCGCCAGCCTCGACATGATCAACCCCGATGCCGACCCGACCATGGCCCGTCATGCCCAGAGCTACCTGGACTCGCTGCAAAGCCCCGAGACCACCTCGACGCTGTTCGAAGTGCGCAAGGCCATCTACCTGCTGTTGCCCATGGGCCGCGCCACCATTGAGCAGATCGCCCAGCACCAGGGGATGAACGTGCGCACCCTGCAACGTCGCCTCAAGGACCATGGCTGTGCCTTCAGCGACCTGATCAACGATGTGCGCCGCGCCCTGGTACTGCGTTATATGGAAAACCCGAACCACTCGCTGAGCCACATTGCCGACATGTTCGGCTTCTCCATGGCGAGTTCCTTTACCCGCTGGTTCATCAACCAGTTCGGCATGCCGCCGGCGGTGTGGCGCAGCGCGCAGAAACAGTCCGGTTCGGACGCTGCCGCCTCCAAGTCATTCTGAACACACGGCAAAAAAAACGGCGACTGCTGGTACAGTCGCCGCAAAAAACGGTGTTTGTGGCACAGGTCGGGATGTTAACGACGACTCACAGTTTCACCTCCAGCCCGAATTCGCTCATGGACTCAGGAACACTCTGCCCCTGAAGGCGGGCAATGTCTTTGTGGTAATGACACTTGGCATAAAAGAACACCGCCGCCGCGACGAGGCTGATCAATGGCACCAGTTGAAACGCGGCATGCAGACCGATGAGGTCCGACACCCGGCCGGTGATGAACGGCCCCGGCGCCAGCCCCAGCAGGTTGTTGGCCAGGGTCAGCGTGGCGAACGCCGTACCGTGCACCGAGTAATGGGTCAGGTTGGCAACCATCGCGCCGCTGGGGCCTGTAGTGCCGGTGGCAATCAACATGCCCAGGCAGATCAGCAGCAGTTGCACCGGCCCTGCGTGCAAGGCAAAGGCCGTCGACAGCAACAGGCAACTGCCCAGGCAGAAGCCGATGGCCAGGCTGACCTTGCGCTCCGGCGAGTTGCGACACAGTCGATCGCTGAGCATGCCGCACACAATCATCCCCACACCGCTGCACAACACGATGCCCGCCGCCATGCCACCGGCCTTGTCGGCAGGCATGTCGTAATAGCGATTGAGGTAGCTGGGAATCCACACCATCACCGTACCGCCGACGAACAACTGCAAGCCGCTGCCGATGTAGGTCGACACCACCGAACGGCTGGACCACAGCGTGCGCAGCGGACGCTTGACCGCCACCGTTGCCTTGTTCGCCACTGGAGCGACACGCGATGGCGCAATGCGCGCTTCCTTGACGATCAGCGGATAGAGCATCGCCAGCACCAGGCCAAACAACGACATGCCGGCGAACGACCAGCGCCAGCCCAGCTTGGCCGCGATGGCGCCGCCCAGGGCCATCCCTAAGACAGCGCCGAACAATCCGCCGGCCATGAAGGCACTGGTCAGGGTGGCCCGCATGTGTTTGGGGAACACCGAAATCACCACGGCGATACCGACGCTGCCGTAGGCAGCCTCACCGACCCCGACCATGAATCGCGCGATGAACATCTGCTGGTAGTCCTGAGCCAGCGCGCAACCCAGGGTCGCCACGCTCCACAGCAACGCCATCAGCGCCAGGCTCTTGACCCGGCCGAAACGGTCGGCCAGCAACGACAGGGGAAACGTCAGCAGGCCCACCATCAAGGCAACGATGCCACTGAGCAGGCCGAGCTGTCCGTCGCTCAACGCCCACTCGGTCTTGAGCAACGGGAACACCGCGTTCAGCACCTGACGCGACATGTAATCGGAAATCAACAGGCCGAACGTCAGTGCAAAAACGATCCAGGCATATTGGCGCGAAACGCTGACGCAACCAGCGTCGTCATCGTCGGCGACGATTGGATGAAAGGCCATGCAGCCTCCTCGAAGTCTTTATTTTATTGTTGTTATCAAGCGTGTAGCCGGACGGCGAGCGATAGTCTCTTCAAAGCCCGCACGGGAGTGCATCTACATGGCCAGGGTCATGTTGTTGCCCGGCAGAACGTTCTTGAGCAGGGGGTCGGCGGTCAGGATTGACCAATGCGCATTGCAGTGAGTGCATCCACTTTCTACCTCCATCTATTTTCAGTAGTCGGCTTGAAGGTAGCCCTCGGAGGGCGCCTTGCACTCAGCTTTTCAGGACACAATATTGTGATACTGGGACAAAAGACCGTTCAGTTTGGGCATGCTCGCGCTGTTTATCCGCGAAGAACCCGCCGATGCTCCGGGTCAAAGCGGTCGGTAGACAGGCCAATGGCAAACAGGTGGTGCCCTGCTACCCTCTTTTTTACCCGGGTCGGGCTTACCGTCAATAGCGACTGAGGAGAACTTCGCGGTGTCGAATCAGCTGGTCATACGCAACATGACCCGTCCCGAGCTGGACGAGCTCGTCGATTGGGCTGCCCGTGAGGGTTGGAATCCCGGCCTTCACGATGCCGAGCTGTTCTGGGCGACGGACCCTGCCGCCTTCATCGCGGCGTCCCGGGGCGGCGAATTGATCGGCGGCGGTGCCATCACCTCCTACAATGGCGAATTCGGCTTCATGGGTTTTTTCATCGTCCGGCCTGAATATCGCGGTCAAGGCCTGGGCGATACCCTCTGGCACGCACGTCGCGAGCGACTCCTCGCCCGCCTGCGCCCAGGCGCGAGCATCGGCATGGACGGCGTCTTCGCGATGCAGGACTACTACGCCAAGGGTGGTTTCGTCTTCTCCCATCGCAACATGCGTTTTCGCGCCGATCTCACCGCCCGCCCGACGACTTCGCAGGTAGACGGCCAGGACATCGTCCCGTTGGCCTCCTTCCCGTTCGATCAGGTTGTCGATTACGACCGCACCTGTTTTCCCGCCGCGCGCGCAAGCTTCCTGAGCGGGTGGATAGCCCAGGCCGATGCGCTCGCCGTGGGTTGCCGGCGCGCGGGCAGGCTAAGCGGCTATGGCGTAGTAAGGCACTGCCGGGAAGGCTACAAGATCGGCCCCTTGTTCGCCGATGACACCCTGGCAGCCAATGCCCTCTATGCGCGCCTGGCGGAATTTGCCGAGGGTGGCCCGCTGTTTCTCGATGCCCCGGAGAATAATCCCGCCGCGATGGCACTCGTGCACCAACAGGGCATGCTCGAGGTTTTCGGCTGCGCACGCATGTACCTCGGCCCTCCTCCGGCGATCGCGCACGAACGTGTGTTCGGCGTCACGACCTTCGAGCTGGGCTGATGTCCGCTCGCGACCTCATCGGATATGGCGGCTGCCCGCCCCACCCGCGTTGGCCCGGTGAGGCGCGCGTCGCGGTCCAGTTCGTACTCAATATCGAAGAAGGCGCGGAGTCATGCCTCCTTAATGGCGATGCCCAGTCGGAGGCCTGGCTTCACGAGCTGCCGGGCCGCCCGCCACGTGTGGGGGAACCGGACTTGAGCGTCGAGGGCATGTACGAATACGGATCGCGCGCGGGGGTGTGGCGCATTCTGGATCTGTTCAGCGCCCGCGGCCTGCCACTGACCGCCTTCGCCGTCGGCCGGGCACTGGAACTCACCCCGGCCATTGGCCTGGCGCTTTGCGCTGCGGGGCATGAGATTGCCGGGCATGGCTACCGTTGGCTGGACTATCGCGACATGCCTGAAGACCAGGAGCGGCGCCATATTCGCCTCACTCTCGACGTGATCGAGCAGATCTGCGGTAAGCGCCCCGTGGGTTGGTACACAGGAAGGGTCAGCCAGAACACCCGCCGTCTGTTGCGTGAGGAAGGTGGGTTTCTCTATAGCTCGGACGCCTACAACGATGACCTGCCCTATTGGCTCCCAGGCTCGCCCGCCCACCTGGTGATTCCTTACACACTGGTCAACAACGACGCCCGCTATCTGCTGCCCAATGGTTTCGCCTGCGGTGAAGACTTCTTCCAGCTGCTCAAGGACGCTTTCGACCTGTTGTGGCAGGAGGGCGCGCAACACCCGAAGATGATGAGCATCGGCCTGCATGGGCGGATCAGTGGCCACCCAGGTCGTGCGATGGCGCTGGCGCGTTTTCTCGATTACGTGCAATGCCACGATGCGGTGTGGATCTGCCGACGCGAAGAGATTGCCAGGCACTGGATAGCCCGATTCCCCGCGTGAGTGGCAAGTGGTTCGCAACGGCCTGCATCACTGACCTGTCTTATCCCGAATGTGTCACATTGTGCCGTTACCGCTCGTCCCTGAACCTCGGAATCGGCACCTGTCTGTCGGCCTGGGTAACGACCGCATCTGAGCTTGGCGTATTAGTTGGAGGAGTTGCAATGACAACAATCGATGTGAAATCCCGATTCGAAGCAAAGCTTCTTCGTCCGGCAAAGCCTGGTAACGATACGTCGTGGGCGTTCGTAGTACTGCCAAGAGACGCGAGTGAACAGCTTCCGAGGCGAGGAAGGACGACAGTTGAAGGCACAATCAATGGACAGCATTTCCAGGCAACCCTTGAGCCCGATGGTCAACTGAGCCATTGGCTGCAGGTAAGTAGAGCGTTACTCGAGGCCGCAGGCGCGGCCGTTGGGGATATCGTTACACTCGAGCTAACCCCTGTGAAGAAGGAACCCGAGCCTGACATCCCGGCAGATTTTCAGGAGGCACTGGCAGCCGCTCCCGAGGCTCGTAACGTTTGGAACAATACGACGACCATCGCACGAGTAGACTGGATTCACTGGATTACTTCAGCCAAGCAACTTAAGACGCGCGCAAAAAGAATTGGTGATGCCTGCGATATGCTTGCATCCGGCAAGAAGCAGGTTTGCTGTTTCGACCAGTCCGGCTACTACAGTAAGGCCTTCCGTGCGCCCGAGGCAGAAAGTTGTTAAATGGAACATTCCGTTAAATACACCTGACAATGCGTTCAAGTTGTTCACCGGGACGGTTTTCGGGGCGTCCGTCTACCGCGCGGTCATTGACTACCGGTTAACTGAAATCCAGGCCGCATGGCTGATGTTTCTTCGCGCATGCCGACTTGAGTATGGACATTCAGGCTGCAGCCATTAATTCCATTGGTTATGTGGGTGAGGAGCATTCGTTCTATTGCGCGCGGCATGGGTGGCTAATCTTCGGAGGTTAAGGAGGGGCAGCCTCCGGGAAGGTGCAACCTTATGGACGCAAATCCTATCGAAACCGACTACCTGGTCATCGGGGCTGGCGCGACGGCCATGGCCTTCGTCGATACGCTGCTCAAGGAAACGAATGCACGCATCGTGATGGTGGATCGACACGGTCGACCTGGCGGGCACTGGAATGATGCCTACCCCTTTGTCCGATTGCACCAGCCCTCGGCCTTCTATGGCGTCAACTCACGGGAACTGGGCAGCGGAACGAAAGACACGACGGCACTGAACGAGGGCTTGTATGAGCTAGCCTCCGGCGCCGAGGTGGTGAGCTACTTCGATCAGGTGATGAACCAGCAGTTTCTGCCGTCAGGTCGGGTCCGTTACTTCCCCATGTGCGACTACACCGGCGACCGCATTGACGACCACCGGTTTACCTCCCTCGTTAGCGGCGTAAGCCATCAGGTGCGGGTGTGCAAAAAAGTGGTGGACGCCACCCATGCCCAGACGGCGGTGCCCTCGACCCACCCGCCCAGATACACGGTGGAGTCCGGCGTGCAATGCGTGCCACTGAACGACCTGCCGAAGATCCGGCACCCACACACTGGCTACGTCGTGGTGGGATCGGGCAAGACCGGGATCGACGCCTGCCTGTGGTGCCTGCAAAACGGTGTTGCGCCCGAAAAAATCTGCTGGATCATGCCGAACGATCCGTGGTTGATCGACCGGGCCAACCTGCAACCCGGCCTCGACGGCTTCGAACGAACAATCGGCGGCCTCACGGCACAGTTCGAGGCCATCGCCGCCGCGGACTCGATCCCGGACCTGTTCTCCAGGCTTGAGGCGGCGGGCCAGCTCCTGCGCCTGGACAAGACCGTCGAACCCACTGCTTACCGCTGCGCCACCGTCACACAGGCGGAACTGCGTGAGCTGCGACGCATCGACAACATTGTGCGCCTGGGGCGGGTGCGAGTGATCGAGCCAACGCGCATTGTGCTCGAGCAGGGAAGCATCGCCACGAGCCCAGGCGTTCTGCACATTGATTGCAGTGCCAGCGCCATTCCGTCACTGCCTGAAATGCAGGTGTTCGACGGAGGCAAGATCAACCTGTTGATGGTAAGCACCTGCCAACCGTTGTTCAGCGCGGCCTTGATCGCTTATGTGGAAAGCCACCTGGAGGATCAAACGCAAATGAACGCGTTTTGCACAATGGTCCCCCCGCCTCACCTCCCCACGGACTGGATCAGAATGTGGGCGGTCAACCTGGGTAACCAACTACGCTGGGGAGAGCATGAAGGCCTGGCCCGCTGGGTCAGGCAGTCGCGTTTGTACTTCATGACGGCGGTGGTCAGGGGCATGCAAGAGGCCGACACCGAGAAACTGGCGCAGCTGCATCGGCTCTCTGTCAGCAAGCAGCAGGCTCTGGCGAATCTGCCGCGGTTACTGGAGGCCATCGCTTGAATAGCAGGAAGCGCACATGAACGAGCCACACCTCGAACTGCTCGACATCAATGGCATCCGCATGCAGGTCGCCATCCAGGGCTCCGGTCCGTTGGTCTTGCTGTGCCACGGATTCCCGGAGCTGTGGTACTCGTGGCGCAACCAGCTTGCTGCGCTGGCGGCCGCCGGCTACAGAGCGGTAGCGCCCGACATGCGCGGCTATGGCGGCACGGATGCGCCAGCCGAACCCGACGCCTACACCACGCTCCACCTGGTAGGCGACATGGTCGAGTTGGTCAATGCACTCGGCGAACAGCAAGCAGTGATCGTTGGCCATGACTGGGGCGCGCAGGTGGCCTGGAGCGCAGCATTGATGCGACCCGATCTGTTCCGCGCCGTGGTCGGCATGAGTGTTCCCTTCTCGCCACCGGGGCGCGTGGAGCTCCTCAGTGCGCTTGTCTCACGGGGTATCAGCGACTTCTACATCCAGTATTTCCAGACGCCGGGTGTGGCCGAGGCCGAGCTGGAAAGGGACATCGAGTCGTCGATCCGGCGCATCTACTTCAGTGGCTCGGGTGACGGGCCCGATTGGCCGGTTTTCGGCAGGCTGCAGCCAGGCCAGGGCTTCCTGGGCGCGATGATCGAGCCCGAAACCCTGCCAGACTGGCTAAACCTCGAGGATATTGCCTACTACACCCGCGAATTCACCCGCAGCGGATTTCGCGGCGGCTTGAACTGGTACCGCAACATGACTCGCTCATGGGCACTGCTGGCACCTTGGCGCGGTTGCATTATCCGGCAGCCGTCGATGTTCATTGCGGGCAGCCGCGACGGCGTGCTGAAGTTTCCGAGCTCCCCGCGGCAGATCGAAGCCTTCGCGCAGACACTGCCGGAACTGCGCGGGTGTCATATCCTCGAAGGTGCCGGCCACTGGATACAACAAGAGCGCGCGACAGAGGTCAATGAGCTGCTACTGGACTTCCTGAAAAAACTCTGATCAGAAGGTTGAATTTTTATCCATAATTGAAATGCCATAGACCGGTCCATCCCGTATTTGGGTAGTGATGCGAGTGACCGTGGGCATGCAGGCGGCGCCAACACCGGACCGGTGTTGGCTGTATGGATTCAAGATTGGAGGGAACCATGAGCAATCTCATCGCCACCGACGAACCACCTGAAGCCGTTCGCCTCATGGTCAGGGTTTACGCCTACTTGCTGCTCGCAGGATTTGCGTTTGTTCCGGCCTATCTGATTGGCTACTTATACTTTTTCCAGGACCCCACGCTTTTATTCGAGAATCACCTGTTCCATATAGTTGCGATCACGACAGCCACCTTGGCAGGCTTGTTTGTTACCTACGTAACGTGGCGCTGCTATCAGTCATCGGGAGATCCGCTGCTGCGATGGATGACGCTTGGATTTCTCGGCTTTGTACTGATCTACGCGTTGCACGGTGCGTTCACCGAACAAGCACACCACAATATCTGGCTCTTCCTGCTTTATGGACCAGCCTCTCGACTGGTCATGTCGATTCTGCTGTTAGTCGCAATGCTGTCGTACCACCGCCCACCTGATACCGCGGACCAACGAATGAAGGCCCGCCCGTGGTTGACCTGGATAGGACTGTTCCTGGTGGTTGACGGGGCAGTGGCGTACGTCGCGAATTCGCCGATCGCCAGCGATCTCGCGGTGCGCCTCTCGATGGAGGGTGGTGCCCTCGTTCTTTCCACATTGACCGTGACAATACTCGTACTGCGCCGTATCCGTTCGCCGCTGATGACAATTTTCATCATCTCGGTCACCGCGTTCGCGCTGTCCTCTCTTGCCTTCATCCTTGCACGTCCGTGGAACCATATGTGGTGGCTCGCCCACGCGATCTTCGCCGGTGGATTCTTCATGCTGAGCTATGGGGTAGTGCAAGCGTTCCTCACCACGCGGTCGTTTTCGAAGATTTACAGCCAGGAGGAGTTGATGGTGCGTCTTGCCGAGGCGATGGCGTATACCGAGAGCGCCCTGCAGGAGCTCCAGCGCACCAATCAAAAGCTCGGGCACCTTGCGGCGACCGATCCACTGACAGGCGCTGACAATCGGCGTCGGTTCATGGAGCGGGTCGAAGCCGAAATTGGCCGGACCAAACGCGGCGGTGCGCCATTCTCCGTGTTGGCACTCGATCTGGATAATTTCAAGTCCATCAACGATCGCTTCGGGCATCAGGTTGGCGATGACATCCTGAAGAGTTTCGTGGAGAAATGCCTCGATTCGATCCGGCCGTATGACGGTGTAGCCCGAGTGGGCGGGGAAGAATTCATGATACTGCTACCTCAGACTTCACTTGAAGGCGCGCACGAAATCGCTGAGCGTCTGCGAAACACCGTTGCAAACAGTTCCTTTCATGGCCTGCAGCGGTCAACCGTGGTTACAGTGAGCATCGGCGTATCGCAATCCGGTCGCGATGGCGACACCATCGAGGCAATTCTGCGTATAGCCGATCAACGCCTGTATCACGCTAAACACGAAGGCCGTAACCGAGTGGTCACTACCTTCAAAACCAGCCTGCAACCTCTGCCCTGACCATCGTCTCGAAGTCGCTGAACTACCGGTCTGAGGTACGGCCCCAGGCAATTTTGTCCGCCCCCCCCTGAAACGGAGACGCCAGCATGAGCACCTTGCAACTTCACCCCGCACTGGACAACGGTATCCAACCCGCCGCCGCGAATTTCACAGGTGGCACCCTGCAATGCCTGTGTGCGACCGACAAGGTCGAGGTCAAGATCGACGCACAAACTCTGTATAACCACGCGTGCGGATGCAGCAAATGCTGGAAACCACAAAACGCGACATTCGCCGTCATCGCGGTGGTGCCTCGAGATAAGGTCAGCGTCATTGCCCACAGCGAAAAACTGGCAATTGTCGACGAAACCGCCACCATCCAGCGCCACGCCTGCAAGCAGTGTCACGCTCATCTCTTTGGGCGCATCGAGAACAAGGACCATGCGTTTTATGGCCTGGACTTCGTCCACACCGAACTTTCGCCACAGAGCGGATGGGCGGCGCCGGGATTCGCGGCGTTCGTGTCCTCCATCATCGAAACCGGCACACCGCCAGCGCAAATGAAGGCTATTCGCGAGCGCCTGCGCTCGATCGGCCTGGAACCCTATGACTGCCTGTCCCCGGATTTGATGGACGCACTGGCGACTCATGTTGCCAAACAGAAAGGCCTGCTCCCCTCCGCCTGATTGATCGGTTGCCGCGGTTTCTTTTTCGGACCGCGGCCATATCCGGTCGCTCGTGACTAGCCACAGTCCACCCGTTGCAGGCAGTCGGCTAGCCTGGAATAAATTTGCTCCCTTCCTTGCGGATGGGGATTATCCACGCTGAGTCGAAGCAGATCCGACTCATCACCCACCGTGAGAGCCAAATCTTTTCGTGTGAGTAAAGTCGAACTAACGAGCAGCACAGTGACAGCACCGGACAAGGCAATTACAATTTGATTAACATCTAGCGACTTGAGCGATTGAATACCCCATGGAAAGCAAGACTGCGCGCCTCACTGTGCTCATTGATCCCGTCAAGAAAAAAGCCTTCGAGAAACTCTGTGCAGCACAAGACCTGACGCCTTCTCAGGTGGTCCGTCAACTGATTCGTGACTACCTGGACACCCACGGCGCCACCTATTCAACCAAAAGTAAGCATGCCGCCAGTACCAAGTCATAACCTGACACGGGCAGCAAGCCTCTAAAGGATCGACGGACCCTCTGCGAGGCTGACCGCTTTAGCCAGCGCGGTGTTGAAGTCGGCGTGGTAATGCTCCGTGCCGATTTCTTGCAAGATACCCACCCTATCGAGCTTGTTGAGCACCTTCGTGTTCGCTTCGCAGAGTTTCACCACGATATTGCGCTTGTGCAGTTGCTGAATGACCTCCTCCAGCACCTGCAAGCCAGTGATATCCATGAACGGTACACGCTTCAAGCGAATAATCAGCAGACGTGGATCGGTATGGGTCTGTGCCAAGACTCGCTCGAAGGTCTCAGCCGCGCCAAAGAACAATGGCCCTTCAATCGTATAAATCAATGTGCCTGCCGGCAGGCGAGTGTGCCCATTGGCCCTCAACTCTTCTTCTAGCTCATGTTCGACTACCTGTTGTACCTCAACAGATGAGGCCATGCGGCGCATGAAGTGCAGCATCGCAAGGATGACGCCGATATTCACAGCGATCACCAAGTCACTGAACACTGTGAGACTGAAAGTGATGAGCAGAATAGCTACGTCTGCGCGAGGGGCCCGCTGGACCATGCGTTTGAAGTGCTTCAACTCGCTCATGTTGTACGCGACCACGAAAAGAATGGCGGCCAGAGCGCACAGTGGAATGTTTGAGGCCAGAGGTGCCAGAAACAGAATAATAAGCACCAACGTGACCGCGTGCATAATGCCGGCCAGCGGGCTCGTGCCGCCGTTACGGATATTGGTTGCAGTACGGGCAATCGCTCCGGTAGCTGCGAAACCGCCAAACAATGGAGTGACCAGATTAGCCACTCCCTGACCGATCAGCTCCTGATTGGAATCATGCTTAGTGCCCGCCATGCCATCGGCCACCATCGCCGACAGCAGTGATTCGATCGCTCCAAGCATGGCGATAGTGAACGCCGGACCGATCAAATCGATGACGCGAGACAGCGTGATTTCAGGCAGGCTCAACGCTGGAAGGCCTTGAGGTATGCCACCAAATGCGCTGCCAATCGTGGCTACCCCCTCGAAATGAAAGGTTGACTGTATCGCTGTAGCTACCGCCATTGCGACTAATGGACCAGGTACCCGTTTGAGTCCGGGCATTTTGGACGCGGTGATGACCAGGAAAAGACTAAGTACCGCCAGCAGGGTCGTGGCCAAATGAAGATCAGGGAGCGCCTGGAGCAAATGCCAGAGCTTTTCATGGAAATGCTCTCCACTGATCCTCGGTAAACCGAAAAAGTCTTTCCACTGTCCGACCCAGATGATCACGCCGATGCCTGCGGTGAATCCGACGATCACCGGATCGGGGATAAACTTGATGATTGCACCGAGCCGGGTCATCCCCAGCAATAACAATATGGCACCTGCCATCATCGTGGCGATTTGCAGACCGTCAACACCATGCTCGGCCGTGACTCCCGCCAAAATCACGATGAACGCGCCTGTCGGCCCGGCAATCTGCAAGCGGCTTCCCCCAAAGAGCGAAACCAGCAGGCCACCGATGATTGCGGTGTAGATGCCTTGCTCAGGTTTGACGCCAGATGCAATGGCAAACGCCATTGCCAGAGGAAGCGCCACGACCCCGACGATCACGCCAGACACCATATTGCGCAGCCAATGCTCTCGCCCCAACAACCCCGCCTTCCATGCCTCAACTATCGCAATCATGGCTAGCTCCTCAGTGGATGCATGTGCATAATATTAACATACAGTGATAATTTAAATGCCCTTGATCCACTGCTTCGGGCGGCTGGAAATGTTTATAGAGAAAGTTCAGATGGAGCTGGGCGGGCATGCACTGCAAATAGAGAATCTTGAGAGCGCGTGTAGCGTGGTGACTGACATGAATCGTAAAGCTGTGAAATGCAAACACGCCGAAGGCGTGACCTTTGACACCCATGTGATCGCAAACCCGACCAACCCCAAGGAGTGGATCGTGTTTTTCAAGAAGGACGCCGGGAGAAGTTATTTCTTGGTAGATGACAACGAGGAAGTCGAGTCTTTCGGGCATCTGGATGACCTGATCGCAGAGCTTCGAGACTTGGGCCTCAAGACCGCTGAAATCCACTTTTAACCCTTGGATCGCGCCTTGGAGACATGATCATGTCAGTGAAAATCGAGTACCTATCCAGTCAAAGAGAAGCTCTTTGGTCTGTATGTTTTGGCATCAGACGAGTTCAGTTTCGGCATGAAAAAAGTGCTCACGACTTTGCTGCCAAGCTCAAGGAGAGAATCGAGGCTCCGCATGTTTACCCTCAACGTGATCCGCCAGCGAAAAATCATAGTTGATCGGTACAGGCAGATTGAACATCGCCCTGCATATCTACCTGCTTGTTCTACATAACGGATCCGATTGAACTCGTGACCTCCGGTAAAAAGGCCGAGTAGCTCAATCACCGGTCAATTGGCCTTGATCCAATTGGTGACGATCGGTCAGTCCGCATTTGATAGCGTTTTCGGCAGGTAACTTTATCCCGATCACAGTTGTTTGCAGCCCCTCGCGACGGACACCCCCCTAGCCAGAAGTGGACACTCAGAACTCAGCCGCGCACCAGATAGGCTCCTGACGGAACCCGATGTCGCAGCTTCTTGCATTTGCCGGGTGCAGGCTGATGCCCCGGCGGACGATCAGGAAACCAGATTCGGCATTTGCCCGGAGGCGGCATATGGTCGCGCGGGATCTCAACCTCAGCGTACGCCCGCCCCGGCTCGACATTAGCCATTTGTAATTTTCCTTCGGGCCCGGTTCTGCCAGCCATCGGCGCAGCCGGAACCCGATCTGCCTCTGCGCGAGCGAAGTTGCCAGCATCGTGCCCAGTGTCCGGAGTGGATTGCTCGGCAACGGCCATTTCCGCTTCGCGGCGCCTTTGGGCCTCCTCTTGCAGCCCCTTCTGTGCTGCGACCAGGTCCTCTTTGGCATTGGGTGGAATACCCGAAGCCTGGGCCTGCTGCGCCGCCTGGATCAATTGGAAGTTGCGGTTGCGTAACGCGACATTGCCACCAACCCGCATGTTCGAGCGCGCCGCCAGGGTTTCGGCCTGCTGGTACTGCCCCTGCTGAAGACGCAACACACCGAGGTAATGCAGGGTCGCGGGATTGTTCGGCTGGATATGCAGGGCACGCTCCAGCGTGGCAGCAGCCTGGTCCAGTTGGCCATTTTCATACTGTCGCGAGGCGGTTTCGATCAGGGTGGTTGATGCGCTGTTGCTTTGCGCGGGCGCTCTTCGCTCGGCGGCAACCGAACAAAGCGACGCGACGGCGCAGAACGCCAGGATGAGTCCCGACAGAAAACTCTTGGTTGGCATCAGGGGGGCGAACTCGACTGATCTCGGACGACACTGAAGTAAAACAGGCCAAGGCGCTGCTCGGCATCTGCGATACGGGGCCCCAATTGACCTGGCCAGCACCCTGAAGTTCCCGCTGCAACAGCCACTGCAACCAGGACTCTACCGTCCGCAAACCCCATCGCGGATTTGTTCGCGATGAGGTCTGCAACCGCATAGCAACGTGCGGCCAGTAGCAAAAGCATCATGTCATCAGGATAAAGTCCGTCTGATCGATACCTGCACTGTTAACACCGACAAGGCGAATAGTGTCCACTCCGATCCCGATCACCGTGTCCGCCCCGTCAGCGGCAATGCTCACGTTGGCAGCGAACGTCTCGCTGCTGATCCCCAGCCCTGCGATATTGAGCAAGTCCTGCCCTGCGGCCGGATCAATATCGAAGTCCTGGATCGAGTCGTTGCCGAAGCCTGCCGCAGCAAACATGAAGGTATCGTTGCCGAAGCCGCCATTGAGCGTGTCGTTGCCCAGCCCGCCGAAAAACAGATCGTCCCCCGCACCGCCGACCAGAATGTCGTTGGCCTGGCCGCCCAGCATCGTATGGCTTGCCGCCGCTGCATCGTAGGCCAGCTCACTGCCGCTGCCCTCGGTGTTCGCCTGCAAACCCGCGGCCGCGTATTGGCCATTCAGCGCGACCTGCGCCACATGCGCACCGTCGCTCACGCTCAGCATGCCGCCGGTGCCCGTGTCATTCGCTGCATAGGAGATCTGCGTATTGGCGCCGAAAGCAACATCGCCGAAGTCCAGCTTGTCACCTGCGGCAAAACCGCTGACGCTGCCACTGAATGCCGTCGACACATCGAGCTTGAGCGTGCCTGCCGCCCCGCTGTCGAACGTCACATGCTGATCGGAGGCTGCACCGAACTCCAGGATCGCCGAACCGCTGATAGTCGCGCTTCCCGCGCCACTGGCGTCGCCGTGGACCGTGATGTTGCCATCGTTCGCCCACAGGCTGCCGCTGTTGATGACCGCACTTTCAATCACCAGTCCGCCGCTGCCGCTGGCTTGCAGCACACCCGTGTTGGTGACGGCGCTGCTGCCGGTATCGATCACCAGTGCATTCATACCGCTGGCAAGGATCAGGCCCGAGTTGACCAGCATCATCTGCCCCGCTCCCAACTGGCCGGCACCCGAGAGGGTGTTGTCGGCATTGGTGAGCACCGTGTCCGCGCTGCCACCAAAGATCACGTTCTGCGCGCTGTCGGACAGAACCACTTGCCCACCACCGCTCAACGTCGCGCCACGGAACAGAATCTCAAGGCTGGTCGCGCTGCCGGTGGAGCCGAGCTCGATGGTGCCGCTGTTATGGATGCTGCCACCGAACGGCATGATCGCGCCGTCGGCAATGGTGATGGTGCCCGTATTGGTCGTGACCGGGTCCACATCGAACAACAAGTTGGCCGCGCTCAACGCCGCCGCATCCACGCCCTTGACCGTGATCGTCTGGTCGGCACTGATGCTGAGCACGGCATTGCCGCTCGCGTCGTTGACGATACTCACATCCGCAAAATCGTTGACGCCCGTGAAGCCGATCAAGTCGATCTTGTCCGCCACCGCATCGAAGCTGTAAATGACGTTGTTGCCGATCGGCCGGGCGAACACGAAGGTGTCGGCACCGGACGAGCCGGTCAGGTTGTCGTCGGTGGACAAGGCGAAGACCGGTGCGCCTGGGGCATAGATTTCGACGTTGTTGAACACATAGGCGCTTGCGGTGCTGCCGTCGCTGTTGTTCCAGTACATGTTGACATCGAGCACCAACGCACCGGCGAATTCGCTTGGAGTTGTCACGGTCAATGCACCGGGATCACTGGTCTGCACGGTCCAGGTGCCATCGCCATTGTCGGTTCCTGCATTGAACACCCACCCCGAAGGAACACCGCTGATAGTCACCGTCACGGGGCCGCTAATATCGGCCAGTGGAACGTTGAGGGCCAGATTAACGGGTTCGCCGGCAACGCCTGCCGGAAGGTTTGCACTGCTCCCGGCCGCACCAGGATTGCCCGCCAGGTCGGTGTAGCTGTTCGCGGCAACGTCGACTTTTATGCTACCGCCCAGCGTTCTGGTCAGCGTTGCCGTGTAGGTATCGCCGTCAACCTGGGTAAAGTTACTGAAGGTTGCGCGTGGCGTTGCGCTCGTTGTCGTCACTGCTACATCAGACAGGTTGAAACCGCTCACCGTCTCACTGAACTGGAATGTGACCGTCGACGTTGAACCCATCGAACTCCCTAAGGCAGTCCCTGTCACTATCACCGTTGGCGCCACGGTATCAACTGGCGTCTCAACGACGTTCTGCACGTTCACCGTAATCGTCTGCGTGTCGGTTCCGCCATTGCCGTCGGCCACCTGAACGTCCACGACGTAGGCGTTGTCGCCGTCAGTACCACCGACATCCTGGGCATTCTCGTAATCGGGCGCTGAGTTGAACGTCAGCACCCCGCTCGAACTGATCGAGAACTTGCTGAAGTCCGTCCCGACCGTATTCAGGAGCGAGTAGCTCAGTGTTTGCGCCGGCAGATCAGCATCGGTCGCCGTCACTGTCGAGACCGCCGTGGTGTTCTCCGCCACATTGACCGACGCCGTCGTACCACCACCGTTGGAAGTGATCGTCGGTGAGTCGTTGCTGCCGGCGATATTCACGGTGACCGAAGTGAGGGTGCCATCGGCACTGCTCACCGCGAAGCTGTCGGTGTAGGTGGTGCCGGCGGCGAACTCGTTGTGGGCGGAGTTGGCGACATAGGTCCAGGCACCGCCGGTGCCGATGGAGAATTGGCCGTAGCTGCCGGCGGTGTTGGTTTGCGCGACGAAGGTTGCGGCACTGTCGACGTCGCTGATGGTCAGGGTGCCGGTGGTGGAAATGTCGACGGCGGCATTGGTCTCGCTGAGGTTGGCGGTGTCGGCGGACAGCACGGCCGCATCGTTGGTGCCGAGGATATTCACGGTGACCGAAGTGAGGCTGCCGTCCGCACTGCTCACCGCGAAGCTGTCGGTGTAGGTGGTGCCGGCGGCGAACTCGTTGTGAGCGGAGTTGGCGACGTAGGTCCAGGCTCCGCCGGTGCCGATGGAGAACTGGCCGTAGCTGCCGGCGGTGTTGGACTGCGCCTGGAAGCTTTCCGGGCTGTCGATATCGCTGATGGTCAGACTGCCGCCGGTGGTCAGCGGAGCATTGGTTTCGCTCAGCGTAACGCTGGCCGAGGACAGCACGGCGGCGTCGTTGCTGCCGGTGACGGTGATAGTCACCAGTTGGGCGTCGACACCGCCGAGGCCGTCGCTGACCTGCACGCTGAACACTTCGTTGTGACTCTCGCCAGCCGCCAGCGATTGCACCGCACTGGCGACACCGTCGGTGCCATTGGCCAGCGTGTACGTCCACTGGCCGGTAGTGTCCACGGCGATCGAGCCGTAGGTGCCTGTGGGCGAGCCATTGATGGTCCAGGTCGCCGCGGCGTCGTGATCGATGTCGGACGAGCTGAACTGGCCATTCACGCTGAGCGCGCTGTCTTCCTGCACCGCGCCGGCATCATGGCCGGTCGCGAAGCTGAGCACGGGTGCATCATTGCTGCCGGTGATGGTAACGGTCACCAGCTGGGTGTCCACGCCGCCCAGGCCGTCGCTGACCTGCACCGTAAACACGTCCTCATGGCTTTCGCCGGCCTTCAGCGACTGCACCGCACTGGCGATACCATCGGTGCCATTGGCCAGCGTGTACGTCCACTGGCCGGTAGTGTCCACGGCGATCGAGCCGTAAGTGCCTGTGGGCGAGCCATTGATGGTCCAGGTCGCCGTGGCGTCGTGATCGATGTCGGCCGAGCTGAACTGGCCATTCACGCTGAGCGCGGTGTCCTCCTGCACCGCGCCGGCATCATGGCCGGTCGCGAAGCTGAGCACGGGCGCGTCGTTGCTGCCGGTCAGGGTGATCGTCACGTCCTTGGTCACCGTCGCCCCGAAGTCGTCGGTCAGCGTCACCGTGAACACTTCGGTCTTGGTCTGGCCCTCGGCGAGGTACTGCGCCGCGCTGTTGTCCAGCGTATAGGTCCAGCCCACGCTGCCCGCCACGTCGCCGGTGCTCTCGTCGCTGACGTTGGCCACCAGCGTACCCAGCGCACCGGCCGGCGCGCTCACGCTGGCCACATGGGCGTCATCGGCCAGGTCCACGTCGCCAAAGGCGAAGCTGCCGTTGGCCACCGTGGTGCCGTCTTCGGTCACTGCACCGCTTTCGATTTCTGCCGCCGTCACCGTTGGTGCGTCGTTGGTGCCGGTGATGGTGACGCTCACATTCTGCGTTACCGACGAACCATGACCATCGCTGATGGTGACCAGGTAAGTTTCGGTGACTGTCTGTCCCTGGGCCAGGTACTGCGCCGCCGTATTGCTCAGGTTGTACGTCCATTGCACCGAACCGTCGGCCGCGTTCGCGGCTTCGCTTACCGGCGAGAGTATGAATGTACCAAGCTGAGTGGCATTGCCCCCCGCCGGCGCGAACGTCGCCGTGTGCGTGTCGCTCAGGTCGATGTCATTGAAGGTTATCGTGCCGCTGGCCGCCAGCGAGTCGGTTGCGCTCGCAGTGGTGTCGGCGTCTTCGGTCACCGTGCCGGCCTGCGCGCCGAGACCGATCGTCACACCATCATTCTCGCCCGAAAACTGCACTGTCGCGGTGGCCCAGCTGAGCGTTCCGTTGCCCAGACGCATCGCATAGGTAAAGCTGTCCGTCAGGATCTCGCCAGTAGCAAGCGCCTGGAGTTGTGCCTTGAAAGCAGTGGTGAAAGTAGCGGCGTCGTAGCCGACCTTGCCATCCGGGGTGATCCAGATCCTTGCACCATTCAAGCTGGTGTCAGTACTCGTCGCCTCAGCCCTCGCCGTATCCTGGGTCAGCAGGTCGGCCGGAGCATAAACCTTGGTGGCAGTAGAAAGACTGTCCGCGTTGTCGAGTGACCAGAGTGTCTTCGCGTTGCCACCGAGGTCATTGGACATGACGTCCCAATACATGACCCCCAGCAGATTTTCAGTGGTGTTAAGGACGTCATCCTTCGCCTGCGGCGTGCTGGAGAACGAGGTAACGGTTCCGCCGCTGGTAGTTGTAGTGCTAGCCATGTTTTTCTCCCTAGAATGTCACCCTGAGAAAAAAACCGCTGTGGGCCGCTAACAGCCACAAGCCGATTCTTCCTCAACCCACGAACACTTCACTCCACCGGTACCAGCCGGCTGGCCAGCAGCTTCACACCCACCCCCGCCCTGCCATCCTGTTGCTCAACGCGCACGATTTGTCCTTGCGCCTTGAATTTCATCGGGCCGCCGGGAGTGTCGAGTTCGATCTCGAAGTCAATCAAGTTGCCCACCTGCTGCTCGCTATCGGTTTCGAAATACAATCCGGAGGCGCTGATGTCACGGGTGACACCGTTGCCCCCGCCGATCAGTTGCAGCGACAGGGTGACTTGTTCACGGGGCTCAATTCGGTGTGCGTCTTTCATGGCTGCAGTCTAAAAACGACCACTGTGTTTTACATGAGTGCTCTATCCCTTTTTTCTGGGAGTCAATCACCCGGAAAAACAGTGTTTTACGGGACAAATGTCATGGGAGGGGGTGCCTGAAGCGCTATGGAAAAAGCCAGGATCTGCAACGATTGCTATCATGATCAGCTAACACAACCCGCCTAAAGAGGCAGCGAGCCGCATGCCAATTCAAGTCCTGTTAGTTGCTCTACCGCTCGTGGCCTGGGGCCTTGAGCGTCTGGTGGAAAGCGCTCAACCGAAGTTGGCGCTGGCGGGTTCGACGGCGTCGGTGGCGCAATACCTGCTTTCGCTGCACCTGTACACACCAGATGTGGTGGTATTGGACCTGGACAGCGAGGACTGCATCGAGTCGCTGGCCGAACTGCACAGCCGGACCAAAGCCAGGATTCTGGTAGTGACAGGGTCGAGCGACGAGGCACTGCATGACCGTGCGGTGCTGGCGGGCGCACGTGGGGTGGTGGATAAGCGGGAGTCGGCATCCGCCTCAATTTTGCTCAAAGCCATAGAAAAAGTGCATGAAGGCGAACTCTGGATTGACCGCAATGCGACCAGCCGTATCTTCCTTGAACTGGCGCGCAAGAAAGCCGATCGCGATATAGACCCGGAGCAACACAAAATCGCCAGGCTGACACGCCGCGAGCAGCAAACCATTGCATCGCTGGCCAGCGATCCCTCAGCCCCTGGCAAGTTGGTGGCCGAGAAACTGCACATCAGCGAGCACACGCTGCGCAACCATTTGACATCGATCTACAGCAAGCTGGGCCTGACTAACCGCGTAGATCTGTACGCCTACGCACACAAGCATGGGCTTTCCACAGGCGATTGAGGACTCTTGACTGAATGCCTCTTAACCGCGCAGTAATGCGGGCTTTGCGCCGTTGGTATCTGTAGATCGTGGGATTGAAAAGCGAACCACACGTTCCAGTCGACCTGCTCCGACAGCTGTGAAAGCCAAAGCGCTGATAACGCCGGGGAGCAGCACAACGCTTCTGCGGCCCGGGTGAAATCCCGGTACTTGGCGGCAGCAACAAATGACCGCATGGCCTTGAACGATGGCATTTTCATGAGTGCCTGATCAGGCTGGGGAATTCTTGCCATAACAAAAAGTACCTGTTTTCTCAGAAAAAAAGTCGATTCTGCCCATGCTCCTGCGGCGCCTACACTCCACTCCACGAAGCCCTCGCAGCGCCGGTCAAAAGGAAACGAAATGCAGTATCGAACAGGAATGGAAGCTTTCATGCACGGCGTTCGAACGCTCATTCCATTGACTCCCGGAGTGATTCCATTCGGGCTGGTTACCGGAGTGATGGCCATCGAAATGGGAATGTCGCCTGGCATGACGATGGGCATGACGCTGCTGTTTTACTCTGGATCCGCACAGATGGTTGCACTCCAGCTGCTACATAACGGTGTCTTGCCGGTGGCGATTGTGGTTACAGCCTTGATCATCAACTTGCGCTTTATCATGTACAGCGCTTCGTTGGCACCTCGCCTGCATCACCTGCCCCGTCGCTGGACATGGCCAATGTCCTACCTGCTTTCCGATCAGTCTTTCGCGCTCTACAGTCTAAGGTTTTCCTCGGGAGAACCAGATCGATTCGGACATTACTTTTATGCCGGTACTGCTGTGGCCATGTGGCTAACCTGGCAGCTCTCGGTATTGGCCGGGGTCTTTCTGGGCGCAAGTATCCCCGAGTCGTGGTCACTGAGCTTTGCCATTCCCTTGTCTTTTCTGGCGCTTCTCGTTCCCAATCTGCGTAGTGCGGCGAGCCTGGGGGCCGCAGCGGTCGGCGGGTTGATCGCTGTGTTGGCAGTCAATATGCCCTACAACCTTGGATTGGTAATGGCTTCGATAGGTGGAGTCTTTACAGGGTTATTGATCGAGAACATTCGTAGAAGCCCGTTGAACACTATGAGCTCTGACGGCGTCGAGAAGGAGACACGATGAGTGACCTGGCTTTGTGGGGGATGTTTCTGGCAGTAGGCGTGGGAACCTTTGTGATGCGCCTTTCGTTTGTCGAGCTCTATGGTCGATGGCGAATTCCCGACCTGCTGAGTCGAGCCCTGCTCTACGTACCGGCAAGTGTGCTGGCGGCGTTGGTACTCCCCGCCGTGGTGTATCCCAACGGGCACAGTGAATTCGTGCTCGGCAACCCGCAAATCCCCGCCGCCATTGTTGCTGCCTGGGTCGCGTGGAAGACTCGAAATACTGTCCTGACACTGGCGGCAGGCATGGCGGCGCTTTGGGCTTTCAAGTTGATCGGATCATGAAGCGCTGACCCGCCACTCCATATAACCCTCAAAGTAACCTTTAAATGGCAGAATCTCCTTACTTGATCGTTTCGGAGACCAGCATGCTTCGCGCATTTGAACAAAGACTCGACCCCTTCCCGCCCGACGAGATACCACCGCCACCCGAAGGCCTGACTCGGTTCCTTTGGGCGTGCACACGGGGCGCCCGCGGCTATATTCTTGCGTTTGCGCTGCTCAGTGCCGGCGTGTCGATCTACGAAGCCTGGCTGTTTTCCTTCCTCGGCCAGGTCGTGGACCTGCTCTCGACCTGGCAGGCCGGTGGTGATGCGGCTGCGCAGGAGAGTCGCGTGTTGTGGGGCATGGGCATCGTAATGCTTGCCAGCATCGGGCTGGTGGCTCTGCGAACCATGGTTCAGCACCAGATATTGGCGATCAATCTGCCGTTGCGACTGCGTTGGGACTTCCACCGCCTGATGCTCCGGCAAAGCCTTTCGTTCTTTTCCGATGAGTTCTCCGGACGGGTCACCACCAAGGTGATGCAGACTGCACTGGCCGTGCGCGACGTGCTGTTCACCCTTATCGAGATCGCACCCGGAATCGGGGTGTACTTCATCGCGATCATCGCACTGGCCGGCGGCTTCGCACTGAAACTGATGCTGCCCTTCGTTGCCTGGATCGTGTTGTTCGGGCTGGCCATGCTCTACTTCGTCCCCCGCTTGGGGAAAGTCGGACAGGAACAAGCCCATGCGCGGTCGTCGATGACCGGACGTATCTCAGACGCCTACACCAACATCACGACAGTGAAACTGTTCTCCCACTCCAATCGTGAAGCGCACTTCGCGCGCGCGGCCATGGAGGATTTCAAGCAGACCGGCTTCCGCCAGATGCGCCTGGTCAGCCAATTCGAGATCGTCAACCAAGCGTTGGTGGTGGCTTTGATCATGGCAGCAGGCGGTTATGCGCTTTGGCTGTGGCACCTGGGCGAAGTCGGCACAGGTGCCGTGGCGGCGATTACCGCCATGGCGTTGCGTATCAACGGCATGTCGCACTGGATCATGTGGCAGATGGCCTCGCTGTTCGAAGGCATCGGCACCGTACAGGATGGCATGGCAACCCTTACCCGCGGCCCAAAGGTGCAGGATGCGCCAGGCGCGGGAGTCCTGGTGACCTCCGGCGGAGCGGTAACCTTCGACAACGTGAGCTTCAACTACAATGGCGAACGCCAAGTGCTCGATGGCCTGAGCCTGAGCATTCGTCCTGGCGAAAAAATCGGCCTGGTGGGCCGCTCCGGCGCGGGCAAATCCACACTCATCAACTTGCTGCTGCGCTTCTATGACGTCGACAGCGGGCAGATTCGCATTGACGGGCAAGACATTGCGCACGTGACGCAAGACAGCCTGCGCAGCGCCATCGGCATGGTCACCCAGGATACTTCCCTGCTGCACCGTTCCATTGGCGACAACATCGCCTACGGTCGACCCGATGCAAGCGACGCACAAATCCGCAGTGCCGCGGCCAATGCCCAGGCCGATGAGTTCATCAGCCAACTGAGCGACCGGCAAGGGCACACCGGCTACGACACCTTGGTGGGCGAGCGCGGCATCAAGCTTTCGGGCGGCCAGCGCCAGCGCGTCGCCATAGCCCGAGTGATGCTCAAGAACGCCCCTATCCTGCTACTTGACGAAGCGACCAGCGCGCTGGATTCGGAAGTCGAAGTGGCCATTCAGGAAAGCCTCGATGAAATGATGGAGGGAAAAACCGTAATCGCCATCGCCCATCGGTTGTCCACGATTGCGGCAATGGATCGACTTGTTGTCATGGACGATGGACGCATCATCGAACAGGGCACCCACACCGAGTTGCTCGCCAGGAACGGCATCTATGCGCGGCTGTGGCACCATCAGAGTGGCGGGTTCCTGGGTGAAGATCGGGGGATGACCGAGGCTATGGATCAGGTATGAGCGTGAACGGCCGGGGATGATCTCCAAGCGGCAGCTTTGTGTTGTGGATTCAACCGGTCGATGCAAAACAACTAAATTCCGTGCAAGCAGAAGGAGTGTTGCAGATCATTGAGCAGCTGCGACAGACTCACACGACATCACAATGCTTTCACCGCCAAGCCCGAGAGAGCCGCCGCATAACTTCGGAGTTATGCGACATGACTCCTTAATGCTTATTGTATGGTTGATTGCCCTATAAGTACTTTTCCGGTACTCAACTCGTAATGGCTGGCAGAGCGGTTAAGTACTATGCCGCGTATCAGTGCGACGAATATGCCGAGCACACCGCCCCCGAATATCCCGAGAATCAGAATCAGCAACTTATTGGGCTTGATCGGTTGGTTTGGCTTGATAGCCTGCTGATCAACCTTTACCAAAACCAGTTCACTCAGGTCGCGATTGATATGTTCCAGCCGTGTTTTTTCTGCCCTCATATCAACCAGCGTGTTGAGGAATAGATCGTCGTTTTTACGCGATTTAAGTCGTTCAATCTGCCGATTTTGATCCAGAAGCTGAAGCTCTTTTTTGATCTCGGAGATCCGAGGGCTGGCATGGTCATCAGACTTTCGTGCCAACAGGGCATTTCGCTCGGCACCAAGAGCTTCAGTACCCATGAAGTGCAGCGGGAACTGCTCGTTGAAAACTTCCGCACGAAAAACATTGCCCTGACTTACGCCGTTACCTTGCCCCATCGCCGTAGGGGTAGTCGGCTTCACGATCCCCAACTCACGAGCTATGTGAATGGACTCGTTCAGCTGGGTGATACGACTTTCCCGACGGTCGCGCAGCTCTGTACGAACTGCACGCAACTCATCCTGCAGCTGCGCGCGCTTGAGAACGTCACTTTCACTGATTTTAGCAATCGTTGAGTCCTTATCGGCCTCATAACTAGCGCGGGCAATGCCCATCTTGCGTTCCAGGGTGTTGAGACTGTTGTCAATCACACTGTTCAAGTCGTCCTGAATCTGCTTGCGCTCGCTTTTTATGGCTTCTTGCACGATCCCATTAAGAATGAGATGACCTTCGACGGTTTCCGGATAAGTCATTTCCAGTCCGACGAATGTTGTGAGGTTGTCGCCGATCTTAGTACTTGGCTGAATAACCCTGAACGCTTCGCTGTTGAAGCGTTCGAAGGCCTGTTTCAAGTCGCCTGAGTCAATACCGGAGAATTGTTCTTGGTGCTTATCGAAGTAGGATTTATGCACTTCATAGGAGTTAAGTGCAGCACCTACGCGCCTGAGTGATTCCTCGGGATTGAGGGTGTAAACCCCAGTCTGATTGAGTGCGTCAAGGTCTTTAATAGACGGAGGACGAAGAAATGTCTTCGTCCGGTATTGAGGTGTCGCTGTAAAAGCGTAGACCGCTGCCATCGCTGTGACTGCCAAGGCTATGCCTGCGATTAGATACTTTTGACGCCACAGGGTGGTGAATAACTCACCCAAATCAATTGCTTGGGTATTGTACGAAACCGGGATGGGGCGGGATGACGGTAGCGACTCTGCGTGACTCATACAAGCTCCATTGCACAATTTACTCCATTAAAACGGAACTATTCTACACGCCCGATGTCGCGTCCGAGCGTTTATTTGCGCTCAATAACTTTCGAGGATTGATGCCTGGATCCCGCCCCCTTATGCCGTTGGCTATTTAAACAGCGGCCCCTAGAACTTTTTCCTGTTTATCGGTCTATGTGGATAGGCACATCCACTCGCCAGACGAGAACCCGCAGGATTCCCGCAGCCGGATGGCCACACGCCCAGAAATCAATCAGAGGTTGTCTTCGCTCATGAAATTCCATGACCCACGGATGGTGCTCTTCGGCCTGTTCGCGTTCGCGGCAGTGGGCTCGGCATCAGCCACACAGATGAAGACCTCAACCCCTGTTTTGGCACCTGAAGTCGCGGCAGTTCAGGTTCCCGTCCAGGCTGCTGGCAATCCTTGGCCGACCTTGGCCAGCATGTCCGACAAGCAGACAGGGCCGTTGCTTGCCCATGACGACCGATACTGGCATGACGGCCGTTGGCACTCTCGTAGAGACGATTGGCGCCGGGACGACTGGCATCGAGATAACTGGCGTAGAGAACAAGCTCGCCGGGAAGCCGAACGCCGCCGTGATTGGGAGCGCCACCAGGATCGGGCCATGCGGTACCGTTACGAGGACGATCGCCGCTACTATCGTCGCTAATGCGACGCCCCGCAGGCTAAAAACGTCGATGAGGTACGAGCGATGCGCTTTCGCCCTCCTCGACGTGACGATGACACCGATTTAGCCACCCCATGCGAATGTCCACGAAGCAGGCAAACATGTTATGTTATAACCAATATAAACATGAGCTGCCCGTTGTCACTGGCAGAGCCATCCACTCCCTGCTTGCGATATTCGATGACAACTTCTACCCATGTCCCGCCCATCACAGGCTTGAGCCAACGCCTGCTGTCCATTGATGCCCTGAGGGGATTGGTAATCCTCCTGATGCTGTTGGATCACGTGCGCGAAACGTTCTTTTTGCACCGTCAGGTAACAGACCCGATGGACATCGAATCCACTGAGCCGGCGCTATTTTTCAGCCGCACACTTGCCCATTTGTGTGCGCCGGTTTTCATACTGCTCACCGGGCTTTCCGCTTACCTGTATGGCCAAAAACACCAGGGCAAGGGCGATGTGTCAGCTTTTTTATTCAAGCGCGGTCTGTTCCTTGTGCTGCTTGAGTTCACCCTGGTGAATTTCGCCTGGACTTTTCAGTTCCCGCCTACGGCAATCTACATGCAAGTGATCTGGGCCATTGGCATCTGCATGATTGCCCTGGCCGGACTGGTTTGGTTACCCAGGCCCATGCTGTGCTGCCTGGGCCTGGTGATCGTGGCCGGGCACAACCTGCTGGATAATGTTCACTTCGCGGCAGGCTCGCCCATGCATATACCTTGGGCGATTCTGCATGATCGCGGCTGGATCGATTTCTCCGACAGCTTGCGTCTGCGCACCTCTTATCCGGTGCTTCCCTGGATCGGTGTGATTGCCCTTGGATACAGTATCGGCCCCTGGTTTGCCGGCCAGGTCTTGGCCGCGCAGCGTCAACGTAATCTGCTGCTTGCCGGGGCCGGGACATTGATCGGATTTGTCGCGCTGCGAGCCATCAATGGTTATGGCGAGGCGCATTGGGTCGCCCATGAAGGCATCACGCAAACCCTCATGAGCTTCTTCAACATTACAAAATACCCACCTTCCCTGCTGTTTCTTTCACTGACGCTGGGAGTGGGGCTGTTACTGCTACGTGCCCTGGAACGGGCCCGACAACGCAAGTGGGTCAATGCATTGGCCGTCTTTGGTGCGGCGCCGATGTTCTTCTACTTGCTTCACCTTTACGCACTCAAGGCGCTGTATCTGGTCGGCGTGGCGCTGTTCGGATTGAACCAGGGAGTTTTTTTCGGTTTCGACAGCATTTGGGCTGTGTGGCTGACGGCGGTGTTCTTGGCTCTATCCCTGTATTTACCCGTGCGCTGCTTCGCGGCATTGAAGGCACGCCGTCGCGATATCGGATGGCTCAAATACTTCTGAACAGGATATTTGCTCAATGAAGGGCCCCCTGGAGAGCCCCTTTTTTAAGATGTTTGTCCCGTCCTGAAACCCTTAATCAAAGCGGAATGAGGCGCCGTAGGCCGAATCCGGTAAATGGCTAGCGCCATCTTCCCGTAACCGCGAACGGAAAGTACCGCTCTGTGGCCGGGTGCGATACAAACCACGCTTTTGCAGTTCAGGAATGATCAGCTCAACGAAGTCCTCAAGGCTGCCCGGGCTGATCAGCGGGTTGAGCATGTAGCCGCTGGTGCCGGAAATACGGGCGTGCTCTTCGATCCGGTCGGCCACTTGTTGCGGCGTTCCCACCAGAATCAGGTCACTGCCCCGGGTGACGTTGGCAAAGCGCTGTTTGACATCGCCGGCGGTCAAGGGCTTGCCACTGCCATCGGGACGCATCACATAAGAGGTCATGCCTTCGGTGTGAGTGGACAACGCATCGCTGTCCGCGTAGCGGCTGATGTCGATACCGGTATCCCCGGCATAACTCACCAGTTGCGCCTGCAAGTGATAGTTGCTTTGCAGCTCGTCATATTTGCGCTGGGCTTCGATCTCGGTCCTGGCGGTGACGATGCGCAGCACCGTCAGCGACTTCACATCCTCGGCGTGACGCCCCCGTGCCCTGGCCTGCGTCCATATATCTTCCAGTCCCTGGCGAATCTCCAGCGGGTTGGACTTGGCGATGAAAATCAGTTCGGCGTGCTTGGCCGCAAACTCGCGACCACGGCCTGACCAACCGGCCTGGATCAGCAAAGGTGTACGTTGCGGTGACGGGGACGTCAAATGCGGCCCGGCCACCCGGTAATGCTCGCCAACATGGTTGATCGGTCGCACGCGATCGCCCCTGGCATAGACCTGGCGAGACTTGTCGGCCACCACGGCATCGGTTGCCCAACTGCCCTCCCAGAGCTTGTAGACCACATCGAGAAATTCATCCGCGCGCTCATAGCGATCATCGTGCCTGATCATCTGCTCCAGGCCGAAGTTGCGAGCGGCGCTGGTCAGGTAGGAGGTGACGATGTTCCACCCGACCCGGCCATTGGTCAGGTGATCCAGTGTGCTGAAGCGCCGGGCATGGGTGAAAGGATGCTCGTAACTGGTAGTGACAGTGACGCCGAAGGCGAGGTTTTCCGTCACGGCGGCCAATGCCGGGATGATCATCAACGGATCGTTGGCCGGTGCTTCCACCGCCCACTTCATGGCCGCGTCGGCATTGCCGCCAAACACATCGTAGAAGCCCAGCACATCACCAAAGAACAGCATGTCGAGATGAGCCTGGTCGGCGATGCGTGCCAGATTCGACCAGTAGCCCAGGGAATTGATGGTCAGTCGTTCGTCAGCCGGGTGCGTCCAGAGGCTCGGCGCGCCGCCACAGCCAACACTGGCTTGCTCGTATAACGCAAACAACAGAGGTTTCGGATCGGACATCGTAGTACCTGTAAAAAATCATTAATCGGACGGGTCAGCGCTGATGCTTGAAACCCTTGCCGTAGTGGCGTTCAAGACGGTTCTGAATCAACTCCAGCCCAATGGACAGGAGCCAATAGATAACGGCTGCGGTGGTGAGCATTTCGATGTAGCGGTAGGACGAGCGACCGTACGACTGCGCCAGGAACATCACTTCCCAGACCCCCATCACCGATATCAACGAAGAGTCCTTGAGCATTGAAATGAACTGACTGGTTGTCGGGGGAATGATCGTGCGCATGGCTTGCGGCAGGACGACGTGCAGGAATGTTGCCGCCGGCTTCAGCCCCAGGGCCATCGCCGCTTCGCGCTGCCCGGGTGCGACAGCCATGATGCCGGCACGAAAAATCTCGCTGAGGTAGGCACCATAATTGAGCGACAGCGCAATGATCCCCGCGCTGATGGCGCCCGGAACCACACCCAACTGCGGCAGC
Source organism: Pseudomonas sp. IT-P258 (assembly GCF_949767825.1). NCBI lineage: Bacteria > Pseudomonadati > Pseudomonadota > Gammaproteobacteria > Pseudomonadales > Pseudomonadaceae > Pseudomonas > Pseudomonas sp. IT-P258. Next base: position 24,151 of record NZ_CATKPU010000017.1, on the reverse strand, counting down.
CCCAGGTAGATCAGCAGGATCTGGATCAGCAGCGGAGTACCGCGAAAAAAGGACGCATAGAAACTGGCAATGCCGAAAGCCACTGCACTGCGAGACAGGCGTGCCAGTGCCGTCACGAAGCCAAGGAGCAATGAAAGCCAGATCGAGCAGAAGCACAGGAACAGTGTCAGTGCGGCGCCCTGCAAGAAACCGTCAGGCCCCAAATGCAGGCCGACCAGGTTGGGCAGCTTCTGCACAATGATCGAGAACTTCAGATCGAAGCTCATGAAAAACATGACGCACAGGGCAAACAGCACTGCCCAGGTCAAATACAGGCGAGTGCGAAAACCAGGTAGCGGGCTGAAACGACGCGTCTGGGTCTCGGGGGCGACAGTCGCCTTGGCCGGGTGTGGATTGAGGGCTGTCATTGGCTGATATCGGCACCGATCCACTTCTGTGAAATCTTGCTTAATGTGCCGTCGGCCTTGAGCTGGGTGACGACCTCAGTGACTTTGGCATTCCATTGCGGATCGCCCTTTTCGATCGCTACCACGTTGGGTTCCGCATACAGCGTGTCGCCGGCAATTTTGAAGCGAGGATCCTGGGCGATGCGTTCGCGAGCGGTGATGAGGTTGGTGACCATGGCATCCAGGCGCACGCCCGTACCCAGGGCCAGATCCTGGAAGGCTACCGTTTCGTTGTCGTACGGCGCGACCTGGACGCTTTCGAATGGATAGCTCAACGGCTTGTCCTCGGCGCCCTCGATCACCAGGTCCTTGTTCAGATAGGCTTCATAGGTCGACGCACTGATCACACCGACTTTTTTACCTGACAGATCCTTGCCCGTGGCAATGTTCTTGTCTTTGGCATTCACCACGATCACGGCCGGGGACTGGTAATACTCGACCGGGAAGTCGAACACTTCGGCCCGTGCCTTGCTCGGGGTCATCGAGCAGACGCAGATGTCATAGCGTCCGTTCCAGTGTCCGGCAGCGATGACATCCCAGGACGGTGTCTGCAGCTTCAGCTTCACCCCTAACCGTTGCGCAACGGCCTTGGCGACATCCACGTCAAACCCGTCCAGTTGGTTCTGTTCATTGAGAAAGGAAAATGGCGGATAGCTTTCCATCAGAACGCCGGTCAGCTCCCCGCTGCCGGTTACGCGATCCAGGGTGGCGCCCGCGAACGCCGTCGAGCAGGTAGCCAGTAATGCCAAGCCAAAAGGTAAAAGCGCCTTAGTGTTCACAGACAAGTGCTCCAATCGATTCAAAATACTGAATAGATTAAAACGCACTATAAAAATACTTTGTACTTCATTTATGGAATATAAGACTGCGTTCAAGCTATATTGGATCGAGCGGTTCAGGCGCTTGTATCGCTGACCCTTGGTGGCAAGCAACACCCCGACCGATCCGCTCGGGGCGTTGCTCTTTCTTCAGCGATAGCAATCGAGCAGGCGTGCGGCGACTTCCTTCAATTGCGCGTCGGCCAGACGGTTGATCCCGGCAGCACGCTTGCGCCCTCCCCCCGTTGGAAACTGCCGGCAGAAGGCATCCGCCGCCAGCCCGGCCTCTTCCGGTACCCGCAGGCTGAACGCCCAGTCACCGTCCGCCCTGGCGCTGAGCAAGCCGATCGCCTTGCGCGGTGCACCGGCCGCCAGCTGGTTGGCCAACACGCCACTGACCCTTCGCGCCCAGGGTTGCTCGGGCAGGCGGTACAGCCGCGCGCCCCGGCCCTCGTGCCAGGGTTCAAGGCCTGCGGCAGCAGCCATGTCGGCGGCGTGGCCGATGCGCAGGGTGGTGAAGCTTGTGCTGTGGCGGATGAAATCCAGCGGGTCGTGGTAAGGCAGCAGCTCGGCGGCCAGCGCCAGCGGCTCGAAGTGCAGGTCCGACAGGCTGTCGCCATAGGCGTTGTAGTTGAGCAGCAGGCCTAGCTCCTCCAGGGCCTGCACCTCATCGTTGGCCAGGCCATGCTGCTTCGCCAGCGCCCGCGCCGGCCCGGCCAGGCCGTCACCAAAGGCGGCGGCCACCGCCCAACGGTAATGACGCCCGCCCAGGTAGGTGTTGACCAGTAGGCTGGTGCACACCTGGGCAACCGTGTCGATGAAGGACTCAAATGCCGGGTGCCGAGGCAGTTCGCCGGCAAAGTGGTGGTCGAAGTAGCGTACCCGGACGCCGGCGTCGAGCAGGCGCCGGGTGGCCTCGCGGTTCTGCTCGTGGGCCACGTCCAGCACCGTGACCCGCTCGCCGGGTCCGGCCTGGACCCGGCGCAACAGTTCGATGTCGCGCTTGACCCCGCTGACCAGGTGCACCTGCGGACCCAGTTCTCCCGCCAGGCGCAACTGCTGCAGGGCGCACAGACCGTCGGCATCGCCGTTGAAGGCGCAGTGATCGATTGTGTTCATCTGCCATCCTCCTCAGTGCATGACTTCGCCGCCGTTGGCATCGAGCTGCGCGCCATTGATCGCACTGGCGTAGTCCGATGCCAGAAACAACGCAGCGCGGGCGCACTCCTCGTCGCTGCGCATGCGACCGCCAGGGATGCCGGCACTGAACTCGGCGCGCACCTGTTCTTCGCTGACACCCCGGGCGGCAGCCGTCTGTCGTACCAGGGCCTGCACCGGCTCGCCCCACATCCAGCCACAGGCCAGGGCGTTGACCCGCAGACCATGGGCCGCCTGCTCACTGGCCAGGTAGCGCACGCTGGCCGCCAGGGCGCTTTTCGACGCGGCATAGGCCGCCCCACCCTGATACGGCTTGCGCACCCCCAGGGTGTTGATCATCACAATCGCCCCCGCACCCTGCGCGCGCATGGGCGCCAGCACCGCGCGGCTCATGTTCAGCGAGCCCAGCAGGTTGACCTCCAGCGCCTCGCGCAGCGGGTCGTTGTCCGCCTCGTCCACCGCCTGGAAACCGCCATGGGAAAAGGCGCTGTTGATCAGCGCATCGATACGGCCGAATTGCTCGAGGGTGGCTTCGGCGAAACGCTTGCAGGCCTGCACATCGGTGATGTCGGTGGCCACGCACAGCACTTGGCAATGCCCGGCGACCGCCTTGATGCGCTGTTGCGCCTCAAGCAGGCGGCCCATGTCGCGGGCGCCGATAGCCACGGCCCGCGCCCCTTCGCGCGCGGCCTCCAGGGCCAGTTTGATACCCAGCCCGGGGCCAACGCCCGAGACCATCACGACTTTGTCTTTAAGCAGCATGGGATGAATCCTCTTATTGTTTTGGACAGGCTCAGGCACCCAGATGCCGGGCGCGGTACTCGGCGTAGTCACGTTGCAGCAGCGCGTCGCTGAGGCCGAACGGGTCAGGGCTGTAGTGATGGGCAGCGCGTTTTTCCCGGCCGTTGGCGGACAACCATTGGTCCATGGCCGCCTGGACCTTTGGCGTGCATTCAAGGCCGGCGAAGCGATAGATGCGTTCAACCACTGCCTGGGGCGCGGCCAGGGTGTCTTCGAACTGCACATCGAGAAAGCGCTCGGCCGGCATGCGTTCGCGCACCGCCATGGCATGGCGCAAGGCCCGCGCCATGCGCCGGTTCCACTGCTCGCCGACGGCGAGGGCATCGGCCTGGTCGCTGTACAGCTGCCACAGGGTATGGATGAAGCTGGCCAGCGAGGGAATGGTCCTGGCCGGTTCGCGATGAGTGAGCACCACCTGCGCCCCGGGGAACACGTCGAACAACAACTCCAGGGTATGCAGGTGCTGCGGGCTCTTGAGCAACCAGCGCCGGCCGGGGGCGATGCCACGGCGTGCCTGCTGCCATTGCAGGAACTGCAAGGTGCGCTTGAGGTAACGGTAGACTTGGGTCTGGTCCTGACGGTCGAGCCAGGCGGTGTAGCTGGGGACGTTGACGTAGGAGTCCATGGCGCAGAGGAACGAGTGCTCCATCAACATGAACTCTTCGTCGGGCTGCTCGGCGTCCAGTGGGTGGATGGCCAGCAACTGCGGAAGGAACTCGATCATCGCCGCCACTTCAGCGCGCGCCAGGCCCAGGCGCTGCAACGGTTGCTCCAGGGTCTCCCCGCTCAGTGGTGCCGGGTAGCGGGTTTCCCACCACTGTGCCTTGCTGAACTGCGGGTCCACCGCCAGGGTGCGTTGCAGCAATGTGGTGCCGGTGCGTGGCAGGCCGACGATCACCAACGGATCGTTGATTTGCAGTTCGAGGATTTCCGGGAAGCGTCGACAATGGTCTTCGATCACCAGACGGTTCACCAGTTGCGCCAGCAGTTTCTCGCGCAACAGTGCACGCCCCCGGGACGACAACCGTGCTTCTTTTTCCAGAGCGTCAGCCAGCACCACCAGGCCCTGGCGAAAATCACCCGGGCCGAAATCCTCAAGGCCACCTGCGCGAGCGCTGGCTTCGGCCAGCAGCAGCTCCGGAGAAAAATCGTTGCCGCTCATAGTGCCAGCTCCTTGAGGTCATTGAGTTTGACCACGCGGGTGGTCGGGTGAACCGGTTGCGTGGCGCCGACCCAGCGCAGGCACAGGGTGCCGTGGGGATGGCCGGCGGTTTCCAGCCAGTTGGCCAGGCCCGGGTCACGGTGGCTGAGGACCATGCGCAGGCTGCCGTCCGCCGCAAGCTGTGCCGAGTGCTTGTTCAGGCAGATGCGGTGGTAGCGGTAGTCGAGCGACTCCATCCAGTAGTTGTTGATCTGCAGGTTCCAGAAGTCGCAGGCCGGCACCTGATCGACTTCGATCAACAGCGCTTCGTCGTCGGCCAGCGCCCAGCAGGAGTGGTAATAGAAGATGTTGGGGTCGCCGCCCACGGACTGGCACAGCGCCTGGTCGGCAGGCGGCAGTTGGTTGCTGTGCTGCTGGTAACCCTGGGCCCAGTCGGCGAACAAGCGCGCAGTGTTCTCGACGAAACTGCCGACCCGCTGCAGGCTTTGTTGCAGGCCCGCGGCATCCAGCGGCACGGGTGCCTGGCTGGCCTGCAGGCGCTCGATGCGCAGTTGCGCCGGTTGCTCGCTGCTGCGATCGAGAAAGGTCTGGCGCACGATCAGCGCATTGCTCTGCGGCTCAAGGGGCAGCCAGTTGCCGCTGGCCGGCGGGCGCTGGCTGAGGATGATTTCGAAATTGCCCTCGGCATCCAGTTGCAGTTGCCCGGCGTCGATAAAGCCGGTCTGGATCATCTTGCCGTCCGTCTCGTAACCGCCCTTCTGCGAACCGAAGCTCAGGTAGGCGACACTGCCGCGCTGGCCGCTGACCCGGTATTCGTGCTCGCCGTTCAGGCGCGCATAGCGGTACAGGTTGTCGGGGTTGTCGGCGCCGATCTTGGCGGTTTCATGGGAAGGGGTGATGAACCCGGGGAAGTCGGGGTCGGCGAATTCCAGGTGCATCTCCAGGGCGATGCGCAGCAAGCGGGTGAGGTAGCGAAAGCCTTCGGCGCGGGTCTGCTCGTCGGCCGGGGCTTCGGCACGCAGTATCTGTTCGCCGCTGCGGCGCAACTGCTCGCAAAACCGGGTCCAGGTCTCACCGCTGATGACCTCCTGTTGGGGGGTGTCTGTAGCCATGTCAGTCTCCTCTGCCGGCGGAGGGCCCGCCGCTGTAGACGACCTTAGGGAGAAGCGCGGCAACGGTTCTTCGTCCATGCGGACTAAACGCCCGATCTAGTCCGGGCGGACGAGGAGCCGACGGGTACAAGCGGTGAGGATCGCGCCTGAGCCCAGGGCTCACTGGCGCCACCGTCCGTGGCGCGCAGTCATCCTCACAGGAGCCACCCATGAGCGCAGAAAAAAACCTGGTCCGTTCGCTGACCGTGGACATCGCCGCCCCGGCCGAACTGGTCTGGGCAATCCTCATCGACCTGCCCGCCTACCCGCAGTGGAACCCCTACACGGTCAAGGTCGAGTCGAGCCTGGTGCTCGGCGATCCGGTCAACCTGTTCCTGCCCAATCCGGGGCGCCCGGGTGAACTGCTGCACGTGATCGAGTACCTGGCGGACTTCGAGCCCCACCGGCTGCTCGCCTGGGAGATGTATGCCAACGCCGGCAATCCCGACGCGGCCCGTCGCGAGCAACACATCGAGCACACCGGAGCGGCCAGTTGCCGCTACCACACCACCGACCAGTTCCTCGGCGCCACCGCCGACCAGGTCATGACCGACCATGGCGCTTGGGTCAAGCAAGGGTTCGATGCCGTTGCCCATGCCCTCAAGGTCCGTGCCGAGACGCTGTACGCGTCCGTCGCGTGATCTTCAACCGCCGGCGCTTCTTCGTCCGAGCAGACGAAGAGGCACCGGCGGTGCTTTACCTACCGTGGTGTTCAGCCGGCACCCATCCCGGCAGAACACGAGGAGGTATCCGATGTTGACTCATCTGCAATGGCTGGAAGCGGAAAGCATCCAGATCATCCGCGAAGTGGTGGCCGAGTGTGAGAACCCGGTGATGCTCTACTCCATCGGCAAGGACAGCGCGGTCATGCTGCACCTGGCGATGAAAGCCTTCGCCCCGGGCAAGCCGCCCTTCCCCCTGCTGCACGTGGACACCACCTGGAAGTTTCGCGAAATGATCGCCTTTCGCGACCAGACCGCCGAACGCCTGGGCCTGGAACTGCTGGTGCACATCAACCCCGAAGGCGTGGAAAAGGCCATCGATCCCTTCATCCACGGCTCGGCCGTGCACACCGATGTGTGGAAGACCCAGGGCCTGAAGCAGGCCCTGGACCACTACGGTTTCGATGCCGCGTTCGGCGGTGCCCGGCGCGACGAAGAAAAGTCGCGGGCCAAGGAGCGGGTGTTTTCCCTGCGCTCCGAGCAGCACCGCTGGGACCCCAAGCAGCAACGCCCGGAGCTCTGGCGCCTGTACAACACCCGCAAGCGCAAAGGTGAAAGCCTGCGGGTGTTCCCCCTGTCGAACTGGACCGAGCTGGATATCTGGCAATACATCTACCTGGAACAGATCCCCATCGTGCCTTTGTACTTCGCCAAGGAGCGCCCGGTGGTGCGCCGTGACGGCACGCTGATCATGGTCGACGACGAGCGCTTGCCGCTGCTGCCGGGAGAAACCCCGGAACTGCGCAAGGTGCGCTTCCGCACCCTGGGCTGCTACCCGTTGACCGGCGCCATCGACAGTGACGCCGACAACCTGCCGGCGATCATCAGCGAAATGCTGGTCAGCCGCACCTCGGAACGCCAGGGCCGCCTGATCGACAGCGATTCGGCGGGCTCCATGGAGAAGAAGAAACAAGAGGGGTATTTCTGATGAACGCGATCACCGATGCACGCAATGGCGACCTGACGCCCTACCTGCAACAACAGCAGAACAAGCAACTGCTGCGCTTCATCACCTGTGGCAGTGTCGACGACGGCAAGAGCACCCTGATCGGCCGCCTGCTGTATGAATCCAAGGTGCTGTTCGAGGACCAGTTGGGCCAGCTCGAAGCCGACTCGAAAAAGCTCGGTACCCAGGGTGACGAACTGGATTTCGCCCTGCTGGTGGACGGCCTGAGCGCCGAGCGCGAGCAAGGCATCACCATCGATGTGGCTTACCGTTTTTTTGCCACCGACAAGCGCAAGTTCATCGTCGCCGACACACCCGGCCACGAACAGTACACCCGCAACATGGTCACCGGCGCGTCCACCGCCGACCTGGCGGTGATCCTCATCGACGCCCGCCAGGGCTTGCTGACCCAGACCCGCCGACACAGTTACCTGGTGTCGCTGCTGGGTATTCGCAAGGTGGTGGTGGCGATCAACAAGCTCGACCTGGTGGACTATTCCCAGGCATTGTTCGAGCGCATCGAAGCCGAGTATCGCGCCTTCGCCGCGCAGATCGGCCTGCTGGATATCCAGTGCATCCCGCTGTCGGCACTGCGCGGTGACAACATGCTCCAGGCCAGCCCCAACACGCCCTGGTACCAGGGCCCGAGTCTGCTCGCCTACCTTGAAGACGTACCGCTGGAGCAGGACCGGCAGAGCAATGCGGCGTTCCGTTTGCCGGTGCAGTGGGTGAACCGGCCGAACCTGGATTTTCGTGGCTATTGCGGCAACGTCGTGGCCGGCAGCGTGAGCGTCGGCGAGCGTATCCGCGTGCTGCCCTCGGGCCAGCAGAGCGAGATCACCGGTATCCTGGGCAGCGCCGGGGAGCAGCAGCAAGCCCTGTGCGGCCAGGCCGTGACCCTGACCCTCAAGGACGAGATCGACATCAGCCGCGGCGATGTGATCGCCCTGGCCGACGCCCCGCCGGCGGTGGCCGACCAGTTCGAAGCGACCCTGGTCTGGATGGACGAACAGCCCCTGTTGCCGGGCCGCCCGTACCTGATGAAAATCGGTTACCGCACCGTTGGCATGAGCTGCGCCAACCTCAAGCACCGGGTCGATGTGAACAGCCTCGAGCATCTGGCGGCCAAGACCCTGGAACTGAATGGCATTGGCGTGTGCAACCTGCACCTGGACCGGCCGATCGCCTTCGATGCCTATGCCGACAACCGCGACACCGGAGGCTTTATCGTCATCGACCGCCTGAGTAATCGCACGGTCGGCGCCGGCATGCTGCACTTCGCCTTGCGCCGTGCGCAGAACGTGCACTGGCAGGCCATCGACGTCAACCGCGAGGCCCACGCCGCGCTCAAGGGCCAATCGCCGCGAGTGCTGTGGTTTACCGGTTTGTCCGGCGCGGGCAAGTCGACCATCGCCAACCTGGTCGAACGCAAGCTGCATGCCCTGGGCCGGCACACCTACCTGCTCGACGGTGATAACGTGCGCCACGGTCTGAACCGCGACCTGGGTTTTACCGAAGCCGACCGGGTGGAAAACATCCGACGGGTTTCGGAGGTGGCCAGGCTGATGCTCGATGCCGGGCTGATCACCCTGGTCTCGTTCATCTCGCCGTTCCGTGCCGAGCGTGACATGGCCCGCAGTCTGACAGGCGACGGCAACTTCCTCGAGATCTTCATCGATGCGCCGCTGGCCCTGGCCGAGCAGCGCGACCCCAAGGGCCTGTACCTCAAGGCCCGGCGCGGTGAGCTGAAAAACTTCACTGGCATCGACTCACCCTACGAGCCGCCGGTGGCGCCGGACATCCACATCGACACCCAGTTCGAGTCCGCCGAGGCCGCCGCCGAACGCATCGTCGAAGCCCTGCTGGCGCTGTAACGGCTGCCGGGCGCAGCCTGCCCCTTGGGCATGCGCTGCGCCCCTAGGCCAAACGGACGATTTTGCTGTCGTAACCCCGGTCGATACTCGCCCATGACAACACGCAGCCAAAGAGGCGCGCATGACCCTGCCCTTTTCCACCTGCCCGGACCTGCACGCCAGCATCGACATCCCCTCTGCCGAGCTCAGCAGCCTGCTCGGGCTGGTCTACCACGGCACGCTGGAGCCAACGCCCTGGGCCAGTTTGCTCGAAGCCCTGCGCCAGCGCTTCGCCGTCAGCTTCTTCACCCTGGTGCTGCGCAACCCCGACCATGAACGCCCCGGGCTGATCGTCAATGCCTCGGTGCATGGCGCGCTGTTGCCCGGCGAGCCCTCCTACAGCGAGCACTTCTATTCGATCTGCCCGTTCCTCGACTGGCCCGCGGACCAGGTGGCCAGTGCCGACCAGGTGCTGGGCACAGAGGCCTGGCTGGCCCATGATTTCTACCGCAACTACCTGCAGCCCCTGGACCTGCGCGATGTGCTGGTGGCCAACATGCGCACCGCCGCCGGCATGCACTGCGCGCTGTTCGCCTGCCGCGACCACGCCAGCGAAGCCTTCACCCCGGCGCAGCTCAACCTGATCCGCCTGTTGTTGCCGCACCTGCAACAGGCGGTGGACCTGCACTCGGCGGTGGATCAACTGGATGCCGAACGCCAGCTCTACGCGGCCACCATCGACCGCCTGATGGTGGGCACGGCCATCCTCGACGAGAACGGCCGGATGATGCGCTGCAACCGTGCCGCCCAGCGCCTGTTCGACAGCCATGACGGCCTGGAGTGCAAGCACGACAAGCTCTGTGCCTTCGCCAACCATGAGAACCGCACACTGCAGCAGGCCATCCAGGCGGTGCTGAAACAGCGCCCGCGGGGCCTCGACGACCTGCAAGTCCTGACCCTGTCGCGGCCCAGCGGCGAGATGCCGCTGAACTTGCTGCTGCGCCCGATTGCCATGAACTACCAGACCCACAACAGCGCCCGACGCCCCGCAGTGGTGGTATTCATCCGCGATCCCGCCGACTCGCCCCAAGCCTCCCGAGACCTGCTGCGCAGCCTGTTCCAGCTGACCCGCACGGAAACCGAAGTGGCCATGCTGGTCATGGACGGCCAGACCCTCGACGAGACGGCCGAGGCACTCGGGGTTTCGCGCAACACCGTGCGCGCCCACCTGCGCGGAGTGTTCGCCAAGACCGGCGCCACGCGCCAGGCGCAACTGGTCAAGACCTTGCTCAATAGCGTGGCGTCGTTGGGATAGCGGTCATATCGCAGCCGTATCAACCCGTTGCACCGAAAGCCGCGCTGACGGGTGAAAATGGCGACATGCGCTCCGTCCCGGACTGTATAGACAGAAGACTGGACGGCCTAGGGGAATTGGTTAATCCGATTGCGACTAAGCCATAGTGCTTATGGTGATTAGCCTTGGTGGAAAGTTGCGTCACAGCAGCAATACTCCGTTCTGCTGCGAAAACCATTCGCAGAATGGCGTGGGGCAATAAGTCATGAACTCTAGCGTCTGCGAAGCGAAAGAATCTCGATTTTCGTTAATCAAGCGATGTCTCCACCAGCCGCTATTGCACTTTCTGATCGCAGGCTTTGCACTCTTTGTGTTGTACGGAGGTTTACACCGTTCAACCCTTGATCAAGATCCGCAACGCATCGAAATCACCCCCGAAGTTGTTCAGCGGATCGCGATTTCCTGGCTGGCACGATGGCAACGACCCGCATCGGAGCAACAGTTGCAGGGTCTGATTGAGGAATATGTGAAAGAGGAAATCCTCTATCGCGAAGCACTGAAACTTGGCCTGGATAAAGACGACACTATTATTCGCCGCCGACTGGCGCAAAAAATGGACTTCCTCGCCGAGGATATAGCGTCACTTCGCGAACCGGCACCCGGTGTACTTGAGACTTGGTACAACCAGCATCAGGACCAATATGCCCCGCCGCCACTTTTGACCTTCCATCATTTGTTTTTCGCCTTCGACAAACGTGGCGCGGATGCGCAAGCGCAGGCTCAGTCCGCACTCAGTGGGCTGCCTGACAAGAACAGCGGTGAAGGCGATGCCTTCATGTTCAAAAACGCCTATACAGAACAATCCCGGGATCAGGTGGCGCGGGTCTTTGGTTCAACGTTCGCCACTTCATTGTTCAAACAAACGCCGGGGGGGTGGGCGGGGCCTGTGGAGTCGGGTTTTGGCTGGCATCTGGTGTGGATTGATGCACTGACCAAATCACCTCCTCCGCCCTTCGAAACCGTGGCCCGGCAGGTCAAGTCCGATTGGTTGTCCGAACAGCGCAGTGCATCGAAACGCGCGAGTTTCGATGCACTGAAAGCACGCTATGAGGTCGTAGTGATGATGCCTGCTTCTTCCGGTGCGATTGCCGCCACACAGACGCAGCAGTCGCGATGAGGCGCGCAGTCTGGCTGATGTTGGTGCTCTGGCTCATGGGGCTGCCGGCCATGGCCCATGAGTCGCGCCCTGCTTACCTGGAACTCAACGAAACGGCCGTCGGGCGCTATGACGCATTGTGGCGCACGCCGCTGCTTTCAGGCATGCGATTGCCGATTGCGCTCCGGTTTGCCGAAGGTATTCGTACTGTCGTTGAGCCCGTGGAAAGCGAACTGAACGATTCACTGATCGAGCGTCGCGTCATTGATGCCGGTCCCGCAGGGCTGGTCGGGCAACGTATTGAATTCATCGGTCTGCAAGCGAGCATCACCGATGTGCTGGTGCGTGTCTCGCGCCTGGATGGCAGCCTGACGACCACCCTCGTCCACCCTGCGCAACCCTGGATAGAGATCGCTGCCACGCCGGGAGCGTTTTCGGTGGCCGGTGCATTTCTGGTCCATGGCATCCAGCACATCCTGGGAGGCTTCGATCACCTGCTGTTCGTCTTCGGTCTCCTGTTGCTGGTGAGTAATGGCTGGATGCTGGTGAAGACCATCACCGCATTCACCCTCGCCCATTCCGTCACTCTGGCACTCGCTACACTGGGTGCGGTGCGGCTGCCCGGCCCTCCTGTGGAAGCGACGATCGCGCTGAGCATTCTGTTGCTGGCAGTGGAAATCGCCCGCAAGAACCGTGACGAAACCAGTTTCACACTCCAGTGGCCATGGGTGGTGGCGTTCTGTTTTGGCTTGTTGCATGGCTTCGGTTTTGCCGGTGCGCTGGCGCAAATCGGATTGCCGCAGCGCGACCTGCCGCTGGCGCTGTTCACCTTCAATGTCGGCGTCGAGATCGGCCAGTTGATGTTCGTCGCCGTCGTGTTGAGCCTGCGCGAACTGCTGCTGCGTTGTCGATTGCCACAGCCTGCAGTCCTGTATGCCCGACCAATTGCTTCTTACGGGTTGGGCACGCTGGCTGCCTTCTGGTTTTTCGAAAGAGTCTCGAGTTTCCTGTCCTGAGTTGCACCCTGTCATTGCCGTATTCCGGAGACGTGGAATATGAAAAACCCTACACACTTCACCGCACCAACACTGCTCGGTTGCGCCGTGTTTACTGTCAGCACGCTGGCATTGGCAGAGGGCAACCCGGATCGCGAGGTTTACTTTGGCCAGACGCACTCGCACAGCTCCTGGTCAATTGATGCCTACCTGATCGGCAACCACCAGGTCGATCCCGAGCAGACGTACCAATTCTCACTGGGGATGCCGATCAAGCATCCAATGGGGTTTGAAGTACAACTCAAGGGTCGCCCGCTGGATTTCCATGGCGTGACCGACCACTCGGAATACGTGGGCGTAATCGCCCTGGCCAACGATCCGAAGTCAGACTTCAGCAAGCAGCCCATCGCGCAAAAGCTGATTGTCAAAACCCCGGAAGATTTCAACCGGGTGTTCAAATGGATCGCCGGCAGCTTGAGCCACCCGATCAAGGAGCTGATCGATCCGAAGGTCGCCGGCAATATCTGGCAGCAGAGCATCGCCATCGCCGACAAGTACTACAAGCCCGGCAAGTTCACCACGTTTGTCGCCTATGAATGGACCTCGGCCCCCAACAATCAAAACATGCACCGCAATGTGTTTTTTCGCGACTCGAAGAAGGTGCCGGACCTGCCCTTCACAGCCCTCGATTCGGACAAACCGGAGGATTTGTGGGGCTGGATGGACGATCAACGCAAAAAAGGCAACGAGGTGCTGGCGATCTCCCACAACGCCAATCTCAGCAACGGCCTGATGTTCCCAGTGGACGTAGATGACCGTGGCCGCCCCATCGATGCCGCCTGGGCCGAGACGCGGATGCGCAATGAATCCCTCACCGAAATTCACCAGGTAAAGGGCACCTCGGAAACCCACCCCGAACTGTCGCCGACAGACGAATTTGCCAATTATGAAATCATGAATTTCCTGCTCGGCATCGACAACAGCACGTCGAAAATCAATGGCAGTTACGTAAGGCAAGCCTGGCAAAACGGCATGGCTTTGCAGCAAGCCCGTGGATACAACCCCTACAAAATGGGCGTGGTCGGCGCCAGCGACTCGCACAATGGGGTGATTCCTTATTCCCAAAGCTACAACTTCGGCTCCCACGGCTTTACCGACAGCACCCCGGCGGCGCGTCTTTCCGGCAAACAGAACTCGGGGTTGATTGCCTTGCAAACCAGCACTTCCGGTCTGGCCGGTGTCTGGGCCGAAGAAAACACCCGCGAAGCGATCTTCGATGCCATGAAGCGCAAAGAAGTCTATGGCACCAGCGGCGTGCGCATCCCCGTGCGCATGTTTGGTGGCTGGGGCTTCGACAGCGGTTTGTGGAATGAAAAAGACTGGGTGCATGCGGCCTACGCCAAGGGCGTTCCCATGGGCGGCGACTTGCCGGCAAAACAGGGCAAACAGGCGCCGTCCTTCGTGGTGTGGGCGGTCAAGGATGTCGACGATGGCAACCTCGACCGAATCCAGATCATCAAGGGCTGGACCAAAAACGGCCAGACCTTCGAGAAGATCTACGACGTCGCCTGGTCCGGTGATCGCCAACCGGACCAGGCCACCGGCAAAATCCCACCGGTGGGTTCCACGGTCGATGTTTCCAAGGCGACTTACACCAATACCATTGGTGCCACCGAGCTGAAAAAAGTCTGGGTCGATCCGGATTTCGATCCGGCCCAGCACGCGTTCTACTACGCCCGCGTGCTCCAGATTCCGACCCCGCGCTGGAGCACCTATGACGCGGCCAAGTTGCAAGTGCCGCCACCGGCCGATGTCTCGGCCACCGTCCAGGAGCGTGCGTGGACTTCGCCGATCTGGTACACGCCGACCGTTGAGGACAGCAAGCTTGTCGCTGCTGGCAAAACCATCGACCAGCTGAAAAGCGAAGGCGCCAAAGCGCTCACTAACGAGCAGTTGCAAGCCTACGTGGTGGGTAAGACCATCAAGGTGCGCAATACCGTCACGGGCCAGACGTTCGAGATCGTCTATGGAACAGGAGGCCAACGCCTGGTCACCAGCGTCGATGGCAAGCCGCCTACGCAAGGGGAATACCTGAACCTGCTGCATGACGGCCAGTTTGGCGTGCCGGCCAAATATGAAATCAAGGACGGGCATCTGGTGACAACACTCGGCGGTACGCCCTTCGAGGCCACAGTATTCGAGCAAAACGGCAAATACATGGCGGTTCGCAGCAATGAGTTTGGCTATGTGAATTATGAAGTTGAGGAGGTCAAGTAGCGTCGGGGCTGGACGCCCCGTTGCAGCAAGATCAATACCCTCACGAACCGTTCATTAGCGGACAACACAGGCTGTCCGCCAGCCGAGGAAATCTCAAGCACACCAGGCCGGGTTCTCTATCAATAGCGCCATGCCCTGCCCGCCGCCAACACAGGCCGCGGCGACGCCGTAACGCAGATTGTGCTCACGCAGTTGTCGGGCCAGGGTCAGCACCAGACGCAAGCCGCTGGCGGCCAAGGGGTGGCCAAGCGCCAACGAACCGCCCTGGACGTTCAGACGCGAAGGGTCCAGTTCCAGTTCCTGAGCCACCGCCAGGACCTGGGCGGCCTGGGCTTCGTTGATTTCAAAGCGACCGATCTGCTCCAGGTTCAGGCCGCTGCGTTGCAACAGCAGGCGAATCGCCGGTGCCGGACCGATGCCCATGAACTCCGGCGCCACCCCGACCACCGCGCTGGCCCGCAGCAAGGCCAAGTGTGTATCCCGACAGGCCGAAGCGCGCCCGACCAGGGCAGCCGCCGCGCCATCAACCACCGCACAACTGTTGCCGGCGGTTTGCACCCCGTCTTCGTGCACGCTGCGCAACCGGGCCAACGCCGCGATGTCACCGGGTCGTGGGTGGCTGTCCTGACTCACCGTGGCGACACCGCGTGACAGGCGGATGCCCCGTGGCTGATAGCCTTGCAGTTCGAACACCTGATGCCCCACGGCAACGATCTCGGGTGCCAGCCACCCCGCTTGTTGTGCCGCAAACGCCTGCTGATGACTGGCACAGGCGTAGGCGTCCACCGCTTCGCGACTCAGCCCATAACGCCGCGCCAGGTTGTCGGCGGTGGTGATCATGTCCACCCCGGGGGCCGGGTCGTACAAGGCTTCCCAGAGAAAATCCTTGAACTGCACTTGCGCGCCAAGGCGGAAGCCACCTCGATGGGTATAGGCCGCAATCGGATTGCGCGACATCGATTCGGTGGCCACGCACAGAGCCAATTGCACGCCGTCATCCAATTGCCTGGCGGCCTGGCGCAGCAGTTCGAAACCGGTGGCGCAGATGCGCTGCACCCCCAGTGCCGGTACCGACTGCGCCACGCCGCTGTAGAGGCCAATGTGCCGTGGCAGCAGGTAGGCATCGAAGCTGGCCTGGGCCATGGAGCCCGCCAGCACGCTGTCGACCGCCAGCGGATCGACTTGCGCGCGCGCCAGTACTTCGCGCCCGACCTTGATGCCCAGGTCGATCGGCGACACCTCGGCCAACGCCCCGCCGAGGTCCACCCACGGCGTGCGCACCGCATCGAAAATCGCCGCATCGGTAAAAGCCGAGTACTGCCCGCCGGTGTTCAGGACTTCGCTCACGACTTCGCCCCGGCACGCAGGATGGCCGGATCGAGCCCGCGATACAGCGCCTCGACCTGCTCCGCGCGCCACTGCAATACCGCACGCTGATTGATCGAGCCCTTGTCGGTGATTTCACCCCGGTCGATAGACGCCGGCTCGTCGAGCAAGGCGATCCATTCCAGGCGACTGGCATTGCCCGTGGCGTCGCGATTGAGTCGCTGCAACCAGCCGGCAAACCATTCGCGCACCGGCGCGCTGGCCAACACCTCGGTGTCACTGGCACTGGCCGCC
Source organism: Pseudomonas sp. IT-P258 (assembly GCF_949767825.1). Classification (NCBI taxonomy): domain Bacteria; kingdom Pseudomonadati; phylum Pseudomonadota; class Gammaproteobacteria; order Pseudomonadales; family Pseudomonadaceae; genus Pseudomonas; species Pseudomonas sp. IT-P258. The sequence goes on along the minus strand of NZ_CATKPU010000017.1, from coordinate 7,752 downwards.
AACCCTGATAGCCGTCGACATTCGAACATCCGCGCAAACACCAACGCGCCCAGGCATTCGCGATCCGGCGCGGTCACCACCAGGTCCTGGACATAGGGCGAACCTTCGAGCACCGCACGACTGCGCAAGGGCCCGACGCTGACAAACACGCCGGATGACAATTTGAAATCTTCGGCGATACGCCCGTCGAACATCAGCCCCAATTGCGGATCACGCGGGTCGGCGAGCTTGAGCGCATCGCCGGAACAGTAGAAGCCCTGCGGGTCGAACGCATCGAGCGTCTGCTGCGGTGACCGCCAGTAGCCGGGCATGATGTGCGGCCCACGAAAGCGCCCTTCCAGCTTGCCGTCCACCGGCACCAGGCGCACCTCGCAACCGGGCGCCGGCAAGCCGACATAACCGGCCATGGACAACGGCCCGGTGGTGAAGGTGCAGGACGGTGAAGCCTCGGTCATGCCGAGCCCGGCCATCATGCGGATACGCTCGCCGCAGTGCTGTTCGCTGATCCGGTCGAGGCGGTCCCAGACGCTTTGCGACAGACCGGCCGCAGCAAAGAAAAACAGGCTGATGCGCTTGAAAAAGATCTCCCGCAACTCCGCGTCCTGCTCCAGTGCCGAGGCCAGTTCCTCCCAGCCCTTGGGCACGGTCAGGTAGGCGGTGGGCGACACTTCCTTGAGGTTACGCAGGGTCTGCGCGAAACCCTGCGCCGTGGGCTTGCCGTCGTCCAGGTAAAAGCTGCCACCGTTGTAGAGCACGATGCCGACGTTATGGCTGCCGCCGAAGGTGTGGTTCCATGGCAGCCAGTCCACCAGCACCGGCGGTTCTTCGCCGAACACCGGAAACGTCTGCAACAGCATCTGTTGGTTAGAGCACAGCATGCGCTGGGTGGTGATCACCGCCTTGGGCAGTTTGGTCGAGCCAGAGGTGAACAGGAACTTGGCGATGCTGTCCGGCCCCGTGCCGGCAAACGCGGCTTCGGCCTCGGCCCCGCCCGGCTGCTCAAGCAGGCTGGCAAAGCTGACCTGGTTACGCCCGGCGATTTGGCCACGGACGGTGATCAATGGCGTTTGGGCCGGCAGCACCGCCTCGATGGCGCGTTGGTAGGCCGCGGCGTCACTGACAAACACCAGGCCGGGCTGCAGCAGCTCGCAGACGTGACGCAGCTTGGCGAAATCCTGGGACAACAGCGAATAGGCCGGCGATACCGGGCAGTAGGGAATGCCCGCGTACAGGGCACCGAACGCCAGTTGCAAATGTTCGATGTCGTTGCCCGAAAGCAGCACCAACGGTTTCTCTGCGCACAGCCCGTAACTCAATAAGCGCTGGGCAATGGCGCGAACGCTGTCGAGCATCTCGGCATAGCTGACCCGGCGCCACTCACCGTCGGCCTGGCGGGCGGCAATGAAAGTCTGCTCGGGACGCACCCGGGCCCAATGCACCAGACGGTCAAGCAGGCGCGGCGGATACTCGGCCAATGGCTCCAGGGAACGCATGTGCAATGCGCCCTGCCGCTCTGTCACCTCGACCGCGGCGCGACCGATGGACACGTGGCGGTAGCGCGGCGCGCCGGCCTCGGTGTGGGGTTGCGATCTGAATTCGGAACTCACGTGCTTGTTCTCCATCAAGGCACGCTACCACCAAGCCGCACGAATGGGCATGGTGGTAGCTGCAGCCTTTTTTATTGTTATTTCTGCGGTTCAGATCGGGTAATGCCGTGGTCCATGCTGCAAGGTGACCCAGCGCAACTGAGTGAAATGCTCGATGGATGCCTTGCCGCCAAAGCTGCCGTAGCCGCTGGACTTGACCCCGCCGAAGGGCATTTGCGCTTCGTCGTGCACGGTCGGGCCATTGATATGGCAGATGCCCGACTCGACCCGTTGGGCCAGCGCCAGGGCACGCCCGGTATCACGGCTGAAGATCGCCGCCGACAACCCGAACTCGGAATCGTTGGCCAGACGCAACAACGCTTCATCGCCATCACCACGCAACAACACCGCTACCGGGCCGAAGGACTCTTCGCGGTACAGGCGCATGCTCTCGTTGACACCATCGAGCAGGGTCGGCTGCAAAATGCTGCCTTCCAGTTGCCCGCCAATCACCAGCCGCGCGCCCTTGGCGACGGCATCATCGATCAGCGACTTGATGCGCGTGCCGGCACTGGCATCGACCAGCGAACCGAGCACTGAATCCGTCGCCGCAGGATCACCGGCGCGCAAGGTCTCGACCTTGGCCGCCAGTTTGGCGACGAAGGCATCGGCAACCTTGGCATCGACGATCAGCCGTTCAGTGGACATGCAGATCTGGCCCTGATTGAAATACGCGCCAAAGGCTGCCGCCGCCACCGCTGCATCCAGGTCGGCATCATCGAGCACCAGCAACGGCGCCTTGCCGCCCAGCTCCAGCAGCGCCGGTTTGAGGTGACGCGCCGAGAGCTCACCAACGATGCGCCCGACATGGGTCGAACCGGTGAAGTTGACCCGCCGCACCGCCGGGTTGGCGATCAGCCGCTCGACAATCGCCGGGGCATCGGCCGGGGCATTACTGATGACGTTGACCACGCCATCGCCCAATCCGGCATCCTGCAAGACCAGGCCGATCAGGCGGTGTGCCGCCGGGCTCAGCTCCGAAGCCTTGAGCACCACGGTATTGCCGCACGCCAGCGGCATGGCGATGGCGCGGGTGGCGAGAATCACCGGGGCGTTCCACGGGGCAATGCCCAACACCACACCGCAGGGTTGGCGCAGGGCCATGGCAAAACTGCCCGGCACATCCGAAGGGATGACTTCGCCATTGATCTGGGTGGTCATCGACGCCGCTTCACGCAGCATGTTGGCCGCCAGCCGCACGTTGAAACCGTACCAGTTGGCCATGGCCCCGGTTTCGCCAGCCGCAGCAATGAACTCGTCGCTGCGCGCCTGCAACTGCTCGGCGGCCTTGAGCAAACGGGTGCGACGTTCATTGGGCGCCAGGGCGGCCCAGGCGGGAAACGCTGCCTGGGCCGCAGCCACCGCGGCATCGGCATCTTCCAGGGTGGCGGCGGCTACCCGCGATACCACTTCACCGGTCACCGGGTTGCGGCGTTCGAAGGTCCGACCGTCGCGGGCAGGCAGCGACTGGCCGCCAATCAGCAGGGGCACGTCCAGCATGGTGATTCCTCTTTATTGTCTTTATCGGGAATACAGTCGAGCGATACAGAGCGCCGGGGCAGACATGCACCCGGCGATCAGTCTCAGCGCTTGTAGGCCTGCAGACCGGGCTTGATGCTCTTGTCGTCGAGGAACTGCTTCATGCCCTGTTCGCGACCACCTTCGGTGTCGAGCAGGCGCGACTGGTCGAGCTTGGCGTACAGGTAGTCCTCGTTCTGCTCCCAGGTCAGCTCGCGGCAGCGCTTGAAGCCATGCTTGGCCGCACGCAGCACCACCGGGTTTTTCTCCAGCAGGTTGCGCGCCAGATCCACGGTGACTTCACGCAGTTGCGCCAGGGGCACGCTTTCGTTGACCAGGCCCATCTCGGCGGCTTTCTGCCCACCGAAGGTCTTGCCGGTCATGATGTAGTACAGCGATTGACGGTGGCCCACGGTGTCGGCCATGGCCTTGCTCACCAGGTTGCCCGGCGGGATGCCCCAGTTGATTTCCGAGAGGCCGAAGGTTGCTTCATCGGCGCAGATCGCCAGGTCACAGGCCACCAGCGGACTGAAGCCGCCACCGAAGCACCAGCCGTTGACCATGGCGATGGTTGGCTTGGCGTACATGCGCAACAGTTTCCATTGCCATTGCGAGGCTTCGCGGCGGATTTTTTCCTGGAGGATCTCCGGGCCCGCGTCCACTTCGCGAAAGTACTCCTTGAGGTCCATGCCCGCGGTCCAGGCGTCACCGGCACCGGTCAGCACCAACACGCCGGCCGCCGGGTCCTGCTCCAGGGTTTCCAGCACATCGATCATTTCCCGGTTGAGCGTCGGGCTCATGGCGTTGCGTTTTTCCGGGCGATTGAGGATGACCCAGGCGATGCCTTCTTCGATCTCGACCTTGACGGTTGTCCAGCGACCTTCGTAATTGCTCATGGCGATGCTCTCTTGTTCTTGGCTTGAAGATGACTGGAAATTAAAGGAGCGATTTAGTTATGTCAATTAACTATTAATCTAATTAACCATTTTTTTATCTACCCGCAAATATCCTTCCACCCCATCGCGGTGAACGACGGGCATAGCTATCAGCGGCCAACCCCGGCAAACTAGATACACTTGTTAACCTCCACCTCTTCAGGATTCACCCGCAATGGCCAAGCCCTCTCCCCTCGCCGACCAGAGCGAGTCCCCGTCCGCCACCGCCGAGCTGCAGGCACCGCTGGATTCGGCACTGGATGACCTGATCGGCTACGCGATGCGGCGCGCCCAACTCAAGCTGTTCCAGAACCTGATCGGTCGCCTGTCAGCCCACGACCTGCGCCCCGCGCAGTTCTCGGCCCTGGCGATCATCGACCAGAATCCGGGGCTGATGCAGGCCGACCTGGCCCGGGCCCTGGCCATCGAGCCGCCGCAGGTGGTGCCGCTGCTCAATAAACTGGAAAGCCGCGCGCTGGCGGTGCGGGTGCGTTGCAAGCCGGACAAACGCTCCTACGGGATCTTCCTGAGCAAGACCGGCGAAACTTTGCTCAAGGAGCTCAAGCAAATCGCCGCGCAAAGCGATTTCGACTCCACGTCAGCGCTGACCGGCGGGGAACGCGAAGAACTGCTGCGCCTGCTCAAGAAGGTTTATCAGGACTGAACGCGTTATGCCGGCACACCCCCGAGGGGTGGCCGGCCAGGAACATCGAGCAACTTGGCGTTACCAGATAGGCAAGGTGTAGAGCACCTGGAACCGGGTCTGGTTTTCGTCACGAAAGGCCGTACCGCTCGGGAAGTCGTTGCGATAGATCGCCTTGCGCGCCAACAGCCCGACGTTTTTCAGCGGACCGCTCTGAATCACATAACCCAGTTCCATCTGGAATTCGCGCTCTTTGCGGTCCTCGGCGTTGAAGGCGGCCAGCTCAATGTTGTCGCCGCGCACGTAACGCAACCTTCCCTTCAAGCCGGGCACCCCGGACGCGACGAAGTCGTAGTCATAGATCGCTTGCCAGGTGCGCTCCTTGGCGTTGAGAAAATCCGAAGCCATGGTCTGTTCGCTCATGCCCATCAACTCCGTGCCGGAGATGTAGGGCGTCGCCGTGTCGCCGCTGGAATGCATGTAGCCGAGGCTCACACGGTGCCCGCCGAGGCGGTAGCCGAACAATGCCGAGAGGTTGCGGTTGTCCACCTCACCCGCTTTGGCGGCGCCATCCTCACGGCTGAAAAAACTGCGCAAGTCACTGGTGAACACACCGTCGCCGAGCGGCAGGTTGTGCAGCAGCGCCAGGGTGTCCTGTTGGTACAACTCGGCCACCTCCGCATGGTAGGCGCGCAGACTGAGTTCTTTGTTGACCTGATAATCGCCCCCCACGTACGCCAGATGCGAGGTCGTGGCGGCGCCGTTGAATCGCCGGTTTGGCGTGGCGATACTCATGGCCTGATAGTCCGTGGAATCGCGCTTGTTGATGCGGTCGATGTAGCCGGTGTTGAGGGTCAGGCCATCGAAATCTTTGGAACTGAGGGTCGTGCCGCGAAAGGTCTGTGGCAACAGTCGCGATGGGCTGGCGAAAGCGAACGGCAGGAAAATCGAGACATCGCCGCTCTTCACCGTGGATTGGGCAAATCTTAGTTTGGCTGTCGGGGCGAGCCGTGAATATTCATCCGCCGCGCGCTTGTCGCTGGCCGACACCGGCAACAACTCGGTGCCGCTGCGATGCGGCGCGGAGTCGAGCTTGACCCCCAGCAACCCGCGAACGTCCAGACCGAAACCCACAACCCCTTCGGTAAACCCCGACTCCATGCCAAGGATGAACCCCTGGGCCCACTCCCGCGCAGCAGACTTGGCCCCGCCATCCTTGTAGTCACGGTCCATGTAGTAATTGCGCAGGGTCAAGTTTGCGTGACTGTCCTCGATAAACCCCTCGGCCCGCAGCTCAGAGGGCAGAACGCTGACGCCTAGCAGTGCCACGACCCACCCTGGATGGACACTGCAGACGCAGGGAAGTGACGCTACGGAACCGCTGTTCATAGGGCGTTTTGGCATGTTCGATGTCCACTTTTTATTGTTGTTCGTGGGTGCCGGATCCGCACGGGACTGCCGGCTTCACGACCAGAGAATGGAAACAGCCAAGGGTCGCCGTCAATCGCAGATGACCGATAATCGAACATTAATATTATTATCTATTTTCACATAACCATCTGAATGCATTCTTAATAGACTGTTTTTAAACACTTTATTTGTGTTTTTTACAATTTTCAGGACGGTGTTCTTTTTTTAGTTATCTTTGTTATCTTAATCACCAGCGGTCAGCGACGGCACCCCAAACACATGGCGGGCTCGACTGCATAACAAAAACAACAATGAGGTTCACCCATGGACAGTCCATCGCGTCGCTCGACGCTGACAATCGCTTTGTGCTTTATCGTTGCGCTGATCGAGGGGTTCGATCTGCAGGCTGCCGGCACCGCTGCCGCGGGATTGCGCCAGAGCTTTGCCCTGGACCCGAAGATGATGGGCTGGGTGTTCAGCGCCGGGATCATCGGCCTGCTGCCGGGTGCGTTTTTTGGCGGCTGGGTGGCCGATCGTATCGGCCGCAAGAAAATCCTCGTCGGCGCCGTGCTGCTGTTTGGTGTCTTCTCGCTCTGCACCGCCTATGTCGAGAACTACTCCAGCCTGCTGCTGGTGCGCTTCATGACCGGCCTGGGCCTGGGTGCCGCCCTGCCCAACCTGATTGCCTTGTGTGCCGAGGCCGTGAGCGAGCGCCATCGCGGTACCGCCATCAGCGTCATGTACTGCGGCGTGCCCTTGGGCGGCGCGCTGGCGGCCGTGGTGGCGATGTTTTCCAGTGAGCACTGGCAAACCACCTTCATCATCGGCGGTCTGACGCCCTTGCTCGTAGTGCCGCTGATGGCCCTGCTGCTGCCCGAATCCACCGCGTTCCGCCAGCAACACATCACGACCAGCAGCTCACGCTCGTCTACCGCTCAGGCGCTGTTCGGCGAAGGACGCGCACGCTGCACGCTGGCCTTGTGGTTGAGCTACTTCTTCACCCTGACCGTGATGTACATGCTGCTCAACTGGCTGCCTTCACTGTTGCTGGAACAGGGCTTCACCAAGCCCCAGGCAGGCATGGTGCAGATGCTGTTCAACATCGGCGGCGCCATTGGTTCGCTGCTCGGCGGGGTGATGCTGGACCGCTGCAACGGCCTGAAAGTGGTCCTGTTCGTGTACGCCGGGGTGTTGGCGGCGCTGGCCGGGGTCGGCCTGTCGGTGGGTATCGTGCCAATGGCCATCGCCGGGTTTGCCGTCGGGTTGTTCGTCATGGCCGCACAGCTGGTGCTGTATGCATTGGCGCCCCCTTCCTACCCGACATCGGTGCGCGCCACCGGAGTCGGCGCGGCCGTGGCCATCGGCCGGCTCGGCTCGGTGGCAGGCCCCCTGGCCGCCGGCCAGATCCTCGCCGCCGGTGCCGGCACCACGGGCGTGCTGCTGGCAACGTCACCAGGGCTGGTGATCGCCGCGCTGTCGATCCTGACCGTGATCGCCCGCAACGGAGCGACCACCGAGTCTCAACCGCAAGCGGCAAACTGAGCTCCGTAACCCGGGTCGCAGAAATGAAAATGCCCGGCAATTGGCCGGGCATTTTTTT